>NZ_JBEPAL010000052.1:0-62152 GCF_040298625.1 Streptomyces sp. NPDC001532
TGAAGTCGACGGCGATCGTGGAGCCGATCTCGATGCCGTGGTCCTTGGCGTAGTCCTCGTGGACGGACATCGAGTCGGGCCGGTAGGCGTCGGCGCGGGCCCGGGTGCGGGCGCGGGCGCCGATGCCGGTGTCCGCCTCCCCGCGGTCAGGCGGCCCACCAGAACGCACAGAAGCAGCGCCCCGGCAACCGTCCCCACGACTGAGGGCAGTGCGTCGGTAAGGCCCGTGGAGTCGGGCCGGCTGACGGCGGCCGCCGCCCCCACGGCCCCGAGGAGAAGGACCCCGACGGCTCCGACCCGCCTGAACCGCAGCGCCAGCACACCCAACGCCAGGGCCAGGAAGGCCAGTACGGCGAGAATGCCGAGCTGCAGTACGAGCTTGTCGTCGGTGCCGAAGTGGCGGATCGCCCAGTCCTTGACCGGAGCAGGGGTCACGTCGATGGACGCGCCGCCCACCGCGATGACCGGACTGGACTGCGGACGCACCGCCGCCGCAACCAGTTCGCCCACCGCCAGTGCGGCGAAGCAGACCAGCGCCCCGCTCAGCGCGCCCAGGGCACTCAGCGCCAAACGCGGCAGACCCTGCCGTACCCGCTCATCCTTCTCTTCGTCCCTCACGCAGGGAATCCGGTTCTGCGCATCGGGTGGATTGGTCCCAGACCTGATCAGGTGAAAAGGGATTCCGGACCAATCCGCCCGGCGTTCCGCAACGGATTACGCAGTTCGAGCCCGACGGACATCGCCACCGTCACGGCTGCACCTGGGTCGGCCGTTGGGCCTGCCTGGCGGGCCTGCGCAGGAGTCCAGGCGCGCGCCCCTGGTTCGGAGTGCAGCTGCCACGTCACACACGGGCGTGCCAACCGGTGTTGACGCGGGCACTGCCAAAGTCCGTGTCCGGCAAGCCGCTCACGTCGACGATGTCACCGCGTGCGTTGATCTGGATGCTGATCGGAATCTGAACGGCGTCGCCGGACAGCATGCCCGACGAACCGATCGCAGCCGCCCGCCCGCCACTGTCGACCGACACCGAGCTGGTGCCGTGCGATAGATTGCGGGCGACACGAGAGAAGAGCCCGCATGGACTCCCGCATCCCGCGGTTGCGACGCAAGCTGGCACGTATCCCCTACGCACCCAACCGAAGCCACTCCTTCGGGGAAGAGCGGCACGAATTTCGTCTCGGCTCCCGCCTCGCCAAAGGTCAGGCAGACGCCTTTCAGGCCGAGCATGACGTGGAACTCCCGCAGCCCTACCGGGACTTCCTCACCGACATGGGCGGCAGCGGCGCGTCTCCGTACTACGGACTGATCCCGTTGAGGGACTGCACCCTCTTCACGATGAACCCCAAAGACGCCGGCACAGGCTCAAGAGGATTCAGCCGGGCCTATCGCCCCACCCGCAGTGGTGACCTGTTCCTGCACGTCATCGAACGCGGCTGCAGCGATCTCGTCCTCATAGGCATGACCGGCCCACTCACCGGGCGCATGCTCATCGGCAACGCAGACGGCTTCTGGGGCCCGAACGTCTCCTCGGCCCCGGACTTTCTCGCCTGGTATGAACGATGGCTCGACCACATGGCTGCCGGACAGGACAACCGGGCTCTGGGGCTCACCTCACCCCAGCTCCGAAGGCGTCCGATTCGACAGCGGGTCACACACTCGCCGTGAGCACGCCGCACAGAGCCCGAGCCGGAAGTCGTTACGGAAGGCGCCCCGCTGCCCACAGAGATGCAACTGTCGGGCCCGGAAAGCCGTCAGCGCTGAGGATGCCGGGCGGTGGGCGCGGGCGTCGTGTCGAGCTACTCGCGGACCTGAGCGTTCACTGCGGTATGCGCGTCGCCGCCGGCCGCGCCCAGCCCTGCGAGCAGGCGCAGCCCGTCCTCGGAGGGGCTGCCGGGGGCCGCGGACAGCACCAGCAACTCTGTGCCTGATGCGTCCGGTAGCGCGAAGTTCTCCTGGTGCAGTTCCAACAGCCCGACCAGCGGATGCCGATACGCCTTGCGTCCATAGGTGCGGGCGCGCACGTCCGCGCGGGCCCAGAGGCGGCGAAAGCGCTCGCTGCCCATGGCCAGTTCGCCGATGAGTGAGGCCAGGCGGGGATCCTCGGGGTATTTGCCGGCGGCCAGGCGCAGGTGCCCGACCACGTCGAGCGTGCAGTTCTCCCAGTCCGCGTAGAGGCCGCGCTCGGCCTCCTCGAGGAAGATGTGCTGTGCGGTGTTCATGCCTGGCATCGGTCGGCCGAAGAGGAGCCCGGCGAGGCGGTTCCCGGCGAGCACGTCCAGGCGGTGGTTCATGATCAGCGCGGGTCCGTCGGCGACCAGGTCGAGGACGCGCAGCAGCTCGGGCCGGAGCCGCCCGCCCGGCGCCTTCGCACGGCGGCTGCGTTGCCGCGCGAGCCGGTGGAGATGCCCGCGTTCGGTCTCGTCGAGGTCGAGGACGCGTGCGAGGGCGTCGAGGACCTGCTCGGAGGGCTGGGTCGCGCGGCCCTGCTCCAGGCGTACGTAGTAGTCGACGCTGACGCCGGACAGGTGCGCGACCTCTTCGCGGCGCAGCCCTTCGACTCGGCGGCGGCTGTCGGTGGGGATGCCGACAGCCGCCGGGTCGACCCGGGAACGCCGGGTCCGAAGGAAGCCCGCGAGATCGTCCATGCCCCCAGTATCGCCTCGGTGGTGCCCGTGAGGGTGGTCCTGCCGTTACCAGGAAGTCCCGTCCGACGGAACAGCGGCCTCTGAACGCCGGGCGCCGCGGCGCCCAGGATCGAAGGCACCCGATCCGAAGGAGTTCCGATGAAGACGCTGATCGTGTACGCCCACCCGGAGCCGAAGTCGCTCAACGGCTCGCTGAAGGACCTCGCAATCTCCACGTTGGAGAACGCCGGGCACGAGGTACGGGTGAGCGATCTGTACGCCATGAACTGGAAGGCGGTCGTGGACGCCGCGGACTACGGCCCCAACGCCTCACGTCCGCTGAAGGTCGCCCTGGACTCGGGCCGGGCCTTCGACGCCGGGACGCTCACGCCGGACGTCGTCGCCGAGCAGCAGAAGCTGCTGTGGGCGGACACGATCATCTTCCAGTTCCCGCTGTGGTGGTACTCGATGCCCGCGATCCTCAAGGGTTGGGTGGACCGGGTCTTCACCTTCCACTTCGCGTACGGCGTCGGCGAGCACAGCGACACCAAGTACGGCGAGCGCTTCGGCGAAGGCACCCTCGCGGGCAGGAGAGCTCTCCTGTCGGTGACCGCCGGCGGCCCGGAGTCGCACTACGCCGCCCGCGGGATCAACGGCCCCATCGACGACCTGCTGTTCCCGATCCACCACGGGATCCTCTACTACCCGGGCATCGAGGTGCTGCCGCCGTTCGTCCTGTACGGCACCGACCGGATGACCAGCGAGAGCTACCCGGACGTCGCCAAGGCCTGGGAGCAGCGCCTGCTCACCCTGGAATCAACCGAGCCGATCGCATTCCGGCGGCAGAACTTCGGCGACTACGAGATCCCCTCGCTGCACCTGAAGGAGGGACTGGAGCCCACGGGCCGCACGGGTTTCGGGCTGCGCGTCCGCAGCTGACCACCGACGATGGACGGGGCGAGCCGGGTCCCGAACCCACAGGGCGAGCCGAGTCGGGAACCGAGGGGCAGACCGAGGGTCGTGGCGGCGGCGGTTGCGGTGGTGGTGGTGGTGGCGGCGGTGGCAGATGCGGCCGACCACCTGCTCTGGGCCCTGGGCTCCCTCGCTCCGCAGTACCAGCCCGCACCCGCCCCCGAGCCTCGCCAGGCGCATCGCACGCCCGCATCGCACGCCCGCATCACACGCCCGCCTCGTCCGTAAATGCCTCCGGCCGTTGGCCAGGCTGCGGGGAGGTCAGGACGGCCGCGGCCGCCAGCCGGAGTTTCCTGATCATCGGATCGAGGTCGCCCTTGCGGCTGACCAGGACGACCTGGCTGGGCGGAGCGCCTTCGATCGGGACGGTGACGAGGTCGGGACGCAGTGTGCTAGGGAATGGCTGCGCGGCGCCGCGAGCACCCGGGGCTCCCTCCTCCTAAGCAGGGCGGTGAAAACGTCGTCGGCCGCGAGGGGCAGCGGGGCCCGCGCGATCAGGGCGACGCGCTTGTCAGCGAGCGCCGCGACGTCGCGGCAGGTCAAGTACCGGGTGGCGATCTCGGCCTCTGATGACGGCAGCGCAGATCCCGCACGGCGGCAGTGATCACCGGGCCTTCGACGTGGCCGATGGCGATTCGTCGCGACAGTGCTCGCCTTCGTCCGTGACGGGCGCACGGCGGTCCGGAGCGGTGCGGTGCGGCACCATCGGGGCAAGGATGGCACGGCCGCCGGGCTCAACCCGTCACCTGATGCTGCCACCCGCTCCGGACCCACGGTCGGCGGTGAAGTGTCTGGCCTGTCTGGCAGACGGCCACGGTGGGCTGTCACGGCATGCGGGAATCCTGTGGCCTGATGGGAACTTCCCGCCTACGGTGTGCCGGTGAAGAACGATCGACGCGTCCGTCGCCTGGTCACGGACGAGACAACCTGGTGCTGGACCGTACGGCAGCGAGTGAGACCTGCCTACGCCGACTGTCGTGTGACGCTCTCCTTCTTCACAGAGGGCGGCATGGGCGGTCCTGGACGTCGATTGTCCTTGGTCTTCGCTCCAACCCCGACCGGAGTCATCTCCAACTGCTACTTCGAGTCCGGGACAGTGGTCGCAGTGCGCACCCTCGTCGGCCTCGCCGGCAGGCTGGACAATCCGTCGCACCGGACCTGAAGCTCGGCCACGGCGGACGGTGGCAGCTCTCCCTGACACGGGCACAGATGGAGTCGGTGGCGTCCTACGGACTGTGCCTGCACGCGGTGACCGGCTCGGCCAACGAGGTCAACCGAGTGTCCGGCCCCTCCCCCGCCCTTCCCGCCGATCGGCGCAAGACCACGCACCGGCCGGCACCAGCAGGACCGTGGCCAACGGCTCAGCTGTCGAGACGGCCTCGTCGTGCGGGCGAGTCGGTGGTGAGGACCGTACGGAAGTTGCGCACCACCGGGTTCGTCTCACCCCGGCGCCAGACGAGGTCGATGGGCAGCGGCTCGGGTGTGGGAGTGAGTTGCCGGAACTCGACACCGGGTTGCCGCAGCGCCGCCATGGCACAGGGGACGATGGAGACGCCCACCTCGGCCGCGACCAGCCCGATGACGGTCTGCATATGGCCAGCCTCCTGCGAGACCTGGACCTCGAAGCCGGCGGCCCGGGTCAGCCTGGTGATGCGGTCGTGCAGGGCCGGTCCCATACGGCGGGGGAACATGGCGAACGACTCCCCGGCGAGTCTGGCCGTGGGCAGCGGGGAGGTGGAGGCCAGCGGGTGCCTGCGCGGCAGTGCCGCGACCAGTACGTCTCTGAGTCTGCGTGGTGTTCAGCTCAGTTTCGGAGGCCGAGAGGCCGCCAATCGGCAGACCGGGCGGAGTTGCTCCGCGTGGGTTAGCAGCGCAACCGCTGATCCGAGATCGTGCAGGGGGATTTCAGGTCCCGCCCAAGCGGTGGGCGCTTGAGCGCACGTTCTCATGGATTGCCGCCCACCGGCGTCTCGCCCGGGACCACGAGACCAGTCCGGCACCCTCGAAGACCATGACGCGCTGGGCGCTGATCGGCATCGTGATTCGTCGTCCCGCCCGAGGCCGACCAACACGACGGTCAGGTGCTCGTTCCCCTGTCGCGCAACCCCAACCCACGGCCGGGTTCCGCAGGTGGAATGGTTGGATACGGGCATGAACAACGTTGGCCACCAGGAATCAGGCCTTTCCAAGAGCGTATGGAGCGACGCCGACTTCTCGGAAATGGGCTGGCACGACGCCACCGTCTACGGCTTGTCCGTGCAACCGACCGACGACGTCCTGCCGCGACTTCTCCTCGACCTCGACTACATCGTGCGCTGGGTCCACCCGGTCCCACCGGCGACACATTTCTCCTTCTGGATTGCCCCGGCGACGCTCGTCTTCGAAGACGTTTGGGATCTCGAGGGGGACCTCGACTTCAGAGGCACGAGCCCGGACCTGGAGATCGACGGAGTGCACCGACTGGAGCCGGATGACAATCGTAAGGACCTTCCGCTCTGGCACATCGAAGGTCATGCGTTCGACCTGAGGTTCCGTGCATCCGGCTACCGCCAGTACTTCCGGAAAGCTCCGACGCTCACCTCTCGACAGGTACTGCCTCAAGCAGAGCGCGGTGGGTGCCATTTCACCGAGGTCGGCTTCTGCTGACACACCAGTTCCTCCACCGGCGATGCACAGCAGCCCCGACAACATGGCGTTGGCTGAGTCTCAGACACTGTCCTAGCGGCGCTTCTGATCGGCCACTGCCGACTGGCCAGGGTGATTAGGCCCTGAGTCGTCTCCAGTGGGGATCGAAGCCGACCAGCCCCATCGCGCCCGCGAGGGCTGCGGCATGAGCGGACGCTCCCTCTGCCCTGTCCCACCGCAAGGCGAAGTAGATGCCTGGGCCCCTCGCCTCTCCGATCAACGACCCCATGCCAAAAGGAGACGTCTCCTCCACATCCTCGGTGACGTCACACCACCCCTCCAAAAGCGCCCCGACGTGAGTGGCGATGCGGTCAGAAGGAGGCCCGCACCTTCGCCATCGAGATAGCGGTCACACAGGTCGTTGAAGA
The DNA here is from genome assembly GCF_040298625.1 of Streptomyces sp. NPDC001532. Classification (NCBI taxonomy): domain Bacteria; kingdom Bacillati; phylum Actinomycetota; class Actinomycetes; order Kitasatosporales; family Streptomycetaceae; genus Streptomyces; species Streptomyces sp. NPDC001532. The sequence continues at coordinate 6,650 of NZ_JBEPAL010000052.1, forward strand.
CTCGGCGCCGCTCCCGTCAAAGCCGGGGCGTCGTTCTGGGGCGGTCGGCTGCGCACGACCAGCCGCGAGGTGGAGCTGGGGCAGATGGCAGCGGTGCACTACCGCCACCTCACCCCGTACGCCGCCCACTGCCCGCATCTGCCGTTCTCACAGCGTGACTTGCTGCAGCCAAGGCCTGGCACGGGTTCTGCGGGAACCTCCATCACCGGACGGCGTCGGCTACGGCAACCACTCCGGCGCGGTCACCGGCGCCGACCTCAAGCCCGTCCAGCTCCGGGCGAGATCTCCAAGAACGGCGACGGGCGCTTCACCCTCGTGGGCCGTTGATTTTCGCTCGGCGGATCACTGCGCCGGAAGGTGCTCTGGACCGGCGCCGCGGCCACTGGGACACCCGACGCCCCGGGCCACTCCCCCATCTCGGTCCCGGCGTCCACCGAGGCAGCGTTGCACCGCTAGCTGGAGTGGTCCGACCCGGCCCATCTCCCGCGGCACGAGAGCGTCGGCTTCACGTCACTGGAGGAGATCGTCGTCACCACCGGGCACATTGTCACCGCCAAGGACGCCGAGTTTCCGTTCCGGCCCGGGCTCTGGCGGACACGTACGCCGAGGTCCCGCGTGCCCTAGACGTCACGCGCCCGATCACACGTCGAGGGACCTGAGCCGCAACCCGGGCGGCCGGACCAGATCCGGTCATTCGGCGCACCAGCGTCACCTCGGGGACGCGTGTGTCCGGCCACGGCAGCAGACCGGCGACGATGCAGGCGCCCGCGTGCAGGCGCGCGGAAGCTGCGGAACGGGACCTTCCCCGGCATCGGCCATCCGCCCTCACTTTCCGTCTTCCATCCGCGAGAGCCAGGTGGTGAGCAGCGATTCGAGCGTCTCGGCCTCGGCGGGTGTCAGCAGATCCAGCAGGCGGTGTTCGTTGCGCATGTGGTCGGTGAACGCCTGGTCGATCACTTCGCGTCCGGGTTCCGTGAGGGCGACGATCCGGCCGCGCTGGTCGTCGTCCGATCGGCGGCGGGTGACAAGGCCGGCCCGCTCCAACCGGTCGATCCTTTTCGTCATCGCGCCGGTGGTGACCATGGTGTGCGCGGCAAGCTCGCCGGGGGCCCGTTCGTAGGGCTCACCGGCGCGTCGCAGTGCGCACAGGACGTCGAACTCTCCCTCGCTGAGGCCGTAACGGTCGTACACGAGGCGAAGTTCCCCGGTTAGCCGATCGGCCAGGCGGTGCAGCCGACCGATCACCCCTTGCGGGGATGTGTCGACGTCAGGCCGCTGCCGACGCCACTCGGCCTGGATGCGGGCTACATGGTCCAGCGCGTGCTGATCGTCCATGAACCTCATAGTAGCTTCCCGGGAAGCTACTATATCTTCCATGGAAGCCAATATGCGGTGGACAGCACTGACCGCGGTCGCGCCGGTGGCCTGGGGCACCAACTACTTCGTCACGCACGAGTTCCTTCCCACCGACCGCCCGCTGTGGGGAGCCGCCTGGCGGGCACTGCCTGCCGGCCTCGTCCTGCTGGCCCTGTGCAGACAGCGACCGCGCGGCGCGTGGTGGTGGAGATCCGCAGTGCTGGGCCTGCTCAACGTGAGCGTGTTCTTCACCCTCGTCTACGTCGCTTCACAGACGCTGCCTACGAGCCTCGCCTCGACCGTCATGGCGGTGTCCCCGCTGACGATGATGCTCATGGCCTGGCTCCTGATATCCGAACGCCCTCAGGCCCTCCACCTGACCGGTGCCGCGATCGGGCTCGCCGGGGTGTGCCTCATGCTGCTCACCGGCGCGGAAGAAGTGAGCGCAGGAGGCGTCCTCGCCTCGGCCGCCGCCCTGCTCACGTCATCGTTCGGTCACATTCTGACCAAACGGTGGAGTACAGACGCCGACGTGCTCGCCTCGACCGCCTGGCAGCTCACCGCCGGAGGCCTGCTGCTGCTCCCCGCGGCGGCAGTCGCGGAAGGGCCTCCCCCCGCGCTCTCCGCGCCCGCGCTTCTCGCGTTCGTCTACGTCTCGCTGGTCGCCACCGCGCTGGCCTTCACCGCCTGGTTCGCCGGACTGCGGCACCTGCCCGCGGGGACTGTGGGTCTGCTGGGACTGCTCAACCCCGTCACAGGCGTACTGCTGGGTACGGTGATCGCCTCCGAAGTGCTGACCGTTCAGCAGTCGGGCGGACTGGTACTGGTCCTGGCCGGAGTCGTTCTCGGCAGGCCCACGCGCGCAAAAGGGAGCGGCAGCGGTCCAGGACGCGCCCGTCACGTCGCCCGAAGACTCGCGAGTCCAGTCGCCGACGGTCGATCCGTACGAGAGCCATCCCCCTCAGAGCCACCATGAACCGGCCGGGACTGCGCAGCGGTCTCTTCCGCTGAATCCGCCGGGACTGCCCCAGAGCGCCCGCCCGTCCGGCTCGGTGACCGCATGGGCGGGGGCGGCGCCCCGACCGGGACTGCTCCAATCGCGGCGCGGACGCGACCCCCTCCCGACGCGTCGGAGCCGGGCATCCCGAAAACCGGCCCCGATCGACCGCTTCCACAACCCAAGCCACCGCGGTCAGTCGGCCGTCAGCACCTCGATCCCGCGCGCCGTGAGCTCCTCGATCACCGGGTCGTGCGGCGCCCCGTCCGTGATCAGTCCGCTGATGTCCTCCCAGGGCAGGACACGGAACCGGGAAGCGGTACCGATCTTCTCGGAGGAGGCGAGGACGTAGGTGTCCGCCGCCCGTGCCGCGAGGGCGCGTTTCATCGCCGCGTCCTCGGCGTCACCGGTGGTGAGCCCCGCCTCCGGGTGCACGCCGGTCACACCCAGGAGGAACAGGTCGGCGGAGACGTTCTGCGCGGCCTCGGCCGCCGCCGCACCGCAGGTTACCGCCGAGTGCTTGAAGAGGCGGCCGCCGAGCATGAAGACCTCGACCCGCGGATGGTCGAGCAGAGCGACTGCGACCGGCGGACTGTGGGTGATCACGGTGCATGCCAGGTCCTTCGGCAGCGCGTGGACGACGGCAAGAGCGGTGGTACCGCCGTCAATGATCACCACGCCACCGGGCCGCACCAACCCGGCGGCCACCGAGGCGACCTTCCGCTTGCCGTCCGGGGCCACGGCCTGTCGGGAGCCGTAGTCCACCACGGCCGGCGACACAGGAAGCGCCCCGCCGTAGACCCGTTGGCACAGCCCTTCACTCGCCATGTCGCGCAGGTCGCGCCGCACGGTGTCCTCGGAAATGCACAGTTCGGCGGCGACGTCCTTGGCGACGATCTTTCCTCGTTGCGCAAGCAGATCGAGCAAGTGGTCACGCCGTTCGGCAGCCAGCATCCGTGTTCTCTCCCGTTCTTGCACGTTTCTGCATGTATCGTAGCGCCCGTGACCGACAAGCCCATGCTCATCCTCATCGCCGGGCCCTATCGCTCCGGCACCAACGGCGACCCGCAGGCCATGGCCGCCAACCTGGCGCGCCTCGAAGCGGCCGCATGGCCCGTCTTCGCCGCGGGCCACCTTCCCGTGATCGGAGAGTGGATCGCCCTGCCCGTCCTGCACTCGGCCGGCGCGGGCCCCACCGATCCCCTCGCCGATCAGGTGCTGTACCCGACCGCCGAGCGCCTGCTGGCCCATTGCGACGCCGTTCTGCGCCTGCCGGGCGACTCCACCGGAGCCGACCAGGACGTCGCCACCGCCTGCCGCCGAGGCCTGCCCGTCTACCACGACATAGCCGAGATCCCCCACCGCGCCCAGCGGGAGGCCGTGTGACTCCTCGAGCCCGCCCCGGCGTCGACGTCCCCGACCACCGCGGCCGCACCGGCCTCGACCGGGCCGGACGCGATCTCGCCCGTAACCCGGACGTCGTGGTCCGCGACGTCGAACTGACCTCTCAGGGCTGGCACGTCCTGCGCCGCACCACCTTCGACCACCGCCGCCGCGACGGACGCTGGGAAACGCAGGTGCGCGAGACGTACGACCGCGGCAACGGCGCCGTCGTCCTGCCCTACGACACCGCCCGCGGCTGCGTCCTGCTCACCCGCCAGTTCCGCTACCCCGCCTACGTCAACGACCACCCCGACGGGATGCTCGTCGAAGCAGCCGCAGGACTGCTGGACGCGGACGATCCGCCCGCCGCCATCCGCCGCGAGGCGGCCGAGGAACTCGGCGTCACCCTCGGCTCGCTCACCCACGTCCTCGACGCCTACATGAGCCCCGGCTCCGTCACCGAACGCCTCCACTTCTTCGCCGCGCCCTACACCCCCGCCGACCGCGCCGGAGCCGGGGGTGGCTTGGAAGAGGAAGGCGAGGACATCGAGGTCCTCGAACTGCCCTTCACCGAAGCCCTCGCCATGACCCGCGACGGACGCATCGTCGACGGCAAGACCATCCTGCTCCTGCAATGGGCAGCCCTGGACGGCCCGTTCGCCCCGCGCCCGGTAGGCACTCGCACCGCCGCCCCACCTCGCCGATAATGTCCGCTCGGGTCGGCCGGCGCTGGGCGTCGATGTCCAGCGGGCTGATGCGGCGGTCTCCGGGCAACCGCAATGACGCGGAGGACCGAGGTGACAGGCAAGTGCCGTCCGTCCGGGGGCTTCCTCCTGCATCTCGTTTCGGTTGAGCTGGGTGACGAAGGCGAGGACGACGAGGAGTCATTCTGACCTCGAAGGATGCACGGCGTCGAAGCCGGCGGCTACGGGCCCATGGAGCCGGTGGCCCGCAGCAGGTCAGCTTGGAAAGGTGATCACATCCTGGCCGACATGCTCCGGGTGGTCGACTTTTGGGTACTGAGGACCTTCGCGCCGACGCCAAGGACGGCCTTGCCCGGCCCGTTCACAGCAGTGGATCATTCGCAGATGAGACCCGAAGTCCAAGCCTTCGTTGCTGACGGCCCACTGCCTGACTGGAACGCCGATGAGGACGAGATCGACCGGCGCGTCCAGCAACTCGAGGCCATCTGCAAGCCCGTCACGACCAAGGAAGCGCAGGCCCTGGCCAGCTGTTTCGGCCCGGATGACTGCTATGGCGTCGCCTGGACGCTGCTGCACATCATCGAGACCGCCCCTGGCCCGGTCCCTGTAGTACAGCCGCCCGGTCCGGACGCCGATGATTGGCACCACACACTCTGGAATCGATGGGGAAGCGCACAGCTCTCCGATGACGGGTCAACAAGGTGAGGCCCGACCTGCAGGCGTCACTGGTGCGACGGGTGCGATGAGGTGCTGTCCGTTCTCATGAGCATCGCCCTCGCCGCGATACGAGGCCTCCCGTGAGGATGAACAACCGCTGTCGTGGCTCGGTTTCTGGCTCACTTTTCGTGGGTTGTCTGAGTGTGATGCCAATGGCTCCCCAGGCCGTGAGCAACAGACAGTCGAAGTCACGCGCCCACGACGTCGCTACGACGTCTGATCGCCGTTCTCTTGGTGGCGTCGCGAGGGCAGACTATGAAGGTGGACTCCGACCTTTACCCTGATCTGGCTGCTGCGGGCAGCCTGGCCGCAGCACTGGAACAACTGGCGGCCGAACTCGGTGCCGATCTCACCGTAGTATCCGGCGATTGGGGCCCACTCGTTTCGGCGGGCATCGCCTCGTCGGTCCCTGAGCGCAAGCCGCTGTCCGTTCACATCGGTGCGGAGAGCCGCTGGTTCGGTGTCTCCGGCTGGAGTCACGGCATCGAACTCATCACCGGAGCCACGCCCGACCTGGCGGATGTCGTCAGGGCCGGAGCGGCATGGGGGCAGGGCAGGAGCCTGCGAGAGCTGCGGGCGGAGCTGTCGTTCCTACGCTCCAGCGAGCGTGCCGAAGCTCACGAACGCGGGCCGGCCGCAGTGGTCGACCTGCAATGGCGCACGATGCAGGAGCAGGCAGCCGAGGAACCGGATTTCACAGGGTTCGGCGAACTCGTGGAAGCGGCTCATACAGAGCCACGGCTGCGACGGCTCTATGTATTCTCCAGCCATTGGACGCTCGGCTTCAGCTCCTCCACTGGATACCCGTTCCGCAATGAGGTGGCCATCGTTCCGTCACACAGTGGCAGCCCATTCCGCGTGAAGAGGCACCCGCTCTCCGACGACGTACTCGGCGAGGCCGCCACAGCCGAGGAAGCCGTCGCCCTGGCAGTGCGACACCTCCCCACCGATCTCGGTTCGGCCGTCGCTGGAACCGCCGAACAGGACGAAGGTGCTCCGTCTCGGTGAAGGTCTCCGGCCGTCGCAGGATCCCATCCTGCGACGACGCGGGGTAACGGTGGCGAGCCGTGACGGAGCCAAGCCAGAGTCGCTTCTCCCGAGGTAGGCGCGCCCCAGTCCCTGGCAAGCTCCAGGCCCGCGTGGAGCACGTATTCGCGTCGATGAAGGCCTATAGAGACCCCTTGCGACTGCCTCCTGAGGGGTGACGGCATTCATACCGCGATGCTCGGAATCGCCCGGCGCCACAATCTCGCCGTCGCTGAGTAACTCCAGCTCAGGTCGACGCCGGAGAGGTCCAAGGACGGTGGTCCCCGCCTCTCCGGCTCAGGAATGCTCAGTCAAGACAGAACTCGTTGCCCTCGATGTCCTGCATGGGGATGCAGGCATCGTTGCCGTCGTACAGGGTCTGCACGTGTACCGCGCCGAGCGGGACCAGACGTGCGCATTCGGCCTCAAGTGCGGCGAGGCGCTCTTCACCCCTGAGTCCGGTGGCGACCCGGACGTCGAGATGCAGCCGGTTCTTGGCAGCCTTCCCTTCGGGGACGCGCTGGAAGTACAGTCGCGGGCCCACACCTGTGGGATCTATACAGGCGAACCACGAATCCCGCTGCTCAGGGGGCTGCGACTGCTTGTATTCGTCCCAAGTGCCGAACCCCTCCGGCGGCGGCGGTATTACGTACCCCAACACCTCGCACCAGAAGCGAGCGAGACGCTCAGGCTCTGCGCAGTCGAAGGTGACTTGGAACTTCCTGATAGCTGGCATCGGCGCACCGTACCAGAGAGGGCTCCGCTCCTCCGCCCTGTTCAAGGTAAGTTTCGCCCACCTCAGCCGAGACACAGGGACAGGCCAGGTAGCAGAGCTGACAGCGTCCGAGACGCGCCGAAGCCATGCCGGATTCTCTCTTCTTCCCGTCCCTGCCGACCGCAGACGCTAGCGTCAAGTCCGTGATCGTATGGCTCAACGGCACCCACGGCGCAGGCAAGACGACGACCAGTGCGCTCGTGCAGCAACTGATCCCGGACTCAAGGGTGTTCGACGCCGAGAAGGTCGGCGAGACACTCATGGACATCACGCCGGGGCTGCCCGCGACGGACAACTTCCAGCACTGGCCGCCGTGGCGGCCACTCGTGGTCGAGACCGCCCGACGCGTCCTCGACTACACCGGCGGCACCCTGGTCATCCCCATGACGGTCCTGGTCGAGCAGTACTGGCGCGAGATCAGCTCGGGCCTTGCCCAGTACTCCATTCCCGTCCGGCACTTCGTCCTCGATGCCGACCAGGACACCCTGCGCGGGCGCATCGCGGGCGACACCGTTCTTGGACCCAACTCCCCGTTTCGTCTCAAATACCTTGCGCCCTACGCTGAGGCGGCCCGCACATGGCTGCACGCCGAGGCCGAGGTCATCGACACCACGCATCTCACACCCACCCAGGCCGCCCAGCAGATCGCAGAGGCCGTCAAGAGTTGAGGCGCTGCCCTACTCAGCGCCGCCGGGCATGTGTGAGAAACCGTTGTCGTACCGATCCTGGTGAGCATGGGTCCGAATGCGGCGGCTCGGTCGGGCGATCTTCGGTCTGTCCGTGCATGAAGACAGGGCCTCTGGTGCAGCTCTGGGTTGTCGAGACCTTGAGCACACCAGGAGGCCCTACCGACGGCATCCCGGCACCTCCACCGCAGAGACGAGCCTTCTAACCGGCCCGCACGGGAATCGTGTCAGAAGTCTGGTCTAGGTTTGGCCTGTGAACCACAGCAGCTCCAAGGCCGGGGCGCCCAGCGAGCCTGACTTGCCGCCGTATCAGGTAGTCCTGGCGGAGACTGATTGGGGTTCGCTCCAGACGGCTTTCGGGAACGGTGAGTGCCTTCCCAAAGTCCTGGCACGGTTGCTGGAGCCTGATCCCAAGGTGCAGGTCACCGCTTTGTCGGAAACTGAGTGAGCTGGTTGGCCACCAGAACAGCATCTACGAAGCCACAGCTCCCGTCGCCATGTATGTCGCCGGCATCCTCACCCACCCGGCGGCCATGGCCCTCCGGCCGTATCGCAACGTCCCCGTCCGCGCGACCTTGTTGAACTGGTTGGTTTCCACGGCCTACGACGCCTCCGACGAGATTGTCGACCGCACCGAGCAGTACTTCCCTGGCTTCCTCACCCACGACACCACGCTGGCGGCCTTCCGGGACCTGCGCCCGATGCTTTATCGAGCCGTCGCGCCCTTCCTGCAGGACAGTCACGAGGATGTGCGCGAAGCCGCCGGCCTCGCCGCGCTCATCCTCGCCGAACACCCCGCGCTCGCCCAGCACCGCGATCACCTCGCCGTGCACGCGCGCCGCATCCTAGACACCAGCAGCGACGACCCTGACCGGCGCGTTGCCCGGAAGGCCCTCGAAGCATGGGGCCACGACGTCACCGGCATTGAACCTTTGCAGGAGGAGCCCTGGGACTGCGGGCCACATAGCGATGGCCGCGGCGATCTCGAACCTCCCTTCTAACTGATCGGCGCACGGCCCGCAGGTTCGAACGGGGGGCTGGATCGGGTGAGTTCGCGGTTGGCAGAGCATGAAGGAAGGCCTCCTGAACAGCTCGTGGTTGTCGAAGCCCGAGCGCCAGGAGGCCCTGTTGTCGCAGTTGTACGTGGTCGTTCCGGTGGCGTCCAGTCTGTTCACTCCGGGGTGTGACTGTCTTGCTCACAGGTTCGGGAACGCGGCCGACAAACCGGGCCGCCGGCCTCGCTATACGTCGGACATGACGGACGCGGAGTGGGCCGTGGTGCGGACGATGTTGCCGGTCCCGGCATGGATGGACGGTCGGGGAGGCAGGCCGGAGAGCTACTGCCACCGGCAGATGGTCGACGCGGTGCGGTATCTGGTCGACAACGGGATCAAGTGGCGGGCGATACCGGCGGACCTCCTGCCCTGGGACCGGGTCTACGCGTTCTTCCGACGCCGGCGCGACAACGCTCTGATCAGGGAGTTCCACGACCGGCTGAGGGAACGCGTCCGCGAGGCGGAGGGCCGGGACGCGGAGCCGACCGCGGGGATCGTGGACTCGCAGTCGGTGAAAGGGGACGCCGTGGTCGGCGCGGCCTCCCGCGGCTTCGATGGCGGCAAGTTGGTCGGAGCAGGAATCTCGATGACCACAAAGCACTCCCCGATCACGGAGCCCGACCTGTCCGCGCTGGTCTCCCCCTGACCCGACAGGCCTGTGCATGGGAGGCCAGGGCGAAACCCATAGGCACGGCAGCGGCGGCGGCTCCCTACTGCGCCAGGGATGCATGCCCACGGTGGTGATGAAGCGGTGCAGCCGCGGGATACGGGCGGCGGATCACGGAACGGTCGACGTGGAGATGGACCACGGTGACGCCGAGATCGGCGAGCACGACCGCCTTGGTCGAGACGACGGCCGGCTCTTGCCGACGCGTCGCCCCCTGGGTTCCGTCGATCGGATCCGGCCTAACCCAGATACCGGGCCACCGCCTCCTCGATCCCCGCCGCGTCCGCGTCCTCCGCCGCCCAGGCCACGTATCCGTCAGGCCGTACCAGGACCGTCGTCCGGCGGTCGCTCGCCCAGCGCTCCACGGTCAGCCATCCCTCAGGGACACCGGGACCTTCGTACGCCCCGGGCGTGATCAGTACGAACCGGCCGCCGCGCAGCGCCTCGTAGAGCCGAGAGTCCTTCAGTGCGACGTCGGGGACACGGGTGCCGGTGAGGCGGTGGGCGCCTCGGGGGGCGGGGTAGGCGTAGCCGATCCCGGTGATCTGGCCCAGGGCCTTGCGCTGGACGGGCGGGGTCATGTCGACGAACGCGGAGACCAGGGCCCGGGCGGCACGCAGCAGCGGATTCCGCGCGCGGGCCAGCCGGACCAGTCCGCCACTGCTGCGCAGCACTGCCCTGCCGACCGGGTGGCGCTCGGCCTCGTAGCTGTCGAGGAGCCCTTCGGGCGCCCGGCCGTGGACAGCGGCGGCGAGCTTCCAGCTCAGGTTGGCGGCGTCCTGGAGGCCAGTGTTCATGCCCTGCCCGCCGGCCGGTGAGTGGATGTGCGCGGCGTCTCCGGCGAGGAAGACCCGCCCGACCCGGTAGTGCGGTGCCTGGCGCTCGTCACTGTGAAAACGGGAGAGCCAGCGGGCGTCGTGCATGCCGTAGTCGGTGCCCAGGGCACGACGGGTGATCTCCTTGACCTCGTCGAGGTCGAGCGGGGCGTCGTCGGAGACCTCGTTGCGGCGGTTCCAGCCCATGACCCGGTACCAGCCGTCGCCGAAGGAGGCGATCATGGCGAAGGCGTCGCCGCGGCCGTTGACGGTGAGAACGCCCTCGGGCTTCTCGGCGAGCCGGACATCGGCCAGGATCAACGACTTGATGACGGAGACGCCGGGGAAGTCCAGACCGATCGCCTCCCGCACGGCGCTACGGTGACCGTCGGCGCCGACGACGTAGGCGGCCCGGCGGGTGACGACCGCCCCGTCCGCGCCACGCACGTCGAGGTCGACCCCGTCGGCGTCCTGCCGCAGCCCCACGACCTCGCTCTCGTACGCGAACTCCACCCCAGCGTCCCGGGCCCGCCGCTCCAGGAGCCGCTCGACTTCGTACTGCGGGGTGATGAGCAGGAACGGGAAACGGGAGGGCAGCGTACTCAGATCGAGGGAGAGGCGACGGAAGAGCCGCAGACCGGTGATGGTGTCACCGGTGGTGAGGAGCTCGTCGGCGAGGCCGCGGGCGTCGAGCTGCTCCAGGGTGCGGGCGTGCACGCCGAAGGCGCGAGAGAGGTTGCTGATCTTGCGCGGCCGCTTCTCGACGAGGGTCACGGTGACGCCGGCTGTGGCGAGGTCACCGGCGAGAAGGAGGCCGGTGGGGCCGGAGCCGACGACGATCACGGTGCGGTGGGTGGCGGTGCCGTTCATTGTGGCCTCCTAGTGCCAGCACTTGCTGGCCGTCGCCTATTGCCAACACATGTTGGCAAACGCTCGTTGACGAAGGTAGCCAGGCATGCAGGGTCGTGTCAACGGTTGTTGGCAAACAGCTGTTGGCGAACACTTGTTGGCCTACGCTTGATGGCATGAACGGCAGCGACAACACCTCCTCGGTTCCCGTCTCCGGCGCCCCCCGCCGCTCCGACGCCACCCGCAGTGCGATCCTCGCGGCGGCCCGCGAACGCTTCGCGACCGACGGCTACGAGCGAGCCACCATCCGCGCCATTGCCAAGGACGCGAACATCGATCCGTCGATGGTGATGCGGTACTACGGCAACAAAGAGGGCCTATTCGCGGCGGCCGTCGCCATCGACCTGCGGCTGCCTGACGTGAGCGGGGCCGACCGCCGACAGGACGCGGGCCGGATCCTCGTCGAGCACTTCCTGGACATGTGGGAGAACAATGAGGTCCTCACCGCCCTGCTGCGGGTCGGCGTGACCAACCAGGCCGGTGCGGTGCGCATGCAGGGCATTCTGCGGGACCAACTGCTGCCGGTTGCCCGGCAGGTGTGCCCCGATCCGGAGCAGGTCCCGGCGCGGGCGGCACTGATGGCCTCGCAGCTGCTGGGGCTGGCGCTCACGCGGTACGTACTGCGGATGCCGCCAGCGGTGGGGTTGGCGCGGGCGGAGATCGCGGCTTGGCTGGCACCGACGATCCAGCGGTACCTGACCGCGCCGAGCCCCTGAGACCCGTCGAGCACTCCCGTCCGCCGGGCCGGCGGGACCAGTGGGGCGCCGGCAGACCGCCCAACACCTGGGACCCCGCCGAGCGTCGGGAAGTCAGGGCCCGGGAAGCCGACCGAGCACTGCGGACCCGCCGATACCCAGACACGCCCAGGGCGTTTCTCACCGATCATCGCATCGCTGCTCTGGCCGTACCGTCGCTCGCCCCGATCAGACCCGTCGCGCCCTGACCTGCGGCGGGCGTCGCTCATCGGGACAGCCGCCGCGAACTTCCACGACGTCCAAGCACTTCGCTCGCTCATCTTCCGGATCCCGGTCGTTCGCTCAGGCCGCGACTCCGTCGGAGACACCTCGACAAGGTCCCGGCCGACAAGGCGTACGGTAACTCCCGCGCCCGGCACCACGGCGGCGGATGCGGGCTCGTGCGGAGGTCATGTCATCACGCTGGTGCTGGCTGCGCAGAGGTTGTCGACAGTGATGAGGTGGCGGCGAACGTGCCGCAGGGCGGCTTCAGTGGTGCTCTTGAGCTTGTTCTTGTGAGCAGGTCAGGCGGCAACCAGCGAGGCCTGGATGCGGCTGACGGCACACAGGATCTCGTCCCGGTTCTTCGCCCGCTTGATCCATGCCGGCAGACGGGCCACCAACGTCATCTTCTGCCCGGTGTCGTACCAGGGCGCTCGTTCCCGCAGCGGTGCCTGGACGAAACGACGGATCAAGTCGAGATGTTCGAGGTTGTACGCCCACAGCCACCCATGCCGGGTCTCCACCTGGAGCCACAAAGGCATACCGAAGTACGGATCCGTCGCGGGTTGAGCGGTGCCGGCAGGGAGCGCGACACAACGGCCGCTCCACACCCGGGACACTCCGCAGCCACGACAGACCAGACGCCGCGGCCTGAACAGGATCCGACCCCCGGGATCAGAGCCTTCAGGCGCTGGAACGACACGAGCGGCCTTTTGGCAACCAGGACACCGCACGATGATCAAGCTGATGAAGTCGTACTCCGTGCTGCGCGGATCCCGGAACCGCCCAGAGAACAAAGCCATGCGGTGAGTATGCAACTGCCTTGCTCAACGGCGCATCCCGATTCGACCGCTCACGCTCAGGCCCGCCAGCCACCCCGCCATGGGCGGACCGAGGCTGAAGACAAGCTGGCGCCTGTTCCTGATCGGCCATGACACCGTGTGGGCTTTGCCGCCCTCGCCGGTTCCGTTCTAGCGGCCCGATGGGGCCGCCGGTCAGGAATCAGGTGGCGTCCGCCAGGTGTGACCAAGATGATGAAGGAGTAGGGCGAGTGACTGTTTCGGGTCTTGTCCGGCGGTGTCTATGACGACGTGCTCACGGTTCCACGGTTCGTAGTCGCGATGGAGGACCTGTTGCCAGTTGGGCAGCGGCAGGTCGGGAATGTCGGTCTCTCTCGTGGTCACGCGGTGTCGGTGCTCGTCCGGGTCCGAGCAGATGACTTCCACTTCGACGACGGGGACGGCTGCCCGATGGCCCACGCTTCGCCAGCTGTCGCGGGTGACAGTCAGGGGGTTCACGGATTCCGCGATCACGGTGAGTCCTTGCCGGAGATGTTCGTCGGCCAGGGCGTATCCGATGACGTAGCCGGCGGGTCCGACGGGGTGCTGTGCCAGGCCGGAGCGGACGATTGCCTGTTCGATGGTGTCGATGCGTAGGTGGACCGCGTCGATGCGCGCGGCCAGCAGTCGCGCCAGGGTGGTCTTGCCTGTGCCGGGCAGTCCGCCGATCACAATGAGCATGTGCTCATCCTGACGGAGCCGGAGCCGGAGCCGGAGCCGGAGCCGGAGCCGGGGCCGGAGGAGACGGAGCGGGTGGTGCTCTGGGAACGCTGGTGCCGGGCCGGGACCTCGGGCCGAGCCGGGTTGAGTTGCTGACCGTGAACATGAGACGGAAGGCACCTCCGGCACGTCGGCCGCACTCCCACCCTCTTCCCGCACGGCAAGCCCTGCGGCCGCCGGCCTGCTCGCCGACGATGACCGGTGACGCTCCCGACCAGTGGCGCCCTCCCGCGCGCCGGCATCACGCCCCAGGCCCCTCCCCCGCCGAAGCCCCCCGCCTGACAGCGCCGCCCCACTGACGGCGGCCCGGCGCAAGGGACCCGGCCGTCCGGCCCACGCCCAACCCCGGCTGACCTGTACCCCGACCCTCCCGACAGCAGCGCCAGCACCCCATTACGGCAGCGGCAAACGGACGCCGCGATCCACCGCCCGCGCTTCCGTCTGCCTCAGATCCGCTCACCCGCACCCCAAGCCCCCAACCCACCGCGAGGGCCAGCCGGCGTATGCATCCCGTCAAGACGCTCCGCAATGCCGTTAGAGAGCCGTCAACGGGCACTGCGATCCGGCCATGGAGGCGCTTTCCTCTACTCGTCCGTGCAATCGAGCTCGTCCGTGTGATCGAGCCTGACTCCAGGAGTTCGCGATGGCTGATCTGGCCTTCGTCGTCACCACGCTCGCGGGTTTCGCGCTGGTGGCCTTCATCGCCAAGGGGGTGACGAAGCTGTGACCGCCGAGAATGTCGTCGGTCTGGTCGTGGCCGTCTCCCTGCTGGGCTATCTCGTTCTCGCGCTGCTCTTCCCGGAGAGGTTCTGAGAGACAGCATGGGTCCCGTAACCGCCGGTGTGCTCCAGTTGCTGGCGCTGACAGGCGCACTGGCACTCGTCTACATCCCCCTCGGCACGTATACGGCCAGGGTCTACTCCTCGCAGCAGCACCTTCGCGTCGAGAAGTGGATCTACAAGTGCATCGGTGCCGATCCCGACACCGAGATGCGCTGGCCCGCTTACCTGCGCGGCGTCCTCGCTTTCTCGGCGTTCGGCGTCCTCTTCCTCTACGCCCTCCAGCGGCTCCAAGGCGTGCTGCCCAGTTCGCCCAGTTCGCTGAGTTCACCCGGATCGCTCGGGTCACTCGGGCTCGGGGCACTCGGGTCACTCGGGTTCGACTCGATCGAACCGGACCAGGCGTTCAACACGGCCGTCTCCTTCGTCACGAACACCAACTGGCAGTCGTACTACGGCGAGCAGGCCATGGGCCATGTCGTGCAGACCGCCGGGCTGGCCGTGCAGAACTTCGTCTCCGCCGCCGTAGGCATGGCCGTGGCGGTGGCGCTGGTGCGCGGTTTCGCGCGGTCGCGCTCCGGTGAGCTGGGCAACTTCTGGGCTGACCTGGTGCGCGGTGTCGTGCGCGTCCTGGTGCCGCTGGCGTTCGTCGCCGCGTTCGTGCTCGTCGCCTGCGGTGTGATCCAGAACTTCTCCGGCATTCACGAGGTCGGCCAGTTCATGGGCGGCTCGCAGCAGTGGAACGGCGGCGCGGTCGCCTCGCAGGAGGCCATCAAGGAACTGGGCACCAACGGCGGTGGCTACTTCAACGCCAACTCCGCGCACCCCTTCGAGAACCCCACGCCGTTCTCCAACCTGTTCGAGATCTTCCTCATCCTGGTGATCCCGTTCTCCCTGACCCGCGCCTTCGGCGTCATGGTGGGCTCGGTGAAGCAGGGGTACGCGATCCTCGCCGCGATGGGCGTCATCTGGCTGGGCTTCGTCTCTCTGATGATGTGGGCCGAGTTCTCCCACCACGGTCCGGCTTTCGAGCTGGCCGGGGGGGCGATGGAGGGCAAGGAGGTCCGCTTCGGCATCGGCGGCTCGTCGATCTTCGCGGTGACGACCACGCTCACCTCCACCGGCGCGGTGAACTCCTTCCACTCCTCCTTCACCGGCCTGGGCGGCGGCATCACCCTGCTCGGCATGATGCTGGGCGAGATCGCGCCCGGCGGTGTGGGCTCCGGCCTCTACGGCATGCTGATCATGGCGGTCATCGCGGTGTTCATCGCCGGCCTGATGGTCGGCCGTACGCCCGAGTACCTGGGCAAGAAGATCGGCACCCACCAGATGAAGCTGGCGGCCCTGTACATCCTCGTCACGCCGGCGCTGGTGCTCGTCTTCACCGCAGTCGCGATGGCCCTGCCCACCCCCGCGAACTCGATGACCAACAGTGGGGCGCACGGCTTCTCCGAGATCCTGTACGCCTATACGTCGGCCTCGAACAACAACGGCTCGGCCTTCGCCGGTCTCAACGCCGACACCCCGTGGTTCAACACCACGCTCGGCATCGCCATGCTGCTCGGCCGCTTCGTGCCGATGGTGTTCGTACTGGCGCTGGCCGGCTCGCTCGCCCGGCAGACGCCGGTACCGACCACCGCGGGCACCCTGCGCACGGAGAAGCCGCTGTTCACCGGCCTCCTGGTGGGCGCCGTCCTGATCATCACCGGTCTCACCTACTTTCCCGCCCTCGCGCTGGGCCCGCTCGCCGAGGGGCTGGCGTGATGACCACCCACATAGAGAACTCGGAGAAGTCGGAAGACTCCATGTCCACAGCCACTCCCACCCGGGCGCCGTACGACGACCTCCCCACCGACATCGGGCACACGCCCGCCGAGAGCCGTGTCGGCGCCGGCCTCTTCGACCCGAAGCACCTGGTCACGTCGCTGCCGGACGCCTTCCGCAAGCTCGACCCGCGGGTGCAGGTCAAGTCGCCCGTGATGTTCGTGGTGTGGGTCGGGTCCGTACTGACCACGGTGTTCTCGTTCAAGGACCCCGGTGACTGGTTCGGGTGGACGATCAGCGCCTGGCTCTGGGCGACCGTCGTCTTCGCGAACCTCGCGGAGGCGGTCGCCGAGGGCCGCGGCAAGGCGCAGGCCGACACCCTGCGCAAGGCCAAGACCGACGCGGTGGCGCGCCGACTCGTGGGCGAGCATGAGGAGCAGGTGCCCGGCACTGATCTGACGATCGGCGACCTGGTCGTGTGCGAGGCCGGCGACATCATCCCCGGCGACGGCGACGTCGTAGAGGGCGTGGCGTCCGTCGACGAGTCGGCGATCACGGGAGAGTCGGCCCCGGTCATCCGTGAGTCCGGAGGCGACCGCTCGGCGGTCACCGGCGGTACGAAGGTCCTCTCCGACCGCATCGTCATCAAGATCACGACGAAGCCCGGCGAGACCTTCATCGACCGGATGATCACTCTCGTCGAAGGTGCGGCACGGCAGAGGACGCCGAACGAGATCGCGCTGAACATCCTGCTGGCCTCGCTGACCATCGTCTTCCTCCTCGCGGTGGCCACGCTGCCGCCCTTCGCGGACTACGCGGGCGCGCATCTGACGATGGTCGTGCTGATCGCCCTGCTGGTCTGCCTGATCCCGACCACGATCGGCGCTCTGCTCTCCGCGATCGGTATCGCGGGCATGGACCGTCTGGTCCAGCGCAATGTGCTGGCGATGTCGGGCCGCTCGGTCGAGGCCGCGGGTGACGTCTCCACGCTGCTGCTCGACAAGACCGGCACCATCACCCTCGGCAACCGGCATGCCGTCGAGTTCGTGCCGGTGCGCGGCACCACCGAGGCCGAGCTGGCCGATGCCGCGCAGCTCTCCTCGCTGGCCGACGAGACGCCCGAGGGTCGCTCGATCGTCGTACTCGCCAAGGAGCGGCACGGCCTGCGCGAGCGCCGCCAGGGCCAACTGGCGGGTGCCGAGTGGATCGCCTTCACCGCCCAGACCCGCATGTCGGGTGTGGACGTCGACGGGCGGAAGATCCGCAAGGGCGCGGCCGGTTCGGTCATCGCCTGGGTCGCGGAACGGGGCGGAACGGTCACCGAGGAGGTGCAAGGGGCTGCGGACCGGACTTCCGAGGAGGCACAAGGGCCTGCGGACCGGATCTCCGAGGCGGCGCAAGCAGCCACTGACCGCACCTCCGCGCACGCACAAGAGGCCACTGACCGCACCTGCGCGCAGGCGCAAGAGGCCGCTGACCGGATCTCCGAGGCGGGCGGTACGCCGTTGCTGGTGGCCGTCGAGGATGACCGGGGCGCCCGGATCCTGGGCGTCATCCACCTCAAGGACGTGGTCAAGGAGGGCATGCGGGAGCGATTCGGGGAGCTGCGCCGCATGGGCATCAAGACGGTGATGATCACCGGCGACAACCCGCTGACCGCGAGGGCCATCGCCGAGGAGGCGGGCGTGGACGACTTCCTCGCCGAAGCCACCCCCGAGGACAAGATGGCCCTCATCAAGCGGGAGCAGGCCGGCGGCAAGCTGGTCGCGATGACCGGCGACGGCACCAACGACGCCCCTGCCCTCGCGCAGGCGGACGTAGGCGTGGCGATGAACACGGGCACGTCGGCCGCCAAGGAGGCCGGCAACATGGTCGACCTCGACTCCGACCCGACCAAGCTCATCGAGATCGTCGAGATCGGCAAGCAGCTGCTCATCACCCGGGGCGCGCTGACGACGTTCTCCATAGCCAACGACGTCGCCAAGTACTTCGCGATCATCCCCGCGCTCTTCGCCGCGGTCCACCCGGGCCTGGACAAGCTCAACATCATGGGCCTGTCCTCGCCGGACTCCGCGATCCTCTCGGCGGTGATCTTCAATGCGCTGATCATCGTCGCGCTGGTGCCGCTGTCCCTGAGGGGCGTGCGGTACCGGCCGGTCAGCGCCGACAGGATGCTGCGCCGCAATCTCACCGTCTACGGCCTCGGCGGACTGCTCGCGCCCTTCGTCGGCATCAAGATCATCGACCTGTTCATCTCCCTCATACCCGGAATCGGCTGATCGTCATGAACAACTCGGTAGCGAACACCGCCCGCTTGCTCGGAGCGGGCCTGCGTGCCCTCCTCGTGCTGACCCTGGTGACCGGCGTCATCTATCCGCTGGCCGTCACCGGCATCGCGCAGGGACTCTTCCCCCACCAGGCGAACGGTTCCGAGATCAAGGCGGACGGCGAGGTCGTCGGCTCGTCCCTGATCGGGCAGTCCTACAACCTGCCTCCGAAGGAGGGCGAGGGGAGGGGTGAGGAGAAGGGCGAGGAGAATCCTGAGCCCGACCTCAGATGGTTCCAGGGCCGCCCGCAGAACGGCCTCGGCACCAACAGCGTCAACACCCGTTACGAGCTCATCCTGTCCGGCGCGACCAACCGGTCCGGCGACAACGAAGAGCTCATCCGATGGGTGAAGGACGCCAAGACCGCCGTCGCCGAGGACAACTCCACCCCCGGCCACACGGTCGAGCCGTCGGACGTCCCCGCCGACGCGGTCACGTCCTCCGGCTCCGGCCTCGACCCGGACATCTCGCCCGAGTACGCGAACCTCCAGGTCCACCGGATCGCCGAGAGGAACGGCCTGCCCGTCACCGAGGTCCGGTCGCTCGTCGACGAGCACACCGAGGGCCGCACGCTCGGCTTCATGGGCGAGCCCCGGGTGAACGTCCTGAAGCTCAACATCGCCCTCAGGAACCTGCTGGACCAGAGCTGACGCGTGACGCGGTCAGGGGGTCGGCCGCGCCTCGTCGATGGGGCCCGGGGCCACCTCGACCCGGCCGACTCCCCCAGCCGTAGAGTCGGTTCTCCAGCCGGCGCGCCCGGCCCGACGTACGACAGGAGAGCACACACCCATGACCCGGGTGCTCGTGGTGGAGGACAACCCGCAGCTCGTGCGGGCCCTGGTGATCAACTTGCAGGCACGTCACTACGGCGTCGACGCCGCCCCCGACGGGGCCACGGCCCTGCGGCTCGCCGCCGCGCGCCAGCCCGACGTCGTACTGCTCGACCTGGGACTGCCCGACATGGACGGCGTCGACCTCATCAAGGCGCTGCGGGGCTGGACTCGGGTGCCGATCCTGGTCCTGTCCGCCCGGCAGTCGTCCGGCGAGAAGGTGTCCGCGCTCGACGCCGGCGCGGACGACTACATCACCAAGCCGTTCAGCATGGACGAGCTGCTGGCCCGGCTGCGGGCCGCCGTCCGGCGCACCGAGGACATCCCCCTCGCGCCCGAGACCTCGCTGATCGAGACGGACGACTTCACCATCGACCTGCTCGCCAAGAAGGTCGTACGGGACGGGCGGGACGTGCGGCTCACCCCGACCGAGTGGCATCTGCTGGAGATCCTGGTGACCCACCCGGGGCAGCTCATCAGCCAGAAGCAGCTGCTCCAGGAGGTCTGGGGCATCTCACAGCGCAGCAAGAGCAACTACCTGCGCGTCTACACGGCCCAGCTGCGCCGCAAACTGGAGCCGGACCCCTCCCACCCCCGCTATCTGATCACCGAGCCCGGCATGGGCTACCGCTTCGAAGCCTGACCGAGGAACGACATGGCACGCGGCAAGCTACGGATCTACCTCGGCGCGGCACCGGGCGTCGGCAAGACGTACGCGATGCTGGCGGAGGCGCACCGCAGGGCCGAGCGGGGCGCCGACTGCGTCGTCGCCTTCGTGGAGCACCACCACCGGCCGCGCACCGAGGTGATGCTGCACGGCCTGGAGGAGGTGCCCCGCAAGGAGATCGAGTACCGGGGCGGCGCCTTCACCGAGATGGACGTGGACGCCGTGCTTCGCCGCGCCCCGGCCGTCGCCCTGGTCGACGAGCTGGCCCACACCAACGTGCCTGGTTCCCGCAACACCAAGCGCTGGCAGGACGTCGAGGAACTGCTCGCCGCCGGCATCGACGTGATAACGACCGTCAACATCCAGCACCTGGAGTCGCTGGGCGACGTCGTCGAGTCGATCACGGGAGTGCGGCAGCGCGAGACCGTCCCCGACGAGATCGCACGGCGTGCCGATCAGATAGAGCTGGTCGACATGTCGCCACAGGCGCTGCGTCGCCGTATGGCACACGGAAACATCTACAAGCCGGACAAGGTCGACGCGGCCCTGTCCAACTACTTCCGGCCCGGCAACCTCACCGCCTTGCGTGAACTCGCGCTGCTGTGGGTGGCCGACCGGGCCGACGCCTACCTGACCGAGTACCGCAGCGAGCACGAGGTCTCGGCCATCTGGGGCTCACGCGAGCGGATCGTGGTCGGCCTGACCGGCGGCCCGGAGGGACGCACCCTGATCCGGCGGGCCGTGCGACTGGCCGAGAAGGGCGCCGGCGGCGAGGTCATGGCCGTCTACATATCCCGCAGCGACGGCCTCACCGCCGCGTCGCCGAAGGAACTGGCGGTCCAGCGCACCCTGGTGGAGGACCTCGGCGGCACCTTCCACCACGTCGTCGGCGACGACATTCCGGCCGCCCTCCTGGACTTCGCCCGGGGAGCGAACGCCACCCAGATCGTCCTCGGCGTCTCCCGGCGCAGGAGCTGGCAGTACGTCTTCGGGCCGGGCGTCGGCGCCACGGTCGCCCGCGGGTCCGGTCCCGACCTCGACGTCCACCTCATCACGCACGACGAGATGGGCAAGGGCCGCGGCCTGCCGGTGGCGCGGGGCGCGCGCCTCGGTCGCTCGCGGGTGATCGGCGGCTGGCTGGTCGGCGTACTCGGGCCCGTCCTGCTCACCTGGCTCCTCACCGGTGCCGCGCCCGACGTCGGCCTCGCCAACGACATGCTGCTGCTCCTGTCCCTGACGGTGGCGGCGGCCCTGCTGGGCGGGCTCTTGCCGGCACTGGCCTCCGCGGTCGCCGGTTCGCTGCTGCTCAACTGGTTCTTCACCCCTCCCGTGCACACCCTGACCGTCGCCGACCCCAAGAACGTCCTCGCCATCGTGGTCTTCGTCGGCGTGGCCGTGTCGGTGGCCTCGGTGGTGGACCTCGCGGCCCGGCGCACCCACCAGGCCGCCCGGCTGCGCGCCGAGTCCGAGATCCTCTCCTTCCTCGCGGGCAACGTCCTGCGCGGCGAAACGGGCCTGGACGCTCTCCTTGAGCGGGTCCGCGAGACCTTCGGCATGGAGTCGGTGGCGCTGCTGGAGCGATCCGGCGAGACGGATCCCTGGACCCGCGCCGGCAGCGTGGGCCCGCGGCCCGCCGCGATCCCCGAGGACGCGGACGTCGCCGTCCCCGTCGGTGACCACATGGCCCTCTCGCTGCGCGGCCGGGTGCTGCCGGCCGCCGACCGCCGGGTGCTGGCCGCGTTCGCGGCGCAGGCCGCGGTCGTCCTGGACCGCCAGCGCCTGCAGCGCGAGGCCGGCCGGGCCAAGGAACTGGCCGAGGGCAATCGCATCCGGACCGCGCTGCTCGCCGCCGTCAGCCACGACCTGCGCACGCCGCTCGCGGGCATCAAGGCCGCCGTTTCCTCGCTCCGCTCCGACGACGTGGAGTGGTCCGAGGAGGACCAGGCGGAACTGCTGGAGGCCATCGAGGAGGGCGCCGACCGGCTCGACCACCTGGTCGGCAACCTGCTGGACATGTCCCGCCTCCAGACCGGCACGGTCACGCCCGTTCTCCGCGAGACCGACCTCGACGAGGTCGTGCCCATGGCGCTCGGCGGGGTCCCGGACGGCAGCGTCGACCTGGACGTCCCCGAGACGCTGCCCATGGTCCACGTCGACACCGGGCTGCTGGAGCGAGCCGTCGCCAACATCGTCGAGAACGCCGTCAAGTACAGCCCGCCGGGCGAGAAGGTCCTTGTCTCCGCGAGCGCCATCGCCGACCGCGTCGAAGTGCGGGTCGTCGACCGCGGGCCCGGTGTCCCGGACGAGGCGAAGGACCGGATCTTCGAGCCGTTCCAGCGGTACGGCGATGCGCCCCGCGGCGCCGGCGTCGGCCTCGGCCTGGCAGTCGCACGCGGCTTCGCCGAGGCCATCGGCGGCACACTCGACGCCGAGGACACACCGGGCGGCGGCCTGACCATGGTGCTTGCGGTCCGGATGGCACGGGGGCGGCGGGAGCGGCCCGACCTGTCGGCGGCGACGACGACGGCGACGCCGACGACCTGAAAAGCTCAGGATGCGAGCGGCGCGTTCTTGAGACGGCTGACATCACGAGGCATACGGCCGTCAGGCCGGACTCCGGCAGGGACGCCCCGTACCGGCGGGGCGGGTGGCCCGGGCTGGGCGGTGGCGGCTGCCCGGCGGTGAGAGCGAGCGCCGTGCGGTGCGGTGCGGTGCGGTCGGCACGTCGTCCGGCGTGCGCCGGCCACGACGAGGTCGTCCTCGTGGCGGGTGGTCTGCTGCGGGGCCCGTCCTGGGGGCTCCCCGATGAGCGCCGACGACCTTGCGGTCGCCGAGCGTTGCACAGAGAAGGCGGGCAGCCCTCTCCACACGGCCCGGTCGGACCGGGACGTGCGGGGGTACGACCGGGAATCGATGGGAGGGCTCGGGGTCTTCGCCGTACTGGAGTTCTCCCATGGGAGGGATGCCGCTTCGCGAGGACGCTCGCGTCGTGGTGGTGGCGTGCTGCTCGCCGCGCAGGTCACCGACCGGCGGCGGCCCGCCAAGGAGGCCGAGCGGCGCGGGACCGATCGCCATGGAGGCCGCGCCCCGCCGGGCCGAGTCCCGGCCGGTGCCCAGCCTGGGTGCCGCCCGGCGGGGCACTTGCCGCGCGCCGGTCCCCGGCCGTGATGATCAGGAGAAATCGGCACACCCGCTTGCGAGCACATGACTCCCCAGCCTTCACCGCCCCGTACCCGCTGCCGCACCATGCTCGCGCCCTGTCCGCACGGTCAGCAGCGCGACCCGTTGTTCGACGCGTCGGTGTGGCGAGACCCAGAGGCAGCCCAGGAATGGCACATGCCCTGGAGTCTGCGGCCTTGGCAGCGCGAACCAGCAAACTGGCTGCGCCGAGGCGTGTCTCCGCGGGGAGGTTGCTCCACGGCGGTAGAGACGCCCTGTCGTGCGAAGCTGCATGCCATGGCACCTTCGACAGTCCGTGGACTTACTCTGCCGTCCCAACTGACGTCTCTGGTTGACCGCGGCCTGTGGCGGCACCCGGGCGATGCCGTGTTGGCAGAGGTCATCCCGTGGTTCGAGGACCCGCTCGTCTTCGTGTCGAACCCCAAGCAGATGGAGTTCGCGTCCCAAACGATGGACATGCTCGCGGACGATCCGCACTGTGCCTTCTTCCGCGTGGCACGAGAAAGCAACGCCACCGGTCCGCTCGAACTGCCTTGGCTCGACACTGCGGATCAACGGACTTTCCCGATGCCCACTCTACGAGGCGCCACCCCGGTCGGTTGCACGAGATGGCCGTTGATGGGTATCACGTCGCAGAGACGCAGAAGGCGGCCGAGGATGGCGGTGGCAGGGACCGGAAAGGTGCACTGCGGGTCGCACCGTTCGGACCTACCGCCTACCAACATGACTGAGCCCGACAGCTCATTGGGCTGCAAAACCACCGTCTACTCCGGGGAGTGGGCATCCCCAGAGCCGCCTGACCCCTGCCCCGGCCGATGCCGATGCCGATGCCGCCACTCCCCCGCGCGGCCGGCCCCGTGCCGCTGGCCGTAGCCGGTACGGCTGCACACTCGGCCAGCCCGCAGCGCTGAGCAGCCGGTGCCCGCAAGAACCAGTCCGGCCGGCAGATCCGGAGCTGACATGCGTGCGCCAAGGACATCCGGGCCGCGAACGAGGGAGGGGCTGTGCCCGGGCCGCGCCGTCGATCAAGTCCAGCACCGACAGACCAGCTCCGTCACACCCTCCCCGAACCTCGACAGTCACTGCACTCCACCCAATCGCACTCCATCTTGTCCTTCAGGAAATTGCGATTCCAACTGGGCGTGCGCCCCCTGCCTCGGCAAGTGCGGCACGCGTTGGGAGCAAGTGGCCGGGAGTATTCCCAGATCGTCCAGACGACGGCAACGACAATGATGAAAACGCCGAATCCACCCATGTCTCCTGAGTAGGCGGGAGCGTGCTCGCCGCCAAGCCATCACCCCGCAGCGCGGGAAGTGTTCGCCGGGCGCGTGGAAGCAACGTGGTTGCCACAGCGGACAGACCGCGCCCCGCGAGACGCAACGTGAGCGCCCCCAGAGGTCCACTGCATGGCGCAGAGGGCTTCACGACTGCCGTAACAGTGAAGGACGTCGAGCCACTCCTTGACCCCAGAGTTGGCGAACCACGCCTCCCCGTCCGGCAGGACGAAGTAGACCGCCCCGGTCTCCGGCTCGACGCCGAACGATGACCGTTCCTCAGCCTCGTAGGGGTCCACTTGCTCGGTGAGACGGTAGAGCGGCCCGCGAGATGTGAGAAGGACCGGATCGGCCTCGCTCTGCATCACGACGCGCTCGATGAGGCGCGGAGCTACCGGGATGCCCACCTCCACGAGCTGCGCCTTCATAGCATCCGGGATCCGCCAGCCGGACACTATGCCCCATCCGGCCCGCGTGACATGGCCGAGCCCGGCCCACTCGGTCAGCTGGTCGTACGTCGCCATCGAACGATTCTCTTCCATCGGCAGGCCTCCAGCAGTTGGGGCAGTCCACCAAGTACGGCGACTACGGAAACGAGCGTGACGATCTTGGTGTGGCTGGAGTGATCACGGGTCCGAGTCGTCTTGGACAGCACCGTTCACGGCGAGTCCTCGGTGGATGGTGCGGGCCGCGTCGCGGAGGGCGCTGTCGACGTGGTTGTACGACCTGCTGGTGGGCAGGGTGACGAAGACCGCCGCCATGGCCCGGCCGTACCGCGGCACCGGCGCGGCGAAAGAGAGTTCGCCCAGTACGTACTCCTTGTGGGCCGTGGCCAGGCCGGTCTCCCTGATCCGGATCAGCTGGGAGCCGAGGGTGCCCTGGGCGGTCACCGTGTGGCGGGTGTGGCGCCGTACTTCTGCCAACGGGCCGTGGCCGTGGGCGAGGAGGATCTTGCCGGCCGCCGTGGCGTGCAAGGGCAGGCGTTCGCCGCTGACCAGGCGCAGGGCCGTGCCCACGCGACCTGTTCGACCTCTCACTCACAGCCCTCCGCACGCTGGCATCCCGCACCGGCGGCCACGCGGACATCGCCGTCCCCTCAGACGGTGCGGGGGCCGCGGCGCCGAGGGCGCGGATGCGGGTGCCCAGGCGGTAGGAGCCGTCGGCCACCCGCTCCAGCCCGTCCCACGCGACATAGAACCTCTAGGTGCCCACGCTGCGTGGGCCAGCCATGTGGCAACCCTGCGTGGATCTCACGAGCTCCCGGTCGGCGCCGATCCCCCAAGGCGGCGGCCCCTTACGGCGCAGGGCCGCCGCCCCGCTCTTCCTCGGCCTACCGCAGTTCTCCTGGTCGGCGGG
The DNA here is from genome assembly GCF_040298625.1 of Streptomyces sp. NPDC001532. Taxonomy (NCBI): domain Bacteria; kingdom Bacillati; phylum Actinomycetota; class Actinomycetes; order Kitasatosporales; family Streptomycetaceae; genus Streptomyces; species Streptomyces sp. NPDC001532. Next base: position 32,432 of record NZ_JBEPAL010000052.1, read on the forward strand.
CACGAACGGATGGGACGGGTCAGCGCACGTCGACGTAGTCGCCCGCGGTCTTCACGCCCGAGGTGGTGCTGGTACCGGCGAAGTACCAGCGCCAGTAACCGTCCGCGGAGGCAGTGACGTTCGCCTTCAGCTTGCCGGTGCCGTCACTCTTCACGGTCTTCACGGTGGTGTAGCGGTCGCTGTTCTTCGGCCGGAACTGCAGCTGCACGGACTGGTAGGTGTAGCCCGCGTACACGTACTTGTCCCAGTTGGCGCGCGCCAGCTTGCCGGTGACGGTGATGGTCTTCCCCTTGGCCACCGGCTCGGGGCCGGCGTTCACCGTCAGCGCGCCGCGGCGCTTGACGGGGTGCGTGCCATAGGTGTCCGAGTACATGTCGCCGTCCTTGGAGGACAGCTGGATGTACACGTCCCAGGGGCCCGCGAGGGTGTTGCGGGGCAAGTCGATGTCCGGGTCGAGCTTGACGGTGAGCTTGCAGGTGGAGGTGGTGGCGTTGACGACGGTGCAGGTGGGCGTGTCGTGGAACGACCAGTAGTCGTCACCCTTCTCGCGCTCCAGCTGCAGGAAGGCGTCCCTCGCGCTGATCCCGGAGTCGTCGGAGGCGGTCACCGAGATCGTGAACGACTCCGTCCTGGAGATGCCGAAGACGATGGACTTGCCCCCGTTCACGGACACCTTCTCGATCTCGACACCCGTCTCCGCCGCATGGGCGGGCACGGCGGCGAGAGCGGAGCCCACAAGGGCGAGGGCACCGGTGAAGACGGCACCCATGGACACTGAACGCATTGATTCCCCAGATCGTTTCGCAGCCGGCCGCCGACCACGGACCCCCCACGGTCACGGACACGGCAAGTGCCGTGAGAATACGCGATGCGGTGGGGACCGTCCCGCCGGGCCGCGGGACGGGCCCCGAAGAGCCCGATGTGGGGTGTCTCGGCTGGCGGCTGTCGGGGGCCGCTCCGTACCGGGGCGAGGAAGGCGCCGGTAGAGCCGTGCTCGGCACTTCGGACAGCACCGTGCCGTAGCTCTGTTCGGTTCCCCGGTGGGGTCCTGGGACCACTCCTCAGGGACGGAAGGTGCGGCGGTAGGTGTCGGGTGGGACGCCGACGGTGCGGTGGAAGTGGCGGCGCAGGGTGGTGGCGGTGCCCATGCCGGTGGCCGCGGCGATGGTGTCCATGGTGGCGTTGGTGGTCTCCAGTAGTTCCTGGGCGTGGCGGATGCGCTGGGTATGGAGCCATCGCAGTGGTGTGGTGCCGGTGAGATGCTTGAAATAGCGGCCGAGGTGGCGTGAGCTCATACGCGCCTGGCGGGCCAGGTCCTCCACGGTGAGCGGTTGGTCCAGCCGCTCCAGTGCCCACGGGAAGAGGTCGTCGAGCGGGTGATTGCCCGGTGCGGGGACGGGCGTGGCGATGAACTGGGCCTGGCCGCCGTCGCGGTGGGGTGGAATCACCAGGCGGCGGGCGATCTTGTTGGCGTTGGCCGAGCCGTGGTCCAGGCGGACCAGGTGCAGGCACAGGTCCATGGCGGCGGCCTTGCCCGCGGAGGTGAGGACGTCGCCGTTGTCGACGTAGAGGACGTCCGGATCGACGGTGGCCGCTGGGTGGCGCCGGGCCAGTTCGCTGGTGTGGGCCCAGTGCGTGGTGGCGCGCCTGCCGTCCAGCAGCCCCGCCGCGCCCAGGACGAAGGCGCCCGTGCACAGGGACGCGACGCGGGCGCCGGCCTCGTGCGCGGCACGGACCGCCTCCACCAGTTCGGCGGGCGGGTCTCGGTCGGTGTCGGCCCAGCCGGGGACTATCACCGTGTCCGCGTGCGTGAGGTGGTCGAGTCCGTGGTCGGGGTCGAGGCGGAAGCGGTCGATGTGTACCGGACCGTTTCCGCAGACGGAGAAGTCGTACCAGGGGTCCACGATGTGGGTCAGGTCGGATCCGAAGATCTCGACGGCCACGGACAGTTCGTAGTGGAGCATGCCGTCGGTGACGGCCAGTGCGACAGCGGGCATGTCCGAAACTGTACGCGTCATGTCGTTTCCGACAGTCGTGCGGGGTGCTGCCGTGAGGACAGGATGTGGGTGTCAGGCCGCAGCGGTTCGATTCGAGATCGCGGCGAGCGTTGGAGTATGCGGGAGGGTGTCATGGGGTCAGGTCAGCTGGTGGCGGTGTTCGGCGCGTACGGTCACACCGGGCGGTTCGTGGTCGCGGAGCTGGCCGCGCGTGGGTTCGTCCCGGTGCTGTCGGGGCGCAACGCGCAGACCTTGGAGGAGCTGGCTCGTGAACACCGGCTGGAGGCCCGGGTGGCCTCGGTGGAGGACCCGGCCTCGCTGGACCGGGCCTTGGCGGGCACCGCGGCGGTCATCAACTGCGCCGGCCCTTTCGCCTCGACCACCGGTCCCGTCATCGAGGCCTCGCTCCGTGCGGGCATTCCCTACCTGGACGTGGCCGCCGAGCTCGAGGCCAACCTCGATACCTTCGCCCACTACCGCGAGCGGGCCAGGGAGGCGGGAGCGGTGATCGTCCCGGCCATGGCCTTCTTCGGTGGCCTCGGCGACCTGCTGGCCACCGCGGCGATGGGTGACTGGACCGAGGCCGACGAGGCTCACATCGCCTACGCGCTCAGCAGCTGGCACCCCACCGCCGGCACCCGGCGCTCGGGCGCGGTCTCCCGCGAGCGGCGCGGCGACCACCGCCTGCGCTACAGCGGCGGACAGTGGGAGCGCCGCACCGACGCCGCGCCCACGCTGGAGTGGACCTTCCCGGACCCGGTGGGACCGCGGCAGGTGATCGGTGAGTTCACGATGGCGGACGCCGTCACCGTTCCCCAGCACCTGTCCATCCCCGACGTGACCACCTACATGAGCGTCGAGGCGGCCCGCGACGTCGCCGCTCCCCACACTCCGGCCCCGACCGCCGCCGACGAGAGCGGGCGTTCCGACCAGACCTTCCTCGTCGACGTGATCGTGCGCTCCGGCGGAGCCGAACGCCGGGCCACGGCCGGCGGTCAGGACATCTACGCCATCACCGCGCCCCTCGTCGTCGAGGCCCTCGAGCGCGTCCTCAGCGGCCGCACCAGGGCCGTCGGCGTCGTCTCCGCCGGTGAGGTCTTCGATGCCACCGAGTTCCTGCACGCGCTCGCCCCGCACATCGCGCTCGACCTGCACCCGCAGAAGCAGAGCGTCTGACTCCGCCTGTGCGCCGTTCGCGGGGCACGCGGCCCATGGGGGCACACCGTTCGTGGGGCACACCGTTCGTCGGGCACGCCGTTCGTCGGGCACGCGGCCCATGGGGGCACACCGTTCGTGGGGCACGCGGTTCGTGGGGCACGCTCTCACCGAGCCATGACGACATGGGCGTGGGCGGTGTCGCGTTACAGTCCGGCCGCCTGGACCAGTGAGGCCCGCTCATCCTCGCCCAGGCGGAGGCCGGCCAGCAGTTCCTCGTCGGCCAGGAGACGTTCCACCCATGTCGCGTCGGCGACGAATGCCGCACGGCACAGGGCGCGTTCAGGGTGGTCCTTCTCCGGGCCGCTGACCGCCATGTCCCACGCGTTGTCGGGGTCGGTCGGTGCGGACAGCGCGGCGGCCACCAGCACGAGCCCGAACAGCTCGTTCCGGCGCGGAACCGATGGATCGGCAGCCAGTCGCAAGAGGTACGGGACGACCGCCGGCATCGCTGCGCTTATGGACATCGGTCCTGACATCACCAGCCAGTCCAGCGCTCGTTCGGCCATCTCGGCCGCGTCGGGATCGAGCAATCCGCGCAGGACGGCCGGGACATCGGCCGAGCAGCCGGGAATGGACGACCACTCCACATCCTCGCAGCCTTCCAGTGCCGGATGTGAGGAAGCCTCATGCCTGAGGTGAGGGTGGGCCGCCGTCAGAGCTGCGGTCGCGGTCACCGCCGCGGCCTCGTGATCCACCTTGCACACCGGCATGCCTCCCATCCGCCGATGCCTCGGTCCCGGCGAACACCGACGACTTCGACGACATCCACGACTTCGACGCCGGGAGTCTATCCACGACCCGCTTACGGAGGACGCCACCGCCTGAGCCTCCACTCATGCGGCTCACCGCAGCGGGGCCGCTCCGTGTAGCGCGAGAAGCTGCCCAGCAGCAGCGTGCAAGCAGCGGCCGCCGGGCCTGTGAAGGCACCACCGATCGTTCCGGCGGATCCGCTAGCGGCCATGGGGCTTGCGGGCGGTGGGCGCCCTCCCTGATCGTCATCCCATGGGGATATTGACGACCTGCCTCATCTCGCTGGCGGCCGTGAACGTCGCGATGTGGTTGATCCGGTTGTGGCGGCGCTCGGTCGAGGCCCGAGCCGTCCGGCAGGTGCGGGCCTGGCCGGGGCTCGACGTCTACCACGCGGAGTTGCTGAGCTCCGGCGAGCGGTTGTGCTCGACCGACGTTCAGCCCAGCGACCTGGAACGCAACTCCTTCCGTGCCGCCAAGGTGGCCGTCCGCCTGCTGCGACAGGACGGCCTGATCGACGACGACTCCTCCATAGAACTGGTCCGGGACGCGGCCGAACCGGCCCACCCGGTCACCGCGGCCGCGTTCCGCTACATCGACCAGTCCTGGATCAGCCCCAGTGAGATGCGCACCGGAGACGTGGGCCGTGACCCCGACTTCCAGGCTGCCGTTCGCGCCCACCTCAAGGAGCTCTTCGTCCACGCCCCCGCCGCCCGCCGCCATCCGGCCACCACGACCGTCCGGGCGGCCCTCTGGGCCTACGGCCTCGGCGCGGCGGCGCCGGCCGTGCACATCTACCTCCTGGTGAGCGGTTCCGCCCCCGGCGACCCGGACATCGCGAAGGGCTCGTTCGTGCTGGCCTTCCTCGTCTTCGTGGCGGCCCTGATCGTCCTCACCGCCCAAGCGGGCAACATGTGGCACCCCCTGGAGGACACCGGGGTGCCTCCCGGCCTCAGAGAACTGTCCCCGCCTCGCCAGAGCGATGGTCCACCGGCAGCGGGGTGAACCAGCGCGGCGATCGCCCGCTCGTCAATGCCCTGGGGGGTGCTGCAACAAGAGCTGTTGTTCACGTGACTGTCGGCTTGCTGGATCTGATGTGGTCGTCCCTTTCACGCCCCGGGGGCGGTGGAGCCCGCACGTCACTCTCGGCCGGACGCGGCGCACCGGTGCCTTCGCCGGTCGGCGGGTGCCCGAACTGCTGCCGCCACTGCCGCTGTCGGCCCAGTTCACCACTCTGCGCAGCTACGGCACCGAGACGGGCGTCGGGGAGGTGCTGGAGCCCCGCCCCTGAAAGGTGCCGTCCCGGCGTGGGTGGCGGATCTCGCCGTGCCGGGCGTACACCTGTCCGCTGACAATGACTGGGGGCGTCCGTCGGCACACGTCGTCGCCGCCGCCGTACTCGACGGACGAACTGGAGGACACCGTGCCCACCGCCACACCTCTCCCCGGCCGGTTCGACTGGACCGGTTGCCCATGAAGCGCGTCCTCGGCTCCGGCAGACGGCCGTCGCGGCTGCGTTTCGACGGCTGGATCGCAGGTCTCGGCACGGCCTCCGGGACGCGCGTCGTGCTGGGGCACTGGCCCTGGTCGCCGTTCGGTCCTTTCAGCGACGTGATGATCGAGCGGCCCGACGGGGAACGGCTCCTGCTGGCTCCCACCCGTGAGACGGCGGACTTCATCAGCGGGACCTACACCTTCGACACCGTGCTGGTCGTTCCCGTCGAGGTAAGGGCCGAGGGCGACACCTGGACCGTCGCCGCGGGCTCTCTCCACCTGCGCTTCACCATCGGGCGGCGTGGACTCCTGGGGCTTCTGCTGCGCGCGGTGCCCGGCGTGATCGGCCGCCGTCCGGCGTGGAGCGCGCTGACCGACCTGCCCGCGCGTGGACTGCTGCGCGGTGTACGGACGCGGGGCAGCGCGGGCGGTGGCCGCAGGGAGTGGTACGGCGCTCGTGATCTGCGGCCGATCCGCACGGTGTCGGCGGTCTTCGAGGACACGGACCTCGGCACGATCGCACCGGTCGCACCGCCCGTACGGTTCGGTTTCGGCTCGGTGCCACGGTGTCCCGCTCTCACGCGGGTCACGACGACAGTCGAGGTCGGTCCGGAGTGAGGACACGCGGTCAGGGACGGGGGTGTCCCCCTCGGGGGCCCTGCCGGAGTTGTTGAGACCGTCGGCCGGACAGGTGGTGGAGGGGTGGACGCGTGGGCGGCCTCAGGCGTGCAGGGTCGGCCGGCAGACGAGTTCTCGGATGTGGCCGTCGAACGTCCGGTTCTCCATCAGTTCGAGATCGGAATCGTCCGCTCCTGGAAGACGGGAGCTGCCTGCAAGGCGAGGCGCCGGTCGAGGAATCCGGGCCCTTGCTTGCCAGGCCCTTGCTTGCCCCAGTCGCCGACATGAGCGCCAAAAACCGTCGAGGCTGGAAAGGGCGTTGACGGTGTGCCGCTGGTCGAACCAGGCGCTTGAACGCCGGCGAGTCCGATCAGGGACCGGCAGGGCCGCGCGCCCCAAGGACGCGCGGCCCTGCCCCCGCGGACTCAGCCCGCCGATGCCGGGTCCGGACGCAGCCAGTGTCCGTCCGTGGCCCAGCCGAGGAGCAGGCGCCCGGCGCCCTCGTCCGCCGTACCGCCCTCGGTGACCTGGCGCAGGCCGGTCAGGGCAGGGGCGAGCCGTCCCGCCACGTGGCGAGGGTGCCGGGCCAGCTCCTCCGGCAGCGAGGCCAGGAAGCGGTCCCGCTCGCCGGTGCCGCACAGGGACAGGTGGAACACCATCTGGCGCCAGGCGTAGGCCACGTCCTTGATGGTGCTGAGCGGACGCGGGTTGCCGTGCACGCGACCGGTCAGACGGCACACGGTGACGAAGCAGCGGCGGGCCAGGTCCGCCCAGCCCACGTCCGGCTCGATGCCGACCCGGTGAACGAGGGTGGCCAGGTTGTGCGTGGTGAGGATCTGCGCCTGCTCGATCACCTTGCCGTTCGCGGCCACCGATCCGGTTGCCCGCCGTGCCCCGGACGAGCCGGCCTCCGCCCGCTCGACGCACAGTTTCGCGAAGCCGGGCGAGGTCCTGACCCCGTACGACGTCGTCAGTGTCTCGGCGGCCTCGACGATCGCCATGTTCCGGATGGCCCGGTAGTCGATGGCGTAGTAACGCTCGTAGAGCGAGCCGCCGCCCAGCAGTTCCGCCGCGACCCGGGCCGCGGCGAGGAACTTCGGGCTGAACGTGCCCATGAAGATGTCCGCGGCCAGCTCCTCGACCAGGGGAGCGCCCAGCTCGGCCTGGCGGGCCAGTAGGGACAGCTCACGGATCAGCGGATTGGGCAGGATCGTGCCAGGGAAGGCATGCACGGCCAGCTCACCGAGCTGCCGCAGCGCGACGGCCGACACCGCACCCGCCGCCCCCTCCACGCGCTGTCCGGCCACGGCCCGTACCCATGGCAGTTCCTCCGCGCGCACCTGGCGCTGCAGGTTGAGCAGCAGCAGCGAACGGCGGCCCGCGAACGCCCGGTGATGGGCGGCCGCCAGCGTACGCAGGGCCGGGTCGCGATAGGCCTGTGCGGTGGTGGCGGCGACGAGTTGCGGTACCAGCCCGGCCAGCACCTCCGCGGAGGGTACGACTCCGCGTTCCACGAGGGTGCTCAACGGCGCGCTCAGCGCGGACTCGACGGGTCGCCGGACGCCGGCCGGAATCACCGCACCCGCGGGCAGACCCGTTTCCCGTGCCTCGTCCTCGCTCACCTGGGCGACGAGAGGCGCCACCTCGGCGACGCCTGCCTGCTGGTCGAGTCCGGAGAGCCGTCGCAGCACCAGCTGGGCCAGCGCATGGTGCGAGGGCAGTGCCGCCTGCGCGGCCTGCTCGCGGCGCAGTGCGGTGAGCTGTGCGGAGCCGGGCAGCCCACGCCGCCGCACCATGGACGTGACGGCGTGCCGCAGCAAGCCGAGCCGGCGCGCGTCCAGTTCCCGTCGGGCGACGACCTCTTCCAACGCACCTCGGAGGATGCCCAGGTTCCCCTTGGGATCGCGGTGCTTGGTGCAGTAGGTATGGCGTTCGCTCAAGTCGTTGTAGCGGCGCAGCAGTTCGGCACCGTGCTCGTGCCAGGCGGCGTCGGGGGTACGGGTCAGGACCCGGAGCGACTGTCCGGCGTCGGCGGTCTCCAGCCAGTGGCCGAGAAGTTGGTCACCGAACGGCTGCCAGACGGCCAGCGCCTCTCGCTGTGTCTCCACCGCATCGCTGGTCCGCCGTCGTGCCAGGCTCTCACCGGCCTCGGCGACGGTCCGCCGGTGCACGACATCGGCGTCGGGCGCCTCACGGGTGGAAGGGCGGGGCGTGAACCGCAGCCGTCCGGCGAACGGGGCGAGTTCCTCGACGAGTCCGATCGCCGCGTCCGTCTCTCCGGTCCGGGCCAGCCAGGCCACCGTGAGCAGGGCGGCTTCCTCGGGGACGGTCACCTCGTACCGTCCGCTGTCCAGGAGTTCGTGGAGCCGTGCCAGCCCGTCCTCGGACAGCCAGTACGCGAAGAGCGCCTGGCGGTCCAGCGGCACCCCGGCGCGGCGCGCGGCGTCGGTCTCGTACTGCGTCATGGGCCCGCCGGCGCTGGGCGCGCCGGTAGCGAAGCCGCCCCGGAGCACCTCGGGTGTCACCCACGCGGGCATATCGCGGACCGGTGTGCGGGAGCCGATGGTGAGCAGGCCGTTCGCCATGCCCGCCAGCACGGACCGCCACGCACGCTGCCGTTCCCCGGCGCGCCGGCGGGTGTCGCGGTCGTCGTGGGTGAGCGCGGTGCTGAGCGCCCTGGCCATTTGGCCGGAGACGTAGGCCGGGTTGGCCTCTGCGTAGTGCTGCTGGTCAGCGTCGTCGTTCATAAGCCGACGTGGCGGGTGCCGCCCCCGCCCCCTCCGGTCCCGAGCCCGGTGCTCTGCTGCTGAGCTACACGTCGATGAGCCGACGTGGCAGGTTCCGCCCCTGCGCCCTCCGGGTGAGAAGCCCGGTGCTCTGGCTACTGAGCTACACGTCGATGAGGCTTGACGGTAGACGCCGAACGTTCCTCCGGACAACCGGATTTCACTCCGGTCAGGGCCTGTGCGCCCTGGTCACGCGAGTGTCGCCGCCCTGTTCGCTCGTGTCCGTGATGTGCACGCACCGCCGTGGCTCCGGTGGCGAGCAGTCCCGTGATCTCCGGCCGGGCCCCTGCGCCGCCACGCCCGGGCGACACGGGTGCCGGCACCCCGTCACCTCTCCTCTTGGCGCAGTTCGTCGAAGGGGGTGCCCGACGCCCAGCGCACCAGGGCGGTGCCGTCGAGGAGGCAGGTGTCTCCCTGGCGTCGCGCCCACCGGATGTCACGGGCGCGGAAGGTGCCCCGGTGCACGACCAGGTGGACGAGGCGGTCCGGCTCCGTCCGCCGCGCGCGGGGAGGCGGTGGGGCCTCGTCCGGCAGCGGTTCGGCCACCGGGCGGAAGACCACGTGCAGTTCGCGGCCGTCCGCTCGCCTCGCGTACAGGCGCGGTCGTTCCGGCTCTGCCAGCAGCCGCACGCGCCAGCCGTCCCGGCGCAGCATCCGGGCGACCGCCAGCGCGAGTTCCTGGGTGTCGAGTGCGAACAGCTCTCGGGCGGTGTAGTGGCCCTTGCGGCGGCGGGCGCCCGGACGCAGGCGCCGGATCACTAGGGGTACGGCCAGCACCAGGACCGCGATCGCGGCGAGCGGCACGCCGACTCCCGCGGCCCGGTACCCCACAGCCAGGGCGGCGACGACGGAGCTGAGGGTCAACACCGTCCCTGTGAGGGCGGGCAGCACGTCGCGGAACGTGGGTCCGGCCATGCCTTGGGCGCGCAGTCGGCGAACGACGTGACGGGTGCGTGGCCGGCGCGAGGCAGCGGTATCGGACGTCCACGAAAGGCGTGCCACAGTGCCGGCCTCCCCGCTCCCGCGCCCACAGACGCACAAGGCATACCCCGTGCGATGCCGAACTCCCTTACGGGGGTCCGGAATCGGCCATCCGCACCCGGCGCTCAGGGGTGTGCGGAGGCGCGCGACGGGGGTGAAGAGCGCGCTGCCGTTTCCCTCGCCCGCATACCGTGTCAGCCCGTGGTTCACCGCGGTGTCACCGCAGGTTTCGTTCGGACCCTCCCCGCGTTCGCGATCAGCGCCTTACCATTCGCGTACTCGCCGGGGCGGGCATGAGGGGGAACTCTTGTTCGGTGATGTTCAGAAAAGCGCGCCGGGTACGGCCACCGTCGCGAAGAGCCGGAGCGGGGTGGGGGACCTGCCGGGCGGTGTGCGGCTCTACCGACTGCTGCCCGACGGCTCGATCGTCCTCGCCGACCGGGACGGCGCCCGCGACCTCGGTCCGGAGCGGGATCTCCTGCGGTTCATCGACGACGGGCAGTTCGCCCACTACCTGGTGGGCGACGCCGCCACCTCGCCCGAGCGTCCCTCCAACGCCACCGTCAAGCTCGGTACCGTCGGCCCGCGCAGCGCCTTCACCCCGCACGCGCACGGCGGTGAGCACTTCGTCCTCAGCCTGGGCTACGCGTCCTGCGGCCTGTACGACGCCGACCGCGACCGGGTCGCGGAAGTCCCGCTGACACCGGGCGAGTTGATAAGAATTCCCGAGATGATGCCGCATTCCTTCGCCAATCGGGACACTTCTCCGCTGACCATTCTGGCCGCCAACACCGGCTACGGCATCGACCACGAGGACTACGCGATCACCGCCCCCGAGGCGGACCGCAGGGCGGCGGGCCCGGCGGACGGCACGGTCGCGCCTCCCGGCTCCACCGGCACCAGCACCCTTGCCCGCACCGACTACCTGGCGCTGGCCGCCGCGCTGCGTGACATCGAGCGGGTCCAGCGGTTGCGGGGAGCGGGTGTCACCACCGTCAAGGAACGCCTGGCCGCCCGGCTGCGGCGGCTGGCCCACCGGCTGGAGGGCCCCGCGTGATCTGTCCGCACTGCGAACAGTCCCTGCTGCGCAAGGAACGCCCCGGCAATGTCTGCGGCAAATGCGGCCGCAGGTACGCACTGGACCCCAAGACCAACCCCCTGCGCCTGAACGACCTCCGTGTCCGCCGCGTCGCCGCCAAGCTCACCGAGGAAGGCCGACTGCGCTGCACCACCGGCCAGTTGTGGTACGCCCTGTCCCGCAAGTCGCTTCAGGACACCGATGTGGAGGCGGGCTGCGGCGGAGTGGCCGCCGTGTTGGGCCTCGTCCTCGGCGTCGCCGGGCTGATCGGCGATGCGGTGCTCTTCGCGCTGCTGGGGGGTCTGCTCCTGGTCACCGCCCTCGGCTGTCTCATCGCGGGGGCGTCGGGATGGAGGCGAGGCCGGCCGCGCGTCTCCCGGGAGGTCTTCCGTACCGAGTTGATGCGGGAGTGGAACGACGTCTACGGCTCACTCCCGCCGGGGGTGATCAGCGACAAGGAGTATCCCTCACCTCGGCCGTCCTCGCGTACCTCCCGTACCGGCGGGGACCGTTCGGCGGTACCGGCCGAACCCGCGTCCGGCGGGCTCGTGCTGCTCTGCCCGGACCCGTCCGTCGCCGTCTTCCTGGATGCCGCCGGCCTGCCGGCCCGCCACGGGCTGCGCCTGGTCGCCACGCCCGACGGACTGCCCGCCGCCCTCGACCCGTCGGGCCCGGGAACGGTCCTGGTGCTCCACGACGCCGACGCCGTCGGCCTCGCACTCGTCCACCGCGTGCGCGCGGCGTACCCCGGACACCGGGTCGTGGACCTCGGACTGCCGCCCGACGCCGCGCGGGACCGTCCGAACGCCGTGCCCGTACGGGGCGAGCCGCCCGGCGACGCTGTCATGGACGTCCTGCGACGCGGCGGGGAGTACTCCCCCGACCAGCTGAAGCGCCTGTCGAAGGGCTGGGGGCTGCCCCTGGTCGCCGTCCCGCCCGCCAAGCTTCTCGCGGTCGTCACCCGAGCCGTCGAGCGCGCCGGCACGGCCACCGACCCGGAACGTCGGCGCGCCGCCTGCCTGGGCTTCATGACCTGGCCCGGCGGAGGCGGTACATGATCTGCCCGCACTGCCGGACCTCCCTGCCGCGCAAGGAACGCACCGACAGCGTGTGCTCCCACTGCGAGCTGGCCTTCGCCCTCGATCCCAAGGTGCACGGCCGCGGCATGCACGACACGAGGATCGAGCGCATCGCCCGCCTCCACACCGACGAGGGCCGCCGCACGGTCACCCTCACCCAGTTGTGGTACCTGGCCCGCGCCGAGAACCGCACCTGGGACGCGGCTGCGCGCAGCGGTCGCTCACCATGGGTGGGACGCACGGCTGCGGTGGTGCTCGTCGCCGGACTGGCGGCGCTCGCCGTGCGGCTGCCGGACAGCGCTCACGCCGGACTGATCTGGTGGGGCAGCGTGGGGGCGGCCGTCGTCGTGTACCTGATGGCGAGGGGGCGGCCACGCAGGCCGGCCCGCCGTGCCGGCGCATACGTGCTGCCGTACGCGCACGCCTTTCGGAGCATGATGCTCGGGCGTTGGGTGGAGGTCTACGGCGGTTTGCCGCCCGGCGTCGTGGACGAGGAGAAGGCCGGCGACGCCGCGTTCCTGCCCACGGACCGGGACCGGCAGGAGCGGACGGTGGCGCTGCTGTGCCCGGACCGGGCGGTACGCGTCTTCCTGTCCGTCAACGACTTCCCGCACCGGCTGGAACTGACCCTCGTCGCCCGGCTCGCCGATCTGCCGCCCTCCGGGCCCGTGGTCGTCCTGCACGACGCGAGCGCCCGCGGCTTCCAGTTGCTCGCCGACGTTCGCGCGAACCGCCCCGACGCGGTGGTCGTGGACGCGGGCCTGCCGGTGAAGGCGGTCCGGGGCAACCGCAGGGCCGTCGTTCTCCATGAGGATCCCCCCGAGAGTGTCGGGTCCGGCGGGGCCGACTGGCTCCGGCGGATGGAACGGCTCGCCCCGGCGGACGCCGCATGGCTGCGCCTGGGCTGGCTGAGTCCGGTCGCCGCGGTCCCCCCGGCCCTGCTGGAGGCGGCCGTCGCCCGAGGCGTCGAGCGGGCCCGGAGCGCGCCGGATCCGGCGCGTCGGCGGGCCGCCGAGCTCGGCTTCCTGAGCTGGCCGCAGCCGCCCGAGCCGGAGGGGATCTGACATGCGTCACCTCGTCGAGCCGCGCACGGCCGCCGTGTCCACGAGCGTCGCCGCCGTCGCCGTCCGGCGCGCGGCGCCGACGCGTGGGCGGACCCCCGAGTTCGGTTTCCCGAACCGGCCCCAGTCGTCACCCGGGAAGGACGAAAGCTGACATGCCCACCCCCATCGAGCCGCCCGGGCCATTGCGCCCGGTCTCGCGGATGGTTCTGGAGCGGGCGATCGGCGTCGCCGCCCGGCGCGCGTCCCTGCCCGGCGGGATCCGCTACACCGAACGGCAGCTGTACTACGAGACGTGCCGCGTCCTGAGGCCGACTCCCTCGCCACTGCGCCGCATCCCGCACAGCCCGCGCCCGCCCCTCAGGCTGCCCCGCTTCGCCGAGGCGCTGCGGGGACTGGAGCCGGCCGGACTCCTTCCGCCCCCGAGCCGTGCCGCCCGGACGATCGGCGGACCCGCACGCGAGGCCGACCTCTACGCGTACGGGCTGCCGCGCATGCTGATCTGCCAGGACCGTTCCGTCGCCTGGATGCTGCTGGCCAACCACGTCCACCTGGAGGCCGCCTGCCCCGTCCTGAGCGCGGCCGACGACCTGCCACTCGATCCCCGGCTTGTGGCGGCGCTGGAGCGGGCCGAAGGCGCCACTGTGCACGTCCTGCACGACGCGAGCCCCACCGGCGTCGCCCTGCCCTCCCGGGTACGCGAGGAGTTGGGGCCGGTGCCCGGAGTACGGGTGGCCTCGCTGGGGCTTGTGCCCCGGCACGCCCGGACCCTGCGCCTGGTGACCGGGCGCGCACCCGGCCCCGTCCCCCCACTCGGCCCGCTGCCTCCGGGGCTGCGGCCCGAGGAGGTCGCCTGGCTCGCGGGCGGCCGGTTCGCGGAGGTCGCCGCGGTGGCGCCGGCCCGGCTCCTGCGCGCCGTGCTGCGCCTGACCCGCGGCCCCCGGCCGTCCCGGCACTCGGTCTGGGGCGAACTGCGCGAGCTGCGCACCACGGGGTTCATGACCTGGCCCGACGCATGACCGGACGCCGAATTGAGGACCGCATGCCCGACCACCGCAGACCCGAGGACCGATGAGCATGATCCGCCCCCGCGAAATCGGCTACACCGACGAATTGCTCGCCGACGGCAGCGTCCACCGCACCTACGAGGACGGCCGTCAGGAATGGCGCCGCCGCGGCCCCGGTGGCGTGGTGGACTGGCACGACGACCGGGGCGGCGCGGGCACCGACGAACTGCTCGGAGACCGTGTCGTCAAGCGGCTGCTCGCCGACGGCACCGTGACCTACGGGCGGGACATCGGCTACGGCCGGACGCTGTGGGGCAGCGGCGACACCGTGATGATCAACCGGACGTCGTTCGGCGGCCGGATGGGAGCGATCCTCGTCGGCCTCGGCGTCACCGGACTCGCGGTCACCGCCGCTCAGTTGCCGCCCGCGCACCTGACGCCGGAAGAGGAAGAAGAACTGCGCCAGCAAGCCCAGAGCTCGTCCTCCTCGGGCGGCGACGGCGGGGGCGGCGGCGGGGACGACTGGGACGGCGACGACTGGAGCGATGGCGAAGACGGCTGGAGCGACGACGACTTCGGCTGAACGAGTGCCTCGCGGCGGTCCGGACCCGGGCGCCGCGTACACACCATGACGCACGTACGCGCACGGTTGACCTCCCCGAAGAGCGCGCGGGGGCAGCCGGGCACAACGACGAAAGGACTCCCTCGCTCCATGGCACGCTTCTGCGTCTGTCTCGGCCCGGATCCCGGCCACCCCGACGTTCGGTCCACGGCCGCCGACGCCCACCTCACCGCCATGGGGGCCCCGCCTCTCGCGCCGGGACTGGCACTGCTGCCCGACGAACCCGGCCACGCCGAGGGGCCGTTCGAGGCGTACGGAATGCGCGCCGTCGGCGAGGTCACCCTGCACAACCGCGCCGACCTGCTCACCGCGCTCGTCACGGCCGGTGCCCCCGCCCCGCCCGGCTGCGGCGACGGCGAGGTGCTGCTGCGGCTGTGGGCCCGGCTCGGCGCACCGGGCGTCGCGCTCGCCGAGGGCATGTTCGCGCTCGCCGTCCTCGACGGCCGCGACCTGGTGCTGATCCGCGACCACGTCGGCGCCCGCACCCTCTTCTACGCCCGCGCCGGCGACACCTGGGCCGCCGCCACCTCCCTGCGCGCCCTGCGCCGCTGGCCCGCACTGGGCACTCGGATGAACCTCTCCGCCGTGCGCTCCTTCCTCACCTTCGCCTACCTGCCGGGCGAGGAGACGCTGCTGGAGGGCGTGCGCGAAGTGCTGCCCGGACGGGTGGTGCGGCTGGCGGTCGACGGGGCCCTCAGCCAACAGACGTACTGGGAACCGCAGGAGGGCCACGGCGAGCCGGACGGGGCACACCCCGAGGACACCTACGCCCTGACGCTGCGCGCCCTGCTCGAAGAGGCGACCGCACGCCGGCTGCCCGAGGCCGAAGCCGTCGCGGTCCTGCTGTCCGGGGGCGTCGACAGCTCCCTCGTCACCGCCCTCGCCGCGAAGCTGCACAGTCACCCCGTGCACACCTACTCCATCAGTTTCGGCGGTGAACTCCCTAACGAACTGGGCTACTCCGGGCTCGTCGCCGCCCACTGCCACACCCGGCACCGGGTGCTGACCGTCTCCGGTCCTGCGGTCGCGGCTCGGCTCGCCGAGGCCGCCGCCCTGCTCGACAGCCCGGTGGGCGACCCGCTGACCGTACCGAACCTGATGCTCGCGGAGGCAGTCGCGGGGGACGGGCTCGGCATCGTCCTCAACGGGGAGGGCGGAGACCCCGTGTTCGGTGGTCCGAAGAACCTGCCGATGCTGGTGCGGGAGATGCACGCCGGGGCGCCGGGGGCGGCAGACGCGCCCTGGTACGAGGACCGGGCCACCGCCTATCTGCGCTCCTACCGCAAGTGCTGGACCGACCTGCCCGACCTGCTGACCGCCGACGCGCTCGCCGCGTTGGACTCCGCCCCGGCCCCGCAGCGCTTCGTCGAGCCCTACCTCACCGGCCCGGACCGGATGACCCACCTGCTCGACCAACTGCTGCACTGCAATCTGCGGACCAAGGGCGCCCACCACATCCTCACCAAGGTCGAACGGCTCACCGCCTCCCAGGGGCTCCAGGGGCGCGCCCCCCTCTTCGACCGGCGCGTCATCGACCACGCCTTCGCCACCCCTCCCGCCCTCAAACTGCGGGGCACGGCCGAGAAGTCGGTGCTGAAGGAGGCCGTACGCGATCTGCTGCCCGCCACCGTGGTGGACCGGCCCAAGAGCGGGATGCGGGTCCCGGTGCAGCAGTGGCTGAGCGGACCGCTGCGCGAACTGGGCGGCGACCTGCTGCTCGGGCGCGCGGCCCGGCAGCGGGGGCTGTTCCGGCCCGACACCGTCCGCACCTGGATGCGCGGCGAGGGCACGCTGCTGCCGCGCCAGGGCGGCAAGCTGTGGCTGGTCCTCACCCTGGAGCTGTGGTTGCGGGCGTACGACCTGTGACCGCCGGAACCGGAACCCTGACGGACGTACCGTCCGCGACCGCGACGGACGAACGGCCCATGACCCCGCAGTCATGCCGACCGCTCGGCGTGCGGCGAGAACCAGCAGTGGAGGCAAGCGCACCGTGGAGACCACTCTCATCGACCCCCGCACCGGCCGGGTCCGTGGTACCGCCCCTGTCACACGGGAGGAGGGGATTCGGTCCGCGGTCGGCGCGGCCCGTGCGGCGGCGCCCGCCTGGCGCGCCCTGACACCCCGGGAACGCTGCGGCCGACTGGAACGGCTGGCGGCGCTGGTGACGGAGAACGTCGCCGCGTACGCCGAGCGGGAGGCGGCCGGGACCGGCAAGCCCGACAGCGAGACCGCGGGCGAGGTGGAGCAGGTCGCCGACCTCCTGCGGTTCTACGCCTCCGCCGTCCGCGCCCAGTCCGCGCCGGCCGCCGGAACCCTCGTCGAGGGGCACGAGAGCTGGGTGCGCTGGGAGCCCCTCGGGGTGGTGGGCGTGGTGGTGCCCTGGAACTACCCGCTGATGATGGCCGCATGGCGGTGCGCCCCCGCTCTCGCCGCCGGCAACACCGTGGTGGCCAAGCCCGCCGAGACCACCCCCGACACCCTCGAACTCCTCGCCGAGCACGCCGCCGAGGCACTCGGACCCGGCATCCTGACCGCCGTACCCGGGGACCGGCAGACCGGCCGGCTGCTGGTCGAGGCGGGCGTCGACATGATCGCCTTCACCGGCAGCGCGACCGCCGGCGCCGACGTGACCACGCGGGCGGAAGGACGCCGCGTCAGTCTGGAGCTCGGCGGCAACGCCCCCGCCCTCGTCCTGCCCGACGCCCCCGAGGACACCTTCATCCACCTGGCTCGCGCCAGCACCTACAACGCCGGGCAGAGCTGTGCCGCTCCCGCCCGCGTGATCACCCTGCGCGAGAACTACGAGCAGGCCGTGAGGAGGCTGGCCGAGGCGGCTCGCCAGTGCCTCGCGGGACGGGACTTCGGTCCGCTCAACAACGCCGATCAGCTGGCCCGCTACGACGCCATCGTCCGACGCTCGGCCGCCGGACGGAGCATGGCGGGCGACATCGCCCCGGGGCCGGGCGAGGAGAACGGCTTCTGGCGGCCCGCGCGCATCCTGGCCGACCTCCCGGACGACGACCCGGCGGTGGTGGAGGAGGTCTTCGGCCCCCTGCTCACCGTGCAGCGGGCGGAAGACGCGGACGCGGCCGTCGCCCTGGCCAACGGCGTTCCGCAGGCATTGGCGGCCAGCGTGTGGACCCGGGAGCTGGGAGCGGGGCTGGAACTTGCCGGGCGGCTGAACGCCGGTGAGGTCTGGCTCAACTGCCACCTCGTCCAGACCGCGGAACTCCCGCACGGCGGCCGGGGCGCCTCCGGCCACGGCACGGACCTCAGCACGCTCGCCCTGCACGAGTACCAGCGCCCCAAGACGATCACCGCCCGGCTGGCGTACGGCAGTTGAATGCCAGCACGTCGCGGAGAACCGCCGGACGCCTGAACGTTGCGCGTCCGGCGGCGTCTGCGGCTGCGTCTGCGGCTGCAGAACTGGTTCCCGGCTTCCGTGCGTCGGAGAGCTTCCTGTTCATCGCCGATGTCGCTGTCAGCGTCGAGGCCGCACCGCCGGGGCATGCCGACGCATCTGTTCGAGAGCAACGCCGGACCACCACGGGCACCGCGGCTCACCTGGAAGCCCGCGGACGCGGCGGTGCGCTCGAGGCCGGACGCGGTCCTGGACGACCTGCCATTGACCCGACGGCCCCTGCCAAGGCGGCGACGGCCGCAGCCTGCTCTGCT
Organism: Streptomyces sp. NPDC001532; assembly: GCF_040298625.1. NCBI lineage: Bacteria > Bacillati > Actinomycetota > Actinomycetes > Kitasatosporales > Streptomycetaceae > Streptomyces > Streptomyces sp. NPDC001532. Next base: position 50,795 of record NZ_JBEPAL010000052.1, read on the forward strand.
GTTGAAGGCCCCGGACCCTAGCGCAAGTTGAGGATGACGAGGGTGATCGCGATTCCCAGGATCAGAGCGACGTGAAGCACCTGCGCCCCGGGGCTGACGTCGCGGGCGGGCCGGCTCGACCGATATTGCGCCTGAAAGCGGCGGTTGTAGTCGTCGCGGATCCGTTGCGCGTCGGCCCTCGCCTGGTCTGCGGCCCTCTGAAGGTGATCGTTCATGGCGCTCCCTCCGAACGAGTCGCGCAGCGTGAAGCCGTACGACGTATCAGCCAGGATCCTTCTCGTGTCCGCGCGATGGCCATAGGCGACCAACGGCACCCAGGGGCGCACCGGAGTGCGGACAGGCGCACCTACGTGACGCAAATCCGCCCGCAGGGATGGAACGAGGGGTTACGCGTCCCCGCGAACCTGGACGCCATCGCCACACGCGCGATCACCGGGCTCCGGCAACCGGGGCTTCCGCCGTGGGCTGTGGCGTGGCGGCTGCGGGTCGGTGCAGGGCCAGCGCCGCCACCGCTGCGATGCCGGCGGCCGCCGCGGCCGCTGTCCAGCCGTGGCGGAACCCGGTGAGCGCGGCGTGTGCGGTGCGGGGTTCGCCGAGGAGGGTGACCATGACGGCGACGCCGAGTACGGAACCTGTCTGGCGGGCCATCGTGGTGACGGCCGAGCCGGTGGCGAAGCGGTGTGGTGGGAGCGCCGCGGCGGCCGCGCCGACCAGGGTCGGCAGGGCGAAGCCCACTCCGATGCCGGTCATCAGCATGCCGGGGAGGAACGTGCTCGCGTACTGCGGGTCCGTATCGAGCGCGGCAGCCCACCAGATGAGGCCTCCGGCGAACAGCAGGCAGCCGAGCGCCGCCGTCCGTCCCGCGCCGAATCGCCGCACGACCGGTCCCAGGGTCATGGCGAGCAGGGGTACGGCCAGTGGTCCCGGTGCGATCGCCAGGCCGGTGCGGATCGCCGAGTAGCCCCAGACCTGCTGGCACCACAGCACGGAGGTGAGCAGCATCGCGGCGAAGGCGACGGTGAAGAGCAGCGCCGCGACGGTGGCGACGGTGAAGGCGGGGATGCGCAGCAGGGGCAGTTCGACGATCGGCGCTGCGTGCCGCGCCGACCGCAGCCAGAAGGCGGCGCCGAGAACGACCGCGGCGGCGAGGGTGCCGACGACACCGGGCGAACTCCAGCCCCAGGCATCGGCCTTGACCAGGCCGAGGGCCAGTGCGCCGATCGCGAGGGTGAGCAGGGCGGCTCCCGCGAGGTCGGGCAGCGGGCCTTCGCGGTCCGGGCGGGCGTCGGGCAGGACGCGCGCTCCGGCTATCAGACCGGCCACGCCGACCGGCACGTTGACGAGGAAGACCCAGCGCCAGTCGGCCTCCACGAGCAGTCCACCGGCCACGGGTCCCAGACCGGCCGCGATACCGCCGATGGCAGCCCATCCCCGGATGGCCCGGGGGCGGCGTTGGGCGGGGGTGTTGACGAGCAGCAGCGCGAGCGATGTCGGCATGAGGACGGCGGCTCCTGCGGCCTGCAGCACCCGGGCGGCGATCAGCCAGCCGGCGCCGGGTGCGGCGGCGCAGAGCGCGGAAGCCACGGTGAAGACCGCGAGCCCGAGCAGGAAGCCACGGCGGTGGCCGTACCGGTCGGCCAGCCGACCGGCCACGACGAGCAGAGCGGCGAAGACGATCGCGTAGGCGTTGAGCACCCAGGACAGCGAGGCGAGCGAGGCGCCGTCGAAGGAGCGGCTGAGAGCGGGGACCGCCACATTGACGATGAACAGGTCCAGGTTCACGACGAAGACGCCGGCCGAGACGATCCAGGCGGTGGAGCGCCCGGATGCGAGTGAGTTTGGATTTCCAACTGTCATGAGCGGCAAGGTAGCGCGAGTGAGTTTGAAAAGACAACCTCGCCCAGGTGAACGATGAACGGTCTTGATGCGGTCGCCTCTACAAGGGGCTTGTCCACTGCCCCTTGTAGAGGCGACCGCGGCAGCGCTCGGACCACGACTTCGACGCGCCCTGGCCCTGCCTGGGAGGACGACGGCCGTGTCGTCAGCCGCCACGGCACGGCTGATCAGCGGCTGCTGCCGTCCGGGTGGTTGACGCTGAGATCGCCGTAGGCCGACAGAACGCCGGCCAGGTCAGCGGGCTTGTGCCGCAAGGTGGTGTCCAGGAAGGCGAGAGTGGTCGCGGCGACGACGTGAGGGCTCTCGGTGCGGCCCAGGGAGCCGACTATCGAGGGGACAGGCGGCAGGTACAGGGGGCCGTCCATGAAGGTGAGGTGTGCCGTGCCGGGGATGGTGAGCCGGTAGCTCGTCGCGGTGCTGTGCTTGAGGGCCTTGGTGAGGCGGGGTAGGTAACGCCGGTCGGTCTCGGGGGTGATGGCCTGGGTGAGCGCGAGGGTCGGCTGGTGGAGGAGGGGCGAGGTGGAGCCGTGGGGGTAGCCGTCCAGATCGATGACGGCGTCGAACCGGTGGTCCTGGCGGGCTGCCTGGAGAGCGGCGGCACCACCCATGGAGTGGCCGGAGACCGCGACCCGGCCGCTGTCCAGACGTCCGGTCAGCGGGCCGGTGATCTCACCTCGGCCCAGACGGTCCAGTTGGGTGAGGACGAAGCGGAGGTCCGCGGCCCGAACAGCCGTCCAATCGGCCGCCAGCTCGTTGTCCTTGTCCCGGTCGCCGGTCGAGGCGGTCTTGCCTTGAATCGTCCGGCCGTCGGCGAGGACGACGGCCGCGGAGTCGTACGGGTGGTCAAGGGCGGCGACCACATAGCCGTGGCTGGCCAGTTCCTCCGCCCAGGCGGTGTTCTGCGTACGCACTCCACCCGACCCGGGAGAGAAGAGCACGACCGGGAACCGTCCGCCCCCGCCGGCCACCGGGGCGTCGAAGACCGATCGGCTGCGGGCACGGGGTACGCCGTCGACCAGGAAGCCTGGCAGGCCGACCTGGCGGGCGAGGGCATCGGAGACGGTGCGCGCCTCGCTCTCGCTGCGTCCGAGGTACTGAGCCCGCTGCGCGCCTGCGGCGCTCTGCTGCGCGGGATACCAGAGCTGGACCACGACCGTGCGCCGGTCGTGCGGATCGGCGGTGAAGCTCTCGCCGCGGCGTGGGTCGGTCCACTGCACCACGCGGGTGCCGACCGCGAAGTGGCCGGACGGCTCGGGGAACACGGGCACAGGAAAGGCCCAGGCGGCCACCGGCCCCATGGCTGTCAGTGCCACGCACGTCACCGACCCCGGCAGTGCCAGCCACCACCGGGCCCGCCACGCCGGTCGGCCGGTACGGCGTCGTAGCAGCGGAGAGAGGGCGAAAGGCAACGCGACGGCAGCGCCTGCCAGTACCGGCAGCATCTGCCAGCGGATCCCCACCATGCTCAGCACGATCGCGGACGGCACGAGTACCGCCCCCGCCGCGATCGTGACGCGTGGGCGGGCAGCCCAGCGGGCAGTCGAGGGAAGCCAACGCGCCACCACGAGCGCGACAGCACTCAGCAAGACAAGAAGTTCCAGAGAGGACATGTACAGCCCCGGGATGCTCTCGGTCATCCGGCCATCCTCGGGGCGGGGTACGCGATGCCACATCGATCCCGGGTCGCCGTCGCGTGCGACCGGGGTCGCAATCCGCGGGCCGTCCCCTGTGCGACCGGAGTCGCATTCGGGCAGCCGGCCCGTACGACCACAGTCGCATCCAGGTATCTCCCCCGTGCGACCGGAGTCGCTGTCGAGCACGCCACGTCAATGGCCGTTCTGCGACCGCGGGAGGTGGCGGGGCTCCTCCTGCGGTCGTACCTCGGCGCGGTGCCATCAGACGGTGGGCTCATGCGCTTCGCGGGCCCGACCGCCTACGGTGACGAGGCCGCGGTACACGCCGGCGAGCGCGGCGTGTGCGCTCCTCGCTCCCGACCCGGTTGCGGCTGCGGCCTCTGCGAGCGGGTGCGGTCCCGGCCGGAGCCACCGTGATGGTGAATCGGCAGGAACAGGAACAGGGACAGGGACAGGGACAGGGACGTCTGATGACCGAGGTGGGCGCAGAGCCCGGAAAGGCACACTCGGCGCGCTACCGGGACCGCGTAGGGCGGACGAAGACAGCCGTGCGGCTGACGAGGTACGCCGACCTGGCCTCCGTACGAGCGGCGCGACGGGGAGGAACCGCCCGGCGCTGGGCTCTCCGGCTGCCGCCCTCGGTGTGGGACTCGCTGTTGCCGGCGCTGCTCCTGCTCAACGTCGTGACCACGCGCGCGGCGGAGGAGCTTCCGGTGGCCGTGGCCCTAACCGCCGCCCTCACGCTGCCCTTGATGTGGCGGCGCCGGGCCCCGCTCACGGTGTTCGGCGTCGTGGCGGCCGCGGCCTTCGTGCAGTGGCTGATGGACGTCCCGCTGCCGGCGGACCTCGCCTTGCTGGTGGCTCTCTACACGGCGGCCGCGCACACGGGCCGGCGCGGCACGCTCGTCGCCGGTGCCGTCGTGGAAGTCGGGGCCCTGCTGGCCTGCCTGAGCTGGACGACGGAAGGCGCATTCCTGTCCCCCTTCGTCGCGGTGACCGCGATGGTCGTCGTCGCCGCCGTGCTGGGTGTGAACGCGCGGACCACGCGCGCCTACCTCGCGGTCCTGGAGGAGCGAGCCGCACGTCTGGAGCAGCAACAGGACCAGCAGGCGCGCCTGGCCGTCGCTGAGGAGAGGACGCGTATCACCCGGGAGATGCACGACATCGTCACCCACAACCTGTCGGTCATGGTCGCGCTCACCGACGCCGCCGTCTACGCCCAGCACCGGTCGCCCGACAAGGCCACCACCGCGATGCTCCAGGTCTCCGAGACGGGCCGGCAGGCTCTGACCGACATGCGGCGCGCGCTGGGCGTCCTGCGGACCGACGAACCGGACGCTGAGCGCCATCCGCTGCCCGGTATCGCGCAACTGGAGTCCCTGGCCGACCAGATGCGCGCCGCCGGGCTGCCGACCCGCGTCGAGGTCCAGGGCGGCCACAGCCACGTTCCCGCCACCGCGCAACTGACCGTCTACCGCCTGGTACAGGAAGCCTTGACCAACGCCCTCAAGCACACCCCCACCGGCACACATGCGACGGTCCGCGTGCGGTGCTCGACCGAGAGCGTCACAGTGAACGTCACCGACAGCGGCCCCCGCCCGCCACGTGCCGGCACCGCACCAGCCGACCCCGCCCGTGACGGCCGCGGCATCCCCGGAATGCGCGAGCGCTCGGCAGCCTACGGAGGGAAGTTGCGGGCCGGACCGCTTCCGGACGGCGGCTGGGAAGTCCGTACGCGCCTCTTCCTCGGCAGCGGCGAAGCGGCGTCCGCATGACGATCCGCATCCTGATCGCCGACGATGAGGCGCTGCTCCGCATGGCGTTCAGCACGGTGCTGGAGGCCCAGCCCGACATGACGCCGGTCGGCGAGGCCGCGGACGGCACGCAGGCCATACGCCTCAGCCGGGAGTTGCGCCCCGACGTCGTCCTCATGGACGTCCGGATGCCCGGGACTGACGGGATCGAGGCGACGCGGCAGGTCATCCGGGCCTCCCCGCGGAGCAGAGTGCTCATCCTCACCACCTTCGACGTGGACCAGTACGCCTTCGCCGGACTCCATGCCGGAGCCTCGGGCTTCCTGCTGAAGAACACCAGGCCCGAGGAACTTCTCACCGCGATACGCAGCGTGGCCGCGGGCGACGCGGTGGTCTCCCCGCGGATCACCCGCCGCCTGCTGGAGAACCTCCGCCCGCACATCCCCGACGGCACCGGCGCCGAACGCGACGAGCGACTGAACCGGCTCAGCGCACGCGAGCGCGAGGTACTCGTCCAAGTGGGCCGCGGCCTGTCCAACACCGAGATCGCGGCCACCCTCCACCTCGCGGAGGCGACCGTGAAGTCCCACCTGGGGCGCATCCTGCAGAAGCTCGAACTCCGCGACCGGATACAGGCCGTGATCTTCGCCTACGAGAGCCGCCTCATCGACGCGGCGTGACGCCGCCGCCCCGAGCCGAGGGCGCTCCTCTCGGCCCCGCGGCCTGGCGTCAGTGACGGCGTCGGTTGTGGCGTATGCGCTGGTGGTGGTGCGGGCCGTGTACTTGCCTCTTCTGCCGCATCTTCACTCTGACGAGCCGACGTTCTTGCGCCGTTCGGCCGGCCGCAGCTGCCAACGTCGGTCGTGACATGCGCTTGGACCTGATCCTTCGTGCTGCTGTGCGCGAGAGTCAGGGCTGGAAGTGGAAGGCGAAGGGCTTCAATGGTCATCGAGAACATTCCCGCTTTCACCGGCACGCCTGCCGTGGGCCATCCTCGCGTCGATGAGATCCAGTCTCAGTCGATGGAGTGGATGTGTGAGACGGGTCTGCTGCCCGCCCCGGAACTGCGGGCCCGATACGCGCGCGAGCGGCTGGGGGCATGGCCCAGTCATTGCTACCCGTACACGAGCTTCGACTATGGCCTGTTGCTCGCACATTGGTGGTCTTGGTGGGCCTGCGTGGACGATCTCGCATTGCAGATGGAATGCGATCAGTGGCTGAAGCTGTCGTTGGACATGGAACGCGTGATCCGGTGTGCCGGGGACGGCGAGGTACGGACCCGTGGCTCCGACTCCGTTCAACCGTTGCTGCTGCGTTCCTTGGCCGAGCTCTGTCGACGCACAGCCGCTGCCGGGAGCGATGCCTACTACCAGCAGGTCGCCGCCGGAAGCATCGACGCCCTCTACGGCTTCAACCTTGAGGCGCTCAACGAGCGCCTGCGCCGGAAGCCGGACATCGACCTGGAGTTGTCGAAGCACTGCGAGTACTTCCGGGGCCGGTACAAGACGATCGGGCTGATCCTCGACGTGGCTTACATCGAGGGCGCCCTGGGCTACGACGTTCCGCATGCGGTGCGCCGCACCACGGCCTGGCAGGACACCCTGGAGACGGCGTTCAGCGTCATGATCCTCCAGAACGACCTGGTCGGAGCGGCCCGGGACGACGCGGCCGGCGACTCCTACAACGCCGTCAACCTCCTGTGCCGGCTGCACGGCCTCTCACCCGCGGACGCCAGGCGCCTGGTCACCCGCACCATCGCAGCCCGGATCACGGAGTTCCTTCACCTCGAGCGCGTCTTTCCCGACCAGGTGAGTCATCTTCGTCTGCCCGCCTCCGATCTCCAGCGGATCCAGGACGTCATCAGCAAGCTCAAGGTCATGAGCCAGGGTGCGCTGGCTTGGTACACCGAGACGTCCCGTTACATCCCGGCCAGCCGCACGGAGAGCAGGGCGGACGGGGCGGACAAGGCAGCCTCGCAGGTGCCTGGACTGATCGGGTGACCGGCTGATCGGAGCGAGGAGTGCGTGCGGGGAGGGTCGACCCATGTGGGGACGGCCGAGTCGCCCCCGCCCGCACGACACTCAAGCCTCGTGGCGTCAGGGTGTGAAGATCTGGTCGAGGGAGTCGATGGCGCCGTCGGCGCCGACTTTGTACGTGAACACCAGGCCGCTGTTCGGGTGCGCCTCCAACCAGTCGAGGAACTCCTGCACGCCGATCGGCTGGTTCTCGGTGCTCGCCACGATCGGATCGGTGACGGTGATGTTCGCGGCCTGGTTCAGGGGCAGGAAGGTCTCCTTGCCCACGGTCACGAAGGGCGGGCCGTCGGAGTCGGGTGTCGGGCAGTCCCAGTTGCCGTGCTTGAAGATGAGGCTCAGGGAGCCTCCTTCAGGGGTGTAGCGCAGCACGGCGATCTCGTCCGGGGAGATGGGCATCTTGTGATCACAGTCGGCCTCGGCGCCACCCGCGTCCTCGGCGGCTGCTCCGCTGGGCGCCGGTGACTCCAAGGCCGCCGGGGCTGCGGTGGAGGCCGCCGGCGCGGCGGTGCTGGGCGCCGCGCCGCCGCCCGCACCCGCCGTAGGCTTGCCTGACGGCGTGGCCGCGCCCTTCGCGCCGTTGCTGCCACTCGGTTGTGCGGTGGCCGCGGACGAGGAGGAAGGCTCCGCCGTGGAGCCGCTGTCACCGCCGCACGCCGTGAGTACCAGCGCCAGAACTCCCGCGGCACCCAGGGCCGTGATGGTGGTACGGAACGGCGTCTGGCCGCGTCTGCCTGACAGCTTGCTGCCGGTCATGATGTCCCCCTGCTGTTGGTCGCACTCCATGGGCGCGAAGGTTATGCCCCGGGGGACGATATTCGGTCATCGTCGGTTTCCAGACGCCGGGTCGGCCTTCGCATCGTTGCGGGGCCGTGACATCGGCGAGTCGGAAGGGGCTGGGGCTGGGGCCACTTCCCGCCGCTTGCGCGCTCACCAGCCCACCAGCCCGCTCATGTCGCGCAAGTCGCCGGCCCGTCGCCGCGCCGGCCCCGGCCCGGGTCCGGCCCGTGGTCCGGCCAGCCGGTTCACACTTCGTGTGTCCCGTAGGGGCAGGGGACTGTCCTTGTCCGTCCACGGGCGGAGATCGGCGTACATCCAGGGGCCGACACCGTTCCGGCCGTGGGCTGACGCCCCGGGCGGGGCCCGCTGCCTAGCCTCACCGGTATGAATCATCTGCCTCGCGGCGCAGCCGCTGCCTTACTCGGTCTGTCTCTCGCTCTCCTCGGCACGGGCGTGGCCCAAGCCGCACCGCCCGCGCCCGCTGCGGGGTCTTCGGCCGCCGAGACCGCCCGCGTCCGCCTCGAACTGCCGCCACCCACCGGGTCGTACGCGGTGGGCCGTGACACCCTGCACCTCGTCGACAGCAGTCGCCCCGACCCGTGGGTACCGGAGGCCGGGGCGCGTGAGCTGATGGTGTCGATGTACTACCCGGCACGGCCCGCCGCCGGCCGGACGGCTCCGTACATGACCGCGGCCGAGGCTCAAGCCTTCATCGACGACCGAGGGCTGACCGACGTGGTGTCCGCCAGAACGCTCAGCGGGACCCGCACCCATTCCCGCCCCGCCGCCACGCCCGCACGAGGCGAGTTCCCGCTCGTCGTGCTGTCGCCCGGGTTCACCGTCAACCGCTCCACCCTGACCGTGCTCGCCGAGGAACTGGCCAGCCAGGGGTACGTCGTCGCCGCCGTCGACCACGCCTACGAATCGGTCGGCACCGCCTTCCCCGGTGGGCGCCTGCTGAACTGCGTCGCCTGCGAGAAGATCACCCCCGGTGGCTACGGCGTGGTGCCCAGGGGCCGAGCCGAGGACGTGTCCTTCCTCCTGGACCGGCTGCTCGCCGACCGGCGCCCCGCCTGGCGGCTCGCCCGCATGATCGACCCCAGGTCGATCGGCATGGCCGGCCACTCCATCGGCGGCGCCTCCGCCGCCACGACCATGGCGAGCGACCACCGAGTGCGCGCCGGGGCCGACATGGACGGTTCCTTCATGGAGCCGGTCCCGGCGCAGGGCCTGGGCGGACGCCCCTTCATGATGCTGGGCACCGGCGACGACGACCCCTCCTGGATTCGCGACTGGCCTCTCCTCGACGGCTGGAAGCGCTGGATCAACGTCACCGGCGCGGAGCACTTCACGTTCACGGACGTGCCCGTCCTCGGTGACCAACTCGGTCTCCTGCCGCCGGAGGAGCCCCTGTCCGGCAAGCGGTCGCAGGAGATCACACGCGCGTACGTGACAGCGTTCTTCGACCTTCATTTGAAGGGGGTGGACCGGAAGCTGCTGGACGGGCCGACCGCCGAGCACCCGGAGGTGGTCATCCACAAGCAAGGCTGACCGGACGGAGAGGGCGACGGCGGAGGCGCGGCGACGGTGAAGGCGAAGGTGAAGGTGAAGGTGAAGGCGGGCGGGACGTCGGCGCGAGACGTACTCGGGCGGGCCTGAGAAAGGGGCCAGTTGCGCAACTGGTGCCGGCCAGGATCGTGGTGGCGACACCGAGGGCGGTCGGTTCCTCCAGAGGGGCTCGACCTGCCACACCAGGAGATCTCTCTCGGCTCGGTTGTCCGCCCATCTAGGCCAGGATCGGACCTACATGGCTCCTAACGTAGTCCTCATCCACGGAGCAACCGCCGACGGAGGCCGTAAACGATGACCGCGACGCAGCCCACCACCGCCCCGACCACGCCCGCCACCGCCCCGACGACCCCGACCACGCCGCCCGCACCCAGCGACGGTCCCGGCGAGCGTGCCGACCTGCTGGAGGCGCTGGGCCATCACCGGCACTTCCTGCGGTTGACCACCCGTGACCTCACCGACGAGCAGGCCGGACTGCGGACCACCGCGAGCGAGCTGTGCCTGGGCGGGCTCGTCAAGCACGTCACCTCGGTCGAACGGGGCTGGGTCGACTTCATCCTGGAGGGCCCGTCGGTACTCGGCGACTGGAACAACATGACCGAGGCCGACTGGGCCCGGCGGGCCGACGAGTTCCGCATGCTGCCCGGTGAGACGCTGGCCGGAGTGCTGAAGGAGTACGACGAAGTGGCCCGCCGTACGGACGAGTTGATCGGCACGCTGCCCGACCTCGACCTTTCCTGGCCGCTGCCCCCGGCTCCCTGGCACAAGCCGGGCTCCCGCTGGTCCGCGCGTCGGGTCCTGCTGCACCTCATCGGCGAGACGGCCCAGCACGCGGGTCACGCCGACATCATCCGCGAGTCCCTGGACGGGTCCAAGAGCATGGGGTGAGGCGGTCGGCCTGTGAGGGAGCCGGCCCCTAAGGGCACCCGTTCCAAGGGGGCCGGCCCTCTGAGAGAGCCGGTCCGTGCGAGAGCCGGTCTCCCAAGGGCGCCTGTCCCTGCCGATCCGTACCGACACACCGGTCAATTGGGCGAACGTGTGCGCTACATTGCCTTGTCTTGACCGCGATCACTCACGATCTCTCACGCTACGGAGTCGGCAACCCCATGAGCGACATCGTCAACGGACTCGGCCGAGCCACCGCCTACGGCGCCCTGGGCCTGGTCCTGCTGGTCCTCGGCATCGTCATGGTCGACGTGCTGACGCCCGGAAAGCTCGGCCGGCAGATCTGGGAGCAGCGCAACCGCAACGCGGCGATCGTGCTCAGCTCCTCGCTGCTCGGCATCGGCGGCATCGTGTTCACGTCGATCTGGACGACGTACGAGGACTTCGGCAAGGGCCTGGTGTCCACCGCGGTGTTCGGGCTGCTGGGCCTGGTGATGATGACCGTGGCGTTCCTCGTGGTGGACCTCATCACGCCGGGGCGGCTGGGCGCGACGCTGGTCGACCCGGAGCCCCACCCGGCGGTGTGGGTGACGGCGTCCTGCAACCTCGCCGTGGCCGCCGTCATCTCGGCGTCGATCGCCTGACACGGGCGGCTCCCCACGCCTCGCACGGGGGCGGATGCGGGGACCTGATGCGACAACCCGGCCGGGGGGGGGGGGTGGGGGGGGCCCCCCCGCCGGGGGGGTTTTTGGGGGGGGGGGGGCGCGCCGGGGGGGGGGGCGGGGGGGGCGCCGCGCCGCCCCCCCC
>NZ_JBEPAL010000053.1:0-57657 GCF_040298625.1 Streptomyces sp. NPDC001532
TCGCCCCCCATCTGCACAGGGGGTGCCCTTGGCGCGCCACCACCGCGCGGGCCCGGCCCGCCGGGGCCCGGCGGGCCGGGGTCCGGCGGCCGACGGGAACGCCGGGCCCGGCGTTCCCGTCGCGGCGGTGCTGGTCAGCCGGTGAAGCGCCGCGGGTGGTGCGGGTCAGCCGGTGAAGCGCCGCACGAAGGCGAGCGCGGTGTCGGCGACCTCGCGCCAGCCGCTGTCGATGGTGAGGGCGTGGCCGCGGCCCGCCATCTCGGTGATCTCGGTGACCGCGTGCTCGTTGCGGGCCTGCTTCTTGTACGAGGCGTTCGCGATGGCCCACGGCACGGTGTGATCCTTCTCGCCGGAGATCACCAGCAGCGGTCCGCGCTCGGGGTTGAGGGTGTCGACCTTCACCTCCGTCCACGGGTTGATGTTGGCGACGGCCGCCTGGAACAGCGGCTCGCCCGGCGCGGGTACGGCGAACCGCTCGTACAGCGTCCTGGCCTCCTCCTCGCTCACCGCGTTGGCGAAGGAATAGCGGAACTGGTCATAGGTCAGGGGCACCGCGCGGTGGTAGTTGGCGGGGTTGCCGAGGACGGCGCTCGCGGCGCGCAGCGAGGAGAACGGCAGCGGCAGCACACCGCGGAACGGCGCCGGGTCGATGGCGACGGACGCCGCGGCGAGTCCGCGGCCGGCGATCATCTGGGTGATGAGGCCGCCGAAGGAGTGCCCGATGACGACGGGCTTGCGCTCCAGGCGGCCGATCAGGTCGGCGAAGTGGTCGGCGACCTGACCGACGCTCTTGCCCGCGAACACCTCGGGGTGGGCGTTGGCCTCGGCGACGGTGTCGGGGTCGTCGGGCCAGCCCGGGGTCAGCGGCGCGTACCCGGCCTCGTCGAAGACGGCGGCCCAGCGGTCCCAGCTGCTGGGCAGCAGCCACAGGCCGTGGACGAAGACGACGGGGGTGCGGTCCTCGGCGTTGACGCGGGCTATGCGGTCGAGGTCGTGGGGTGTCGGCATGAAGGGTCCTCACAGGGGACGGCGCCGCACGGGTCCGGCGGCGGAAGGGCTGTCAACGGCACGCTAGACAGGAGGAGTTCGGCCGGGGTGACCACGCGCGCAGAGCCGTGTGCCAGGGGTGCACGGCGGCGGGCCGTCGATGCCAGGAATGCACGGCGGCGGGTCGGCAGTCCTAAAGGGTGTTGCAGAAGGCTTGGTGGCGGGCATTTTGGCTGTATGGGTGGGGTGTTGCGGGCCGAGCCGGTGTGGGTGGAGACGTTCACCGGGTTGCGGATGGGGCGCTTCGAGAAGCTGCTGCGGGTGGTGCGCGAGCGGGGCGGAAACGGCCCCGGTGGTGGTCGGCCGTGGTGTCTTCCGCTGGCTGAGCGGGTGCTGCTGGTGGCCGTGTACTACCGCACGAACCTCACCATGCGGCAGCTCGCCCCGCTCTTCGGCTGCTCACCCGCCACCGTCTGCCGGGTCATCCAGCGCCTGGGACCGCTGCTTGCACTGGAGCCGGCGCCCGGGCCGGTGCCGGGCGCCGACCGGTTGTGGATCGTGGACGGCACCCTGATCCCGGTGCGCGACCGGCAGGTCGCAGCCTCGTCACGCAACTACCGGTTCTCGGCGAATGTGCAGGTCATCGTCGACGCCGACAGCCGCCGCGTGGGCGACTTCCTGTGGGAGCCGCGGGGAGTCCGCCCGCTCCCACGAACGTGGCCGTACTGCGGACGCGACTCCGCGCGCGGGTCGTGCCCGAACCCGATCGAGGCGTAGCACCAGGGGCAGCACCGGCGTTCCTGCACGGCCTGCCTCCGCCTGCCGTGTCACACCGTCCCCGAGGTTGACCGCCCCTGCGCCGATGACCCCGACGACGACGTACGGGACGTACGGACTGGGCTCAGGCCCCGTCCGCCTCCAGCGAGCGGAGCAACGCGTGCTGGCGCCTCACCTGGTCGCGGCCTCGGCCGGGCTCGCGGCGGCCTTCGTACTCGCTGGAGAGCCAGCCCTGCCAGCCGGCGGTTCGCAGGGTGGTCATGATGTCCCGCCAGGGCACGTGCAGGTCGGTGAGCGAGTCGTCGATCTCGAAGAACTTGGCCTGGATGAAGTGGACGTGCGGGAGGACGTCGGTGAGGTCGGACATCGGGACGGCGAGGGGTTCGAGGAACGCCGGGCGCTTCTTGCCCTCGAAGCCTTCGTGGCCGTCGTCGACCGGGGCGGTCTGGAAGATGCCGGTGTCGATGAGCAGCTTGAAGTGGCGGCTGCCGGTGCGCTCGATGAAGTCGAGGTAGCCCTGGGTGACGGGATGCTTGATGGGGGTCGGGCTGTGGATCTCAGGGCAGATCACGATGTCGAGGTCGGCGGCCAGGTCGAGGACGCCTTCGACGGCGGGCTGCCAGATGGGGTGCGGGTCGAGGTCGGGCGTGACCACGCCGAACTTGGGGCGGACGGAGGTGAAGCCGAGCAGCTTGGCCAGGCGGAGATCGCGTTCGAGCTGCGCCCGCCCCTCCTCCGCGGTGAGGTCGCGGTCGTGCCACATCGCCGTGTCCACCCAGGCGCCGTAGTTCGTGGCGGTGAGGCCGTGCCGGTCGAGCAGTGCGTGCCAGGTGTCGATCCAGGCGGTGTCCGGGTGCGGGTAGCCGGGGATGTTGCCCTCGCCGAGGATCTCGATGCCGGTCGCGCCGAGGTCGGCGATGTCGGCCATGGCGTCCTCCAGTGTCATGGAGGTGTTGAGGTCGCCGGAGTAGCTGTAGAGGGAGACTCCGTAGCGCGGTCCGCCGTCCGCGCCGCTGTCCGGGACGATCGTGGCGGTGGTCGCGGACCGGAACACCGAGGGGCCGGCGACGGCGGGGATGTAGGGGCGGCGCAGGTGGACGGCGACCTCGACCCGGTGGGTTCCGGCGGTCAGGCCGCCCGGCCGGGGCACGTGCACCGTGGCGACCTCGTCGAGCTGCCACCGTACGTCCGTGGCGGAGCGCAGCTCGGCGAGCGTGAACGTGCGTCCCTGGAGGGTCCAGCGGACCGACTCGCGCGGGAAGGTCTCGCCGTCGACGGTGATCTCGACGCCCTCGACGAGGCTGCCGGCGATGCCGCGGTAGTTGGGATTGCGCAGGCGCAGCTCGAACCCGGTGACCCCGGTCTCGTCGGCGGTGTTGCGGAAGCCGCGCTGCTGGATGATCGTGCGTTCGAGCATGGTGAGGTCCCTCGGTGTGCGGGGGGTGCGGGGGGTGCGGGTGTGCGGGGGGTGCGGGTGTGCTGGGGGTGCCGAGTGTGTGGCGGGCGGCGCTGCGTGAATGTCGGTGGGCGGTGCGTCAGCCGGCGGCAGGGGCGGGCGCCGGCCGCTTGCGCTCCAGGCCGTAGGCGGTCATGCACGCGGCCTGCGCCAGGCAGAGCAGCACGGGCAGGCCGATGAAGGCCCACTCGATCGCGCCGGCAGCCTCGGCGGAGACGTGGTCGGCCTGATAGCCGCCCCAGGCCAGGGCCCAGGCGAAGAGCGAGCCGCCGAGCGCGGTGCCGACCTTCGTGGCGAAGCTGTAGCCGGCGTAGAGCAGGCCCTCGTCGCGGCGGCCGGTCAGGGTCTCCTGGTGGTCGATGGTGTCGGAGACGAGGGCCGGCGCGGCCACCAGGCCGAAGCCGCCGAGGAGGTTGGCGATCAGGAAGACGGCCAGGAACAGCAGCGGCTGCCCGTCGAGGAAGAACAGCGCCAGGTAGAGCGCGGCGGTGGCGAACAGGCCCAGATTGATGCCGCGGCGCTTGCCCGTGCGGCGCAGGACCAGCGGGGTGAGCAGGGAGCCGACGAGGGCGGAGGAGGAGAAGGCGAGCAGGATGTAGCTGGTGGCCCAGGCGTCGTCGAGGACCTCGCGGGCGTAGTAGACGGCGCCGGCGGTGACGATGCCGAGGCGTACGAAGGCCATCAGGGAGGCGCTGCTCACGCCGAGCCAGTGGCGGTTGCGCAGCAGCGCGGCGAGGGCGTCACGGGTGGCCGTCCGTTGTGTCGTCGACGGCGCCGGGCGTTCCTTGCACCGCAGCGCGACCACCCAGTAGAGCAGGGTGCCGACGACACCGAAGACGATCGCCATGGCGGTGAAGCCGCGGCCGCGGTCGCCGCCGCCGAGGGCGCCGACCAGGGGCATCACGGCGACCGCGACGGCGATCATGCCCACCGACGCGCCGACGAAGCGGTAGCCGCTCATCCGCAGCCGGGTGTCGGCGTCGTCGGTGAGCATCGGCAGCATCGCGCCGTAGGGGACGTTGACGAGCGAGTGGCTGACGCCGACCGCGATGAAGGTGACGGCCGCCCAGGCGACGGCCGCGCCGCCGGTGAAAGGCGCGGTGAAGGCCAGGGCGAAGAGGACGCCGAGGAGCGGGCCGGCGAAGATCAGGTACGGCCGGGCGCGGCCGAAGCGGCTGCGGGTGCGGTCGACGGCCAGTCCGACGACCGGGTCGATGATCGCGTCCGCGACCCGGCCGATCAGCAGGATCGTTCCGGCGGCGGCCGCGGTGAGCGCGGCGACGTCGGTGTAGAAGAACAGCAGGAACGCCGTCAGCGTGGTCCACGTCAGGTTGGACGCGAGGTCGCCCAGACCGTAGGCGAACTGGGCGGACCGGGGCGGGAGGTGCGGCGGGGCGGTGCGGGCGGAGGTGAGCCCGGTCGGGGAGGAGGGCACGGCACTCATCGTCGAGTCCCTTCGAAGACTGAGGGCGTGCCGCCACGAGGCGCGGGCCGGGGACAGGCGTGGCGCGGAGGGGTGGGCGGCTGCCGTTGACTACGGCGGACCTCGTCCAGGTCCGCTCGTTGTCGACGGAACTTATGTTCGCCACAGACATAAGTCAATGCCCTCTTGCCGACCTCTGTCCGCAGTGTGCGTTTCCGGCGTCCGTGACCCGCACCGGGTCAGGAGCGCTCGGTGAGCCGCTCGGGGCCGACGGATCCCGGGTGCCCGCCGGGCGTCCAGGCGGCGAGGGCGTCGGGGGAGAGCAGCGCGTCCACGGCGAGATGGGCACCGCCCGCGACACCGCCCAGATCGCCCAGGGAGGAGGCGCGGATGACGAGATCCGACGAGGCCAGCGGCAGGGCGCGGCTGCGCACGGTGTGGTCGACCACACGCAGGAAGGTGTCGCCGCCCGTCACGGCTCCGCCGCCGAAGACCAGGCTGTCGGGGTTGTAGAAGTTGACCAGCGCCGCCATCAGGCTGCCGATGCGTTCGGCCGCCCGCGCCACGGCGGTGACGCACCAGGCGTCCCCGAGCACGACTCCCTGCCCGATGTCGGCCGGAGTGATCTCGCCGTGCGCCTGGTGGAGGTCCGCCAGGTAGCGGCTGCGGCCCTCGTGCACGGCGGTGACCGCGTCGCGGGCCAGCGCCCAGCCGCCCGCCAGCGCCTCCAGGCAGCCGGTCCGCCCGCACCGGCACATCACCGAGTTGTCCTCGAGGATGCGCGCGTGGCCGATGTCGCCCGCCGAGCCCCGGCTGCCTCGGTGGACGTGTCCGCCGCTGACGATGCCGGCGCCGATGCCGGTGCCCGCCTTCACGAAGATCAGGTGGTGGTCGTCGTCGACGGCGCTGCTGCGCGCCTCGCCCAGCGCCAGCAGATTGGCGTCGTTGTCGACCCAGACCGGCACCGCGAGGCGGTCCTGGAGCCGGCCGCGGACGTCGAAGCCGTCCCAGCCCGGCATGATCGGCGGCTGGGAGGGCCGTCCGGTGGCGAACTCCACCGGCCCCGGCACGCCGACGGTGGCCGCCCAGAGCAGATCCGTGTCCCGGCCCTTGAGCAGCGCGGCGAACTGCTCGCCGAGGAAGTCGAGCGTCTCCTCCGGGCCGCGCGAGACGGGCCACTCCAGATGCCGGTGGTCCAGCACCCGGGCGTCCAGGTCGCAGACCGCCACGTCCACCGCGGCGACACCGAGGACCGCGGCCAGCACGAGCCCCCGCTCGGCCCGAAACCGCAGCCGCCGGGGCGCCCGGCCGCCGCTGGACGGACCGATGTCGGCGTCCTCCAGCAGACCGAGTTCGATGGCCTCCTCCACACGCTGGGAGATCACCGTGCGGCCCAGCATCGAGGCGGCGCCCAGCTCCGGCCGGGTCCGGGCGCGGCCGGAGCGGACGAGGCGGACGACGGTGGACAGGGCGTCGAACTGGTCGACGGCGGTGGGTGGACGTCGTGTCATGGCCGCCATCCTCTCGTACTTCCGTCCTGGCCGACCTCATCCTTGACGACTTTTGCATGTCACGTGCAATAGTGGTCGGCGACAGCGCTCCCAGCGCGCACTGCGGCTCCGGACGCGCACCGCCGAGCCTCCCCACTCCGAGACGAAAGCTGAGTCAGCCATGCCATCACCGGTCCACGCCGCCCTCGTCGGCACCGGCTTCATGGGCGCCGTGCACGCGCGGGCCATCACCGCGGCGGGCGGCCGGGTACGGCTGGTCGCCGGCAGCTCACCGGACCGGTCCCGCTCCCTCGCCGACACGCTGCCGGGAGCCGCCGCCGCGGACTTCGCCGACGTACTCGCCTCCGACGTGGACGTGGTGCACATCTGCACCCCCAACCATCTGCATCACACCATGGCGCTCCAGGCGATCGAGGCGGGCAAGCACGTGGTGTGCGAGAAACCCCTCGCCCTCACCTCCGCCGAAGCCACCGAACTCGCCGCCGCGGCCGACCGGTCGGGCCTGGTGGCGACGGTCCCCTTCGTCTACCGCTTCCACGCCTCCGTACGACGGGCCCGCGCACTCGTCGCCGCCGACGGCCACACCCCGTGGCTGCTGCACGGCTCCTACACCCAGGACTGGCTGGCCCGCGCGGACCACACCGACTGGCGTGTCGACGCGGCGCTCGGCGGCGGCAGCCGCGCCTTCGGTGACATCGGCATCCACTGGTGCGACCTGATGGAGTTCGTCACCGGACAGCGCATCACCACCCTCCAGGCCACCCTCGGCACCGCCCACCCCGTCCGCGCCGGACACCCCGTCACCACCGAGGACGGCGGCGTCATCACCTTCCGCACCGACGCGGGTGCACTCGGCTCCCTGGTGATCAGCCAGTCCAGCGCCGGACGCAAGAACCGCCTGTGGTTCTCCTTCGACGGCCCCGACGCCACCTACACCTTCGACCAGGAGGACCCCGAACGGCTGTGGATCGGCGGCATCGACGGCAACCGCGTCCTCCTGCGCGACCCTGCCGCTGCGGGCGGCCGGCCGGACGCGCTGCCCGCCGGCCACCCGCAGGGTTACCGCGACTGCTTCGCCGACTTCGTCGCCGACACCTACGAGGCCGTCCGCGGCGGAAAGCCCGACGGCCTGCCCACCTTCCACGACGGGCTGCGCGCGGCCCGGCTCACCGAGGCCGTCCTCACCTCGGCCTCCCACCACGGCACCTGGACGGAGATCCCCGAATGAAGCTCGGCATGCTCACCGCCTGCCTGCCCACCTGGCCCCTGGACCGGATCGCCGCCTGGGCCGCCGAGGCCGGCTACGAACGCCTGGAGGTCGCCGTCTGGCCCGGTACCGGCGGCCGCGACTTCGAGGCCTCCCACATCGACGTCACCACCCTCGACCGGGCCCGCGCCGACGACATCCGGCAGTCGCTGGACCGCCACGGGCTGGAGATCTCCGCGCTGGCCTACTACGAGAACAACCTGCACCCCGACCCCGCCCGGCGAACCGAGATCCGGACCCACCTCAAGCACGCCGTCGACGCCGCCCAGGCACTCGACGTCCCCTACGTCGGCACCTTCATCGGTCGCGACCCGGCCCGCAGCGTGCCCGACAACCAGCGCGAGGCCGAACGCGTCCTGCCCGAACTCGTCGACTACGCCGGTGAGCGCGGAGTACGGCTCATCGTCGAGAACTGCGTGATGGAGGGCTGGCATCCCGACGGCGGCCCCGGCAACATCGCCTACTCGCCCGAGCTGTGGGAGTGGATGTTCTCGCTCGGCCTGTACCTCAACTGGGACCCCTCCCACCTGATGTGGCTCGGCATCGACCCGCTGACGACCATCGCCCCGTACGCCGACCGCATCGCCCACGCCCAGGCCAAGGACATCGAGATCGACACCGCGGCCCGCAACCGCTACGGCTTCTTCGGGACCACCGACAAGAAGGGCGACCCCTGGGCCACGGGCTGGTGGCGCTACCGCGTCCCCGGCCGCGGCCAGGTCGACTGGCCCCGCGTCGTCGACCGCCTCTACGAGGCCGGCTTCACCGGCACCCTCTCCGTCGAGCACGAGGACCCCCTCTGGGGCGGCACCCCCGACAAGGTGTGCCAGGGCCTCACCATCGCCCACCACACCCTGCGCCCCCTCGTCATCGCCTGACCCTCCAAGGAGCCCCCATGCCCCTCCCCTCGGCGCCCGACTACGACGTCATCGTCGTCGGCAGCGGCCCCACCGGCAGCACCTACGTCCGTGAGGTCTTCGACCGGCACCCCGGCGCGCGGATCCTCCTCGCCGAGGCCGGACCGAAGCTCACCGACCCGCCCGGCGGCCACGTGAAGAACATCGCCGACGACACCCTGCGCACCCGCGCGCAGCGAGCCTCCGAAGGACCCGCGCCCGCCCCGGCCGGCCGCCCCGGAACCCGGCTCCTCGGCGCCCCGGACATGCCCGCCGCCGCCCTCTCCACCAACGTCGGCGGCATGGGCGCGCACTGGACCGCGGCCTGCCCCCGGCCCGGCGACAGCGAACGCATCCCCTTCGTCCCGGCCGACGAGATGGACCGGCACCTGACCCGCGCCGAAGAACTCCTGCACGTCAGCGCCCACGCCTTCGACGACGCCCCCTTCGCCGACGAGGTCCGGCGCAGACTGGCGGACCTCTTCGACGCCGGCCGCCCCGCCTCCCGCCGGGTCGCGCCCATGCCGCTGGCCGTCACCACCCGCCCCGACGGCACCCACGTCTGGAGCGGCACCGACGTCATCCTCGGCCCCGCCGCCCACGACCCCCGCGTCGAGATCGCCGACCGCTGCCTGTGCCTGCGCGTCCTGCACGACGACGGCACCGTCACCGGCGTCGCCGTACGCGACCTCGACAGCGGACGCGAGACGACACTCACCGCCCGCGCGGTCGTCGTCGCCGCCGACGCCCTGCGCACCCCGCAGATCCTCTACGCCTCCGGCATCCGCCCCGCCGCCCTCGGCCGCCACCTCAACGACCAGCCCCAGATCGTCTACGCCGTGCAACTCCCCGACGACCTGGTGGCCGAACACCGCGCCGTCACCGACCGCACCCGGCACGCGGACGGCGGCATCATCCCGCAGAGCGGTGTCAGCTGGGTGCCGTTCACCGCCGACCGGCCCTTCCACGGCCAGGTCATGCAACTCGACGCCTCACCGCTCCCGCTCGCCCAGGACGCGCCCGTGGAGCCCGGCTCCATCGTCGGCCTCGGCTGGTTCTGCGCGAAGGACATCACCGCCGACGACCGGGTCACGTTCAGCGACACGGAACAGGACGCGTTCGGCATGCCCGCCATCACCGTCCACTACCGCTACACCGACCGCGACCTCGCCACCGTCGAGGCGGCCAAGAAGGCCGTCGCCGAAGCCGGAGCGTGCCTCGGCGTCCCCCTCGACGAAGCCCCCTTCCTGCTGCCCGCGGGCAGTTCGCTGCACTACCAGGGCACCACCCGCATGGGCCCCGCCGACGACGGCACGAGCGTCTGCGACACCCACAGCCGGGTCTGGGGCACCTCGGGCCTCTGGGTGGCCGGCAACAACGTCATCCCGACGGCCACCGCCTGCAACCCCACCCTCACCTCGGTCGCCCTGGCGTCGCGGGGCGCGCTCTCCCTGCTGCGGCACCTCGCCGCCTGACGGCACGGCCGACGCGGTCGTCAGTCGAGCGTGAGGTGCGGCGCCGGCGCGCGCAGGAAGTCCGGCGCGTCGAAGATCTCCCCCGCGGAGGCGACGCCGACCGTCCTGGTCCGGCCGGTGAGGATGCGCTGGAGCGCTTCGACCGCCAGCGGCGCGGTGACGGCGTAGATGTCCTGCCCACGGGCCACCATGCGCCGCTCGGCGCCGCCGGAGCGTACGACGACGTCGACGAGGAAGGTCTGCGCGGACCGCCCGTGCTCGTCGACCGCGGCCGGCGTCGGCGTCTCGGGCGCCGACAGGTCCCGGGCCCTTTCCCTCGTCATACAGGTGCGGACGCGCGGGATGGACAGGTGGCTCGGGATGGTGACGACGTCCGCCATGGTGAACTCCCCGATGACCGTCCGCGGGCCCATCGGAGCGGGGAAGGACCAGGTCTCGGTGGTCGGGTCGTCGCGGCGGTAGCTCAGCTTCCCGTCGCGGTGGACGACGCGCCGGCCGCCACGCCGCTCCCGCGAGACCGCGCCGGCGACCCGCGTGCCGCCCGTCGGATGCCAGCTGCTCAGCCGGGCCCGGCCGCCCCAGGACCCGGCCCGAGCGGGTCGCCGCGGACAAGGGCCACTCGTCCACGAAGATCCGCTCCTACCTGCGCAGGCGCGGCATCAAGGCCGCCGTCCCCGAGCGGATCGACCAGATCAACGGCCGCATCCGCCGGGGCGAGAGCCTGTGCCGGCTCGACCGGGCGGCCTACCGGCGCCGCAATGTCGTCGAGCGCTGCTTCAACAGGCTCAAGCACAACAAGGCCCTGGCCACTCGATACGACAAACTCGCCCGCCACTACCAAGCCCTGGTCACCATCGCCTGCCTACGACTCTGGCTGCCCAGACTTTGCGGACACGACCTAGGGGTGCACGGCGGCGGGCCGTCAGCCCCAGGAATGCACGGTGGCGGGCCGTCAGTGCCAGGGGTGCAGGGCGGTGTGCAGGGTGTCCATCACCTGGGTCCGGGCGGCCTTCGAGGCGTCGCTGCCGCGCAGGGCGCCGAACAGGGGGAAGCCGTGCACGGTGCCGTGGTAGCGCACCGACACGACGGACACCCCGGCCTGCCGCAGCCGGGCCGCGTAGCTCTCCCCTTCGTCGCGCAGGACGTCGGCCTCGGCGGTGACGACCAGGGCGGGCGGCAGACCGGCGAGTTCGGCGTCCGTCGCCCGCAGCGGTGCGGCGGTGCTGCGCAGCCGGTCGGCGGGGTCGGGCACGTACTGCTCCCAGAAGTCGCGCATGGCCCGGCCGCCGAGGAAGAAGCCCTCGCCGTAGTCCCGGTAGGACCGGGTGTCCATGGCCGCGTCCGTGACGGGGCAGACGAGGACCTGGTGGACCAGGTCGACGCCGCCGCGCTCGCGTGCCAGGAGGGTGAGGGCCGCGGCGAGGTTGCCGCCCGCCGAGGTGCCGAGGACGGCGATCCGCTGCCCGTCCAGCCCGCGGTCCAGGCCGTGTTCGGTGAGCCAGCGGGCCACCGCGTGGACCTGTTCGACGGCCACCGGGTAGCGGGCCTCGGGTGCGCGGGCGTACTCCGGCACCACGACCGCCGCGTCGGCGCCGAGCGCGAGGTCGGTGAGGAGCGCGCCGTGCGCGGAGGCGTCCGACAGGGTCCAGCCGAGGCCGTGCAGGAACAGCACCACGGGCAGCGGCCGGCCGGCGCCGGCCGGCCGCAGGATGCGCACGGCGACCCGGTGCGGGCCGGACGCGGGCAGGGACAGCCACTCCTCGCTCACCTGCTCGTCCCGGTGCTCCCGGTCCAGCAGGGCGGCGACGTCCGCCCGCGCCGGCCCCGGATCGGCGCCCCGGGGCACCGACGGGCAGACGTGGTCGCGGACGAACTCCCGCGCCCGCGGCTCCAGTACGAGCGGCGGATGCGGCACCGGGCCGGAAGGGGACACGCGAACTCCTGGTGGGTGACGGCGTCCTGCGAGGTCGGCCGCCTCCGGGGTACCGGTGATCGCGCGCGGCACCGGGACGACGGTAGGGGTGATCGAGGCGGCGCGCATGCCTGCGGGTGCACCTCGGCATGACCGTCCGCGCACCACCGCGCGGGGCGGCCGCGGCCCGCGCGGTCCGGCCGTTCCCGGCACACCCGTCAAATGACCTAACCGCTGTGGCGCGGCCCTTCCGAGACTGGTCGGAGAGGGGCGCGGACCAGGCCGGACGGTTCGGGCGGCGCGCCCGGTGGACAGCGGACCGAGGAGCGGATGTGCAGTCCGTGGTGAGTACGGCGACCCTGCCCGACGCGGAGCGGGCCGCGGCCTGGGAGCGGGCCGTGCGGCACTGGCTGGCACCGCTGCGGGTGGCCGTCCCGCAGGGGGTGCGGTCCTTCGAGGGGACGTTGTGGTCGAGCGATCTGGGCTATGTCCGGGTCCTGTCGATGACGGCCGGTCCGGTGCGGCTGAGCCGCACCACCCGGCTGGTGTCGGCGGCTCCGGACGACCATGTGGTGCTGGCCGTGCAGGCGGCGGGCACGGCCGCCCTCCACCAGGACGGACGCGGCGCGACCCTGCGCCCCGGCGAGCTGGCCCTGTGCGACCTGCGCCGCCCGTTCTCCTTCGAGCAGCGCGACACGTTCCGGCTGCATCTGCTGCGGGTGCCGGCGCACGCGCTCGGTCTGTCGCCGGCCCGTGCCCGGCAGGTGACGGGGCGGGCCGTGCCCGGCACGGACGGGGTGGCGGCGCTGCTGGGGCCGTTCGTGTCGGCGCTGGCTGCGGAGGCGGACCGGGCGGCGGCGCCGGTCGCGGACCGGCTGGCCGGGAACATCACGGACCTGCTCGCCACGCTGATCGACGAGCAGAGCCCCCGGCAGTGCTCGGCGGCCGACACCGCCCGGGAGCATCTGCGCACGGTGGTCCGCCGGTACGTCGACGAGAACCTGCGCGATCCGGACCTGTCGCCGGCGGGCATCGCGCGGGCGCACCGCATCTCCGTCCGCTATCTGCATCTGCTCTTCCAGGGCGAGGAGACCACCGTCGGCAAGCTGATCCTGCGGCGGCGGGTCGAGGAGTGCGCGCGGGAACTCGGGCGCCGCGCGGCCGTGGCACTGACGATCTCGGCGGTGGCGCGCGGCTGGGGGTTCCGGAACGTGGCCCACTTCAGCCGGTCGTTCAAGGCGGTGTACGGGTACTCGCCCCGCGACTGGCGGGACGCGGGACCTCACGCGCCGGGAGCGGTACCGGTGGCGCGGTGACCGCGGTCCGCCGTGCCGGTGCGGATCCGGTGCCACTCGCCCGGTGAGACGCCGTACGCGGCGCGGAAACTCCGGCTGAAGTGGGCGGCGTTGGCGAAGCCCCACCGCCGTGCCACGGCCGCCAGGGAGGCGGCGTCGGCGCGGTCCGGCCGGGCGAGTTCGCGCCGGCACTCCTGGAGCCGGCGCTGCCGGATCCACCGGCCGAGGGTGGTTCCCTCGGCGGCGAACACCTTGTGCACGTACCGCACGGACACATGGTGGCGTGCCGCGATGTACTCCGGGCTCAGCCTGCGGTCGGCGAGGTTCTCGTTGACGAAGCGGCGGATCGCCCGGGCCGTCACGGCCCGCCGGTCCGGTCCGGCCGCGGCGTCGGCGGCGACCGTGGTGCCGGGGGCGGTCGGGGCCGTGGTGCGCCGCTCGGTGGCCAGGGTGCCGAGCAGCTCGGCCAGGCTGCCGGCGATGCCGTGCGCGGTGGCCGGGGCGTAGTCGGGGGCGGACTCGGCGACGGTGGTCAGCAGGGGCACGAGCAGCCGGGTGACACCGCCGCCGGACCGCCCGTGCACACCCCGCAGGGCGGTGAGGTCGGCGTCCGGCAGGCCGAGCAGGTCCCGCGGGAACACGAAGAGGTGCAGCCGGAAGTCGTCCCGTGCGCGCAGCTCCCAGGGCTGTGCCGGATCGGCCACGAAGACCTCGCCGGGCGCGCACGGCAGGAGCGTGGCGCCGTACGCGAGGACGGCGTGCCCTTCCGGCTGGGTGCCGACGTACAGCGGCGCGGTGTCGTCCGCCGGGTCCGGCGGCGGCGTCCGCAGCACGTTCCCGGCGGCGCCGGCGTGGGTGGTGATGCGCAGGGCGCCGAGCCGGTGGCGGACGGGGATGCCGCCGGAGGTGCCGGCCGAGCCGGTCTGCCTCATGTCTCCTCCTGGCGGCCCAGGGCCCGGGCCAGGCCGGCCCGGCTGGTGATGCCGAGCTTGGGATAGATCTTGTACAGGTGGCCCGCGACGGTTCTGGGCGACAGATGCAGGCGCGTGCCGATGTCCCGGTTGGTGAGTCCCTGCGCGACCAGGTCCGCGATGCGCCGCTCCTGGGGTGTCAGACGCTCGGTGGGGGCGGCGGCGGGGGCGGGCTCGGCGCAGACCCGGAGTTCCTGACGGGCGCGGTCCGCCCACGGGTCGGCCTTCAGGCCGGCGAACGCCCGGTGCGCCGCGTCCAGTTGGTGCCGGGCCTCGACGCGCCGGCCCTGGCGGCGCAGCCAGGCTCCGTGGTGCAGCCGCACCCGGGCCAGTTCGAACGGCCATCCCGAGGCGCCCGGCGTCGCGTACACGGCGGAACTCGCCGCGTCGACGTCGTCGGCCGCCAGCGCCTGCGCGGCGCGCAGCACGAAGCGGTGGTGGTCGGAGATCCGGTCCATGCGCACGGCCAGGCCCGCCGCCACGTGCCGGCGGGCCTCCTCGCGCCGGCCGGTGCGCACGGCCGCCTCGACGAGGTCGAGGAAGACCAGGTTGAGCTTGGGGACGTCGGCGGGGAAGGTGCCCGGGGGCATGACGGCCGAGGCGTGGGTGTACGCCGTCTCGTAGTCGCCGTGGGCGAGGGCGCACAGGGCCTGCATGGCGCGCAGCCGCTGGACGACGAAGGCGAGGCCGCGGGCGGCGGCCCAGGGGCGCAGGTCGGCGACGAGGTCGTCGACGGCCTGCCGCCGGCCCCGGGCGGCGGTGACGTAGCCCTCCGTGTACCGCTGGACGGCCTCGTTGAGGCGGAACGCCCGTGCGCGGGAGGCGGCGGCCTGCCGGCGGGCCCGTTCCACGCACCGGTCCCAGTGGCCGCGCAGGAAGTCCCCGTAGGCGGCGACGCTGCCGATGAAGGCCTGGGTGGCGTAGGAGTGGTGGTGGGTCAGCCGCCGGAAGAGCGGGGTGTCGTCGTCGATGCCGTCGAGTCCGGCCGCCGCCCACAGCAGCAGCCAGACCTGGCCCGGCTCGTCGTCGGCGGAGAAGTCGCGCAGCGCGGCGTCGAGGCGGTCCTGGGCGCCCTGGGCGTGCCTGGCCGGGTCGTTCCAGATGTCGTGGCCGAGCCGGGCGAGGGGCCCCGCGCCGTCCAGCCGGGCCGCCAGCGCCTGCCAGACCAGCGGGTCGGCGGTGTAGCCGGCGGCCAGGTAGAGCATGAACAGGCTCGGCAGGCGCAGGCCGGTGTCCGCCGCGCCGGAGAGCCGGTCGAGCACGGCGGGCAGCAGCTCCACGGCGGGCCCGACGTCGCCGTCCCCGTGCAGCCGCACCAGGGCACGGGCGAAGTCGAGCAGGTGGCGGCTGTCCGCCGGCACTCCGTGGGTGACGGCCTGGTCGAGGAGCCCGGACGCCAGGTCGAGGTGGCCGCCGGAGGCGGCGGCGCAGGAGGCGACCACGAGCCGGTGCCCGCGCCCGGCGGCGGTGCCGCTCAGGCCGGCGGCCCGGGCGAGGAGGTGGGCGGCGTCGGTGGCGCCGCCGCGGGCCTGGGTGCGGGCCGCCGCCTCGTCCAGTGCCGCGGCCAGTGCCTCGTCGGCGCCCACGGTGGCGGCGGCCCGGTGGGTGAGCGCGCGCAGGTCCCCTTCGGGCAGTACGTCCGCCAGGGCGGCGTGCGCCCTTCGCAGTTCGGCGCCCGAGGCGGCCTCCACCAGTGCCGACCGCACCAGCGGGTGGCGGAACCCGAAGCGCGCGGTCCGCGGGTCGAGGTGCGCCAGACCGCTGTGCGCCGCCTCCGCCAGGTCCTCCTCGGTGGTGTCCGTGCCGGCGGCCCGGGCGGCGGCCCCCACCAGGTCCAGGGGGTGTCCCTCGCGGCCGGCCAGGGCGCACAGCAGCAGGGTGAACCGGGTGGCGGGCGGCAGGGCCGCCACCCGCTGGGCGAACATCCCGCCCAGCCGCTCACCCAGGGGCAGGTGGTCGGGGAGGGGCAGCCGGCCGGTGCGTTGTGCCTCGCCGAGCTGGGCGGGCAGTTCGGCGAGGGCGAGCGGGTTGCCCGCCGCCTCCTGGAGGACGCGGCGGCGGGCCGTGGACGACAGCCTGGGGTGGAGCCGGTGCAGCAGCCGCTCGGCGCTCTCGTCAGCGAGCGGTGCCAGGTCGAGGGTCCGGGCGCCGGTGGGGTCCAGCGCGGCGACGTCCTCCGCTCGCACGGTGGCGAGCAGGACGACCGGGAGCGCGCCGAGCCCGCGCTGCAGCAGGTGCAGGACCTCGGCGCTGGAGGCGTCCACCCAGTGCAGGTCGTCGACGAGCAGCACCACGGGCTGCCGGCGGGACACGACGGCCAGCAGCTCGGCGACGGCCGCCGAGACCGTGCACGGGTCGCCGGCCTCGTCCGCGCCGAGGCCCAGCGCCCGGTCCAGGGCCGCCCTGGCTCCGGGTGACAGCTGCCGTGTCTCCTCGCGCAGCGGCCAGACCCACTGGTGCAGCGCGGCGAACGGCAGGTTCCGCTCCCCCTCGGCGCCGCTGACGCGCAGCACGCGCAGTCCGCGCCGCGCGGCGAGGTCACCGGCCTGCGCCAGCAGGACCGTCTTGCCGATCCCGGCCTCACCGCACAGCCAGACGGCGCGGCCCGCGTCGGTCACCGTCTCGACCGCCTCGCGCAACAGCCGCCATTCGGCGCCCCGTCCGAGCGTGTCCGCGTCCAGCAAGCCCGGCGTCCTCCCCTCCCCCTCCGTCACCGCACCGCCCCTCTCCTCGCTCACCGCCACCGCCACCGCCACCGCCACCGCCACCGCCGCCGACGGCGACGGCGACGGCGACATCGACGGCGTACGGCCATCCTGGTCGCTCCGTTCGGCTCCGCGAACCGCGGCCGGGCAGTCGTGCACCCTGCGGCAGGTGCTCGTCCCCGCACGTCAAGTGCGCGAGCGGCACGCGCCGGGGTGCGGTCCGGGCCGCGGCACGGCCCGCCGGACGACCACGCCCAGCCTCCGGTCCGGCGGCGGCCGGGGCATCGGCACAATGACTGCGCATTGACCGTGCGCGGCGGGCCGCCGGCCGTGCACGGGCCGGTGCGCCGCCTGGTCGCGGGTTCGGCACCGCCATGGCGGCGGCACCGGCGAACGCGCGCGCCACCGCGCGCTCGGTCCGGCGCGTCGAACGCGCGGCCGTCCACCTGGGACGCCTGGGCCCCCTGGGACACCTGGGACCCCTCGGCGGCCTCGGCGGCCTCGGCGGCCTCGGCGACGGGTGTCCCCCGGGCGTGGATAGAATGCTCCTTTCGTACAAATGCGCTGGTGGCGGGGGGTCATCGGGTGTCCGGCGACGAGCTGTTCGGCAGGGCTCGGGAGCTCACCGCTCTCGACGCGTTCGTCGGCGGTCTGCCGGGCGAGGGCTCCGTCCTGCTGCTGCGCGGCTCCCCCGGCATCGGCAAGTCCGCACTGCTGTCCCGGGCCGCCCGCGCGGCGGAGCGGTCGGGCTGCACGGTGCTCACCGCTTCCGGTGTGCAGGCGGAGACCCATCTGCCGTTCGCCGGGCTGCACCAGCTCACCCGGGGCCTGCTGGACCGCGTGCCGCAGCTGCCGCCGGCCCAGTCGGCGGCGCTGCTGGCCGCGTTCGGGATGGTGGGGACGTATCCGGAGGAGCCGGCGTCGGCGGCCGGGCACGCGCCCGCGTTCTTCATGATCGCGCTGGCCACGCTCAACCTGTTCGGCGACGCCGCGGGCGAGGCCCCGGTGCTGCTGGCCGTCGACGACGCGCAGTGGCTCGACACCCCGACCCTGGACGTCCTCGCGTTCCTCGCCCGGCGCCTCGGCGCCGAGCCGCTCGGCATGCTGGTCGGCATCCGCGACGGCCACGCGACCCCGCTGGACACCCTGGCGCTGCCCGAGCTCGTGCTCCGGCCGCTGGCGCCGAAGGACGCGGAGAGCGTGCTGGACGCCGTGGCACCGCGGCTGGAGCCGCCGCTACGGCGGCGGGTGATGGACGCCGCGGCGGGCAATCCGCTGGCCCTGATCGAACTGCCCACCGCCCTGCGCGCCCAGGGCCCCTCCGCCGACGCCCTGACGTCCCCGGCGATCCCGCTCACCGCCCGCCTGGAGCACGCCTTCGCGGCCCGGCTGCCCGATCTGCCGCCGGCGACGCGGCAGGTGCTGCTCGTCGCGGCGACCGACGACGAGGGCACCCTCAGCGAGGTCCTGGCGGCCGCGTCGGAGGCGGCGGGTGCGGCTCTCACGGCGGACGCGCTGGATCCGGCCGTCGCGAACGGCCTGGTCACGGCCGACGCCCAGCGGCTCAGGTTCTGTCATCCGCTGGTGCGCTCGGCGGTCCTCCAGGCGGCGTCGCTCGCCGAACGGCTCGCCGCGCACCGCGCGCTGGCCGCCGTGCTCGACGGGCAGTCCGACCGTCGGACGTGGCATCGGGCCGCGGCCAGCGGACAGCGCGACGAGTCGGTCGCCATGGCGCTGGAGGGGACGGCGGCCCGCGCCGAGGCGCGCGGGGCGCCGGCGGTGGCGCTCGCGGCCCTGGAGCGGGCCGTCTCGCTCGGCGAACGTGCCTCGGCCCGAGGCACCCGGCTGCTCAAGGCGGCGGAGCTGTGCCTCGAACTCGGCCGCACCGAGCGGGCCGCGACCCTCCTCCAGCTCGCCGCCCCGCTGGAACTGGGTGTCCTGGAGCGGGCCCGCATGGTGCTGCTGCGCGAGGGGCTGGAGACGGACGTGTCCGCCAGCGTCCCCCGGCTGCGGCTGCTCATCGGCACCGCGGAGGCGGCGGCCGGCGCCGGCGACCCGGAACTCGCGCTCCGTATCCTGCGGGCGGCGGCGCGCCGCTGCTGGTGGTCGGACCCGGGGCGGGAACTGCGCGAGCGCGTGGTGGCCGCCGCCGAACGGCTGCCGGTGCCCGAGCTCCACCCCGATCTGGTGTTCGTCCTGGCCGCGGCGACTCCGCTGGAGCGGGGCGCGACGGTGGTCGAGCGACTGGAGCGGCTGGAGTACGAGGGCGCGTACGACGCCCTGGGCGCCGCCACGCTGGGGACGTCCGCCACCATGGCCGGCGCCTACGACCTGGCCCCGGCCTTCCTGCGCCACGCCGCCGCCGGACTGCGCGCCCAGGGCCGGCTCGGGCTGCTCTCCCAGGTGCTGGTGTCCCTGTCGTTCACCGCGGCCCACGTCGTCGACTGGGAGTCGGGCCTGCCCAGCGTGGCCGAGGCGCTGCGGCTGGCGGAGGAGAGCGCGCTGCCCCGCTGGCTCACCGGCGCCCGGATCGCGAAGGCGCAGTTCGCGGCCGTACTCGGCGATCTGGACACGGCCCGCGCGGCCGTCAACGAGGCCGAACGCCAGGGACTGGCCGTGGCGAACCCCTCCAACCTCGCCTTCGTGCAGATCACGCGCGGTCTGATCGGGCTGGCGGCGGGCCGGCACGCGGAGGCGTTCGGCTGTGTCCGGCGGGTCTTCGACCCGGCCGACCCCGCCTGCCACCCCTGTCTCCAGTCCGTCGCGATCACGGTGCTCGCCGAGGCGGCGGTGAGCGACGAGCACCGGGCGCTGGCCCGCGACGCGTTGGGCCGGCTGGACAAGGCGGCGGCCGCCACCACCGCCCGGATGGTCAAGGCGAACCTGGGCTTCGCGCACGCCCTGCTGGCCGACGAGGACGCCGAGGCACGGTTCCGGTCGGCCCTTGCTCTGGACCTGTCCCAGGAGCCTTTCACCCGGGCCCGCCTGCTGCTCGCCCACGGCTCCTGGCTGCGGCGCAGGCGCCGCGTCATGGAGTCCCGTACGCCGCTGCGGATCGCCCGGGAGTCCTTCGCGTCCCTCGGGGCGAAGCCGTGGCACGAGCGCGCGGGCCAGGAGCTGCGGTCCGCCGGCGAGGGCGGCGCGCCGCAGCCGCCGGCGAGCTGGGATCTGCTCACCCCGCAGGAGCTGCAGATCGCCCAGCTCGCCGCGACCGGGCTGTCCAACCGGGAGATCGGACAGCAGCTGTACCTGTCCCCGCGCACCATCGGGGCGCATCTGTACCGGATCTATCCCAAGCTCGGCATCACCTCCCGCGGTCAGCTGCGGGAGAGGCTCGGCCCGCCGGGCTGACCCCGGCAGGCCGCGCGGCCCGGTGAACCGGTCACCCGGCCGGTGAACCGGTCAGGCTCCCACGTAGGCCGCCAGGTGCTCGCCCGTGATGGTCGAGCGGGCCGTGATCAGGTCCTCGGGGGTGCCCTCGAAGACGACTCGGCCGCCCTCGTGGCCGGCGCCGGGGCCGAGGTCGATGATCCAGTCCGCGTGGGCCATGACCGCCTGGTGGTGCTCGATGACGATGACCGACTTGCCGGAGTCGACGAGCCGGTCGAGCAGCCCCAGCAGTTGTTCGACGTCGGCGAGGTGGAGGCCGGTGGTCGGCTCGTCGAGGACGTAGACGCCGCCCTTGTCGCCCATGTGCGTGGCGAGCTTCAGGCGCTGCCGCTCGCCGCCGGACAGGGTGGTGAGCGGCTGGCCGAGGGTGAGGTAGCCGAGGCCGACGTCGGCGAGCCGGTCGAGGATGCGGTGCGCGGCCGGGGTGTGCGCCTCGCCGCCGCCGAAGAACTCCTCGGCCTCGGCGACCGACATCGCCAGCACCTCGCTGATGTCCTTGCCGCCGAGCCGGTACTCCAGCACCGACGCCTGGAACCGCCTGCCCTCGCAGTCCTCGCAGGGGGTGGCGACCCCGGCCATCATCGCCAGGTCGGTGTAGATGACGCCGGCGCCGTTGCAGGTGGGGCAGGCGCCCTCGGAGTTCGCGCTGAACAGCGCCGGCTTCACGTCGTTGGCCTTGGCGAAGGCCTTGCGGATCGGGTCGAGCAGTCCGGTGTACGTCGCCGGGTTGCTGCGCCGGGAGCCGCGGATCGGCGCCTGGTCCACCGAGACCACGCCCGCGTCGGCGGGCATCGAGCCGTGCAGCAGCGAGCTCTTCCCGGAGCCCGCCACACCGGTGACCACGCAGAGCACGCCGAGGGGGATGTCGACGTCGACGTCGCGCAGGTTGTTCGCCGTCGCGCCGCGGATCTCCAGCGCGCCGGTGGGCTTGCGCACGCCGTCCTTGACGGTGGCCCGGTCGTCGAGGTGCCGGCCGGTGACGGTGCCGCTGCTCCGCAGGCCCTCCAGGGTGCCCTCGAAGCACACGGTGCCGCCGGCCGAGCCGGCGCCGGGGCCGAGGTCGACGACGTGGTCGGCGATGGCGATCATCTCCGGCTTGTGCTCCACGACCAGCACGGTGTTGCCCTTGTCCCGCAGCCGCAGCAGCAGGTCGTTCATGCGCTGGATGTCATGGGGGTGCAGGCCGGCGGTGGGCTCGTCGAAGACGTACGTGGTGTCGGTGAGCGAGGAGCCGAGGTGGCGGATCATCTTGACGCGCTGCGCCTCGCCGCCGGACAGCGAGCCCGCCGACCGGTCGAGCGCGAGATAGCCGAGGCCGATCTCCACGAACGAGTCGAGGGTCTGCCGCAGCGCGGTGAGCAGCGGCGCCACCGAGGGCTCGTCGAGGCCGCGGACCCACTCGGCCAGGTCGCGGATCTCCATCGCGCAGGCGTCGGCGATGCTGATCTTCCCGATCCTCGACGAGCGGGCGCCCTCGCTGAGCCGGGTGCCGTCGCACTCGGGGCAGGTGTCGAACGTGACCGCCCGCTCCACGAACGCCCGGATGTGCGGCTGCATCGCCTCCTTGTCCTTGGACAGGAACGACTTCTGGATCTTGGGGATCAGGCCTTCGTAGGTGAGGTTGACGCCGTTGACCTTGACCTTGGTCGGTTCACGGTAGAGGAAGTCGTGCATCTCCTTCTTGGTGAACCGGCGGATCGGCTTGTCCGGGTCGAGGAAGCCGGACTGGGCGTACAGACCGACCGTCCACACGTTGTCCGACTTCCAGCCGGGGATGGTGAACGCGCCCTCCGCGATGGACTTGGAGTCGTCGTAGAGCTGGGTGAGGTCGATGTCGGAGACCTTGCCGCGGCCCTCGCAGTGATTGCACATGCCGCCGGTGCGCTCGAAGGTCGCCTTCTGCGCCTTGGTCCTGGCGCCGCGCTCGACCGTGATCGCGCCGCTGGCGCGGACCGAGGCGGTGTTGAAGGAGTACGCGCTGGGCGGGCCGATGTGCGGCTCGCCGAGCCGGCTGAAGAGGATGCGCAGCATCGCGTTGGCGTCGGTGGCGGTGCCGACCGTGGAGCGCGGGTCGGCGCCCATCCGCTGCTGGTCGACGATGATCGCCGTGGTCAGCCCGTCGAGGACGTCGACCTCGGGCCGGGCCAGCGTCGGCATGAAGCCCTGGACGAAGGCGCTGTAGGTCTCGTTGATCAGCCGCTGCGACTCGGCGGCGATCGTGTCGAAGACCAGCGAGCTCTTGCCGGAGCCGGAGACACCGGTGAACACCGTCAGCCGGCGCTTCGGGATCTCGATGCTGACGTCCTTGAGGTTGTTCTCGCGCGCCCCGTGCACGCGGATCAGGTCATGGCTGTCGGCAATGTGCGGCTCGGGCGTGGTGGTGCCCGTCCTCGTGGCCGTGCTCATCGTGTCTCCATCTGTCCAACCGGCTGCCTGCGAAGTGTTCGAATCTTTGCGGGCCGGGCGCCGTCACGCCAGCGCCCGGCGGGCGCGGCTCACTTCCGCGGCTGGGTGAAGCGCAGCATGTTTCCGGCGGGGTCGCGGAACGCGCAGTCGCGGACGCCGTACGGCTGGTCGATCGGCTCCTGGAGCACCTCGCCGCCCGCCGCGCGGATGCGTTCGAAGGTGGCGTCGACGTCGTCGGTGCGGAAGATGACTCCGCGCAGCAGGCCCTTGGCGAGCAGTTCGGCCATGGCCTGCCTGTCGGCGGCGGGGGCGTTCGGGTCGGCGAGCGGCGGTTCGAGGACGATGTCCACGTCGGGCTGGTCGGGCGAGCCGACGGTCACCCAGCGCATGCCCTCGAAGCCGACGTCGTTGCGTACCTCCAGGCCGAGCACGTCCCGGTAGAAGGCGAGCGCCTTGTCGTGGTCGTCGACGGCGATGAAGCATTGGGAGAGGTTGATGTCCATGCGCCTCACGCTACGGGCGGCGCTCGGCCTTCGCTTCTCCGTTCCTGACCGGTCGTGTGTGGATCTTGGCGACGCAGGGCGGGACGGCGGCGCCCTCCTCGTGGTCGCGGGCCCGGTAGGCGCTCGGGCTCTCGCCGACCAGCTCGGTGAAGCGTGAGCTGAAGGAGCCCAGTGAGGTACAGCCGACCTCGAAGCAGACCTCCGTCACCGTGAGGTCGCCGCGCCGCAGCAGCGCCTTGGCGCGTTCGATCCGGCGCGTCATCAGGTAGCTGTAGGGCGTCTCGCCGTAGGCGGCGCGGAAGCTGCGGGAGAAGTGGCCCGGCGACATCAGGGCTACGCGGGCCAGCGCCGTCACGTCGAGCGGCTCGGCGTACCGGCGGTCCATGAGGTCGCGGGCCCGGCGCAGCCGGACCAGGTCTTCCAACGTCGTCACCGGACCACTTTCGCACGGCGCCGCGGTCATTTCAGCGGGTCGTGGCCCCAGTTCATGAGTGAGTGCCGCCACCGGGTCTCGGTCACGTCGCCGGAGGGCCGCTGCGCGAGGTGGCGGCGGATGTAGCCGTCGACCTTGCGCATGTGCCGGTAGTCGTCGTCCGAGAGGTCGCCCTTCCTGGCGCGCAGGATCTCCACGATCCGGCGGCCCGAGGCGTGCCCGGTGGACTCGCCGCCGTCCTTGTGCTGACCGGCGTCCTGGGACGGCTCGGAGGCCAGCCACTTCTCCAGTTCGGCGGGCGTCATGTTCACCAGCTCGCGGAACGCGTCCCAGGTCTCTTTCCGCTCCTCGTCGTCCACGGCGTGCTACTTCGACTTCTTCTTCAGCGCCGACGGCTTGTGCACGGCGGAGCGGCCCGACTTGTCGCTGCGGACCTGGTACTGCGGGTCGTCCGGTGAGGCGTCCACGGTGCGGCCGGCCGCCTCCGTGCGCTCGGTGATCTTCTTCTCCACCTTGCCCTCGGTCTCACTGCCGTGGCTGCTCCAGGCGACCTGGTCGCCCTTCTTGAGCTTCCTGTCTCCACCGCGGCTCTTCGCCATGCCGCTCCTCCCTCGTACCGGTGCGCCGGCGGTGCGCCGCCGCTCCTCCAGGGTGCGGGGCGGTCGCCGGCTTCGCAGCTCGGACGGCGCGGGCGGACGACCTGGGGCCGGGGAACGGACCGGGCGGCGTCAGTCCACGGGCCAGGTGTGGGCGGGTGCGTTCATGTGCATGTAGTCGAGGTACTGCCGGGTCATCCGCCGCAGCGCCTCGTGCCGGTCGGCGTGGGCGGTGTCCTGGATGTGGTTGACCATCTCCGTCTGCCAGACCGCGCCGTTGCGGCCGGTGACGCACCGCTGCTCGATGATCCCCAGCAGCGGCTCCCGCCAGGCCGCGTCCATGCCGGCGTGCTCCAGTCCCCGGTGGGCCAGCGGCAGCAGCCGCCGCAGCACCAGCTCGGTCACCGGCACCTCGCCGACGCCCGGCCAGTACAGCTGGGCGTCGATGCCGTGCCGGGCCGCGGTGTGCAGATTGTCCTCCGCGACCGAGAACGACATCCGGGACCAGATGGGCCGGTCCTCCTCGACCAGGGCGCGGGTCAGCCCGTAGTAGAAGGCGCCGTTCGACAGCACGTCGGACACCGTGGGGCCCGCGGGCAGCACCCGGTTCTCCACCCGCAGATGCGGTACGCCGTCGACGACGGCGTAGACGGGGCGGTTCCAGCGGTAGACCGTGCCGTTGTGGAGGGTCAGCTCGGACAGCTCCGGGGTCCCGCCACGGTCGAGCGTCCGGCGCGGGTCCTCGTCGTCGCACAGCGGCAGCAGCGCCGGGAAGTACCGGACGTTCTCCTCGAAGAGATCGAAGACGGTGGTGATCCACCGCTCCCCGAACCACACCCGGGGCCGCACGCCCTGCACCTTGATCTCGTCCGACCGGGTGTCGGTGGCCTGCTCGAACAGCGGGATGCGTGTCTCGCGCCACAGCTCCTTGCCGAACAGGTACGGGGAGTTCGCCGCCAGGGCGACCTGCACCCCGGCGACGGCCTGCGCGGCGTTCCAGTACGGCGCGAACTCGTCGGGCGAGACCTGGAGGTGGAACTGGGTGCTGGTGCAGGCCGCCTCCGGCGTGATGGTGTCCGCGTAGGTCTGGAGGCGTTCGACGCCGTCCACCGAGATCAGCAGGTCCTCGCCGCGCGCGGCGAAGATCTGCTCGTTCAGCAGGTGGTACCGCGGATTCTCGGACAGCGCCGCCAGACCCACGTCCTTGCGTTCCAGCGTCGGCAGGATCCCGATCATCATCAGGTGCGTGCCGATCGCCGCGGCCTTCTCCTCCGCCTGGTTGAGCGCGTCCCGGATCTCCTGTTCCCAGGAGTCCGGGCCGCCCGTGGTGAGCCGCCGCGGCGCGACGTTGATCTCCAGGTTGAAGCGGCCCAGCTCGCTCGACCAGGAGG
Source organism: Streptomyces sp. NPDC001532 (assembly GCF_040298625.1). NCBI lineage: Bacteria > Bacillati > Actinomycetota > Actinomycetes > Kitasatosporales > Streptomycetaceae > Streptomyces > Streptomyces sp. NPDC001532. The sequence continues at coordinate 25,395 of NZ_JBEPAL010000053.1, forward strand.
GGTCCGCGATCGCCTCCAGGACGTCCGTGCTGCGCATCGCGGGCTCGGCGGTCGGGTCCACGAGGTTCAGCTCGATCTCCAGACCGACCTGCGGCCGCTCGAAGTCGAACCGCGACTCCCGCAGCATCCGCGCGAACACATCGAGGCAGGTGTGCATCTTGTTCCGGAACCGGCGACGGTCCTCACGTGTGAACGCCAGCGCCGGGACGTCGCGTCCCATACGGCCCTCCCGAGTCTCCTCGGCACGCATCCCCACCTTCAGCGTCCCACTCCCCGGGCGGCCCAACCACCGAGACCGCGGGCGGCGCGGCCCTCCCGTCAGTCGCGGACCGCGCGCCGCCGCCGTACGACCACGATCGCGCCGGCGCCGACGGCGACCGCCGCGGCCGCCGCGCCCGCGAGGGGCAGGGTGGCGCCGGAACCGGTGTCCGCCAGGTCGCCGCCGGTGGCGGTGCCCGTGGTGCCGGTGGTCGAGGAGCCGGTCGTGGCGGACCCGCCGCCGGTGGAGGTGGAGCCGGTGGAACCGCCCGTGCCACCGGAGCCGCCGGTGGTGGAGCCCGTGCCACCGGTGGACGTGGAGCCGGAGCCGCCGGTGGTCGAGTCACCGCCGCCGGTCGATCCGGTGCCGGCGACGTCGAGGGTGATGTCGGCCTTGTCGTTGGTCTTGACGGTGTCGAACGGCCGGGCCGGGCCGCCGAGTTCCACCGAGCCCTTCGCTCCCGGCACCGCCTTCTCGATCTTCAGCCGGAAGGCGTAGGTGTAGTCCTCGTTCTCGTCGACCCAGGCCTGGCTGGTGCCGCACCGGTACGTGCCGGCGGACACCTTGGAGCAGAAGCCGTCGGTCTTGGTCACCTTGGTGCCGGCGGGAATCCTGACCAGCGTCTGGTTGGTGGGGCCGGGCTCGTCGGCGGGCTCCCGGTTCACCCAGCCCGGACCGGCGTTGGTGAACTTCACCGCCAGGTCGACCGTTTCGCCGACGCTGCCCTTCAACTGCGCGCCGGTCACCTTGAAGTCGGCGGTGTTCACCGCCGTGACCGGCACATTGGCCGCGTCCCAGTCCTCGTGCTCGGCGGAGCCGGGCTCGGCCGCGGGGGCGTCGGGCCGCTCGACCAGCTTGATGGCGGGGGCGGTGCCGGGCACCGGCTGCGCTCCGCTGTCGCCCGCGCCGGAGTCGTAGGTCGACACGGTCACGCGAACCTGGTCGTACAGCGCGTGGTCGCGGACGTCGACGGTGAGCGTCTTCTGCGGCGTGTAGACGACACCGGGCTCGATCGTCTGGGCGAACTCGCAGACGGCGGCGATCGCCTCGGGTGCCTCGTCGTACGAGGGGATGTCGTAGCGCACGCAGTTGGAGGGCAGCTCCTGGTGGTCCAGCCCGCGCGAGAGGGAGTACGCCAGGTAGACCTTGTCGAGGGCCTCGGTGCCGGTGTTCGTGAAGCTGGCGGGCACCTTGATGCTGCTGCCCGGCTCGACTCCTTCGAACGGTGCCGTCTCCTCCAGGACCAGTCCGGGAGCGGAGTCTTCGGCCATGGCCGGCGTGGCACCGAGCGAGATCAGCGCGACGGCGCCGATGGCGCCGGCGGTCTGTCGGAACGCGCGAAGGCCGGGAGCGGGTCGGTACATGAGGTCCTCTGATGAAGCGACGGTGACAGATGGGTGAGCTGTGCGGGAACACGAGCCCGCACAGCAGACTCCCGGCGCGACCGAAGGGTTGTACGAGAACGTCGAATTGTTGTCCGGCCGCGGGCCTGCCCCGCACGAGTACGCCCGGCTCGTGCGGGGCAGGCGGATCAGCGGGCCGCGTACGGGGAGGCGGCGGCCCGGGCGCGCAGGGCGGGCAGCTCGTCGTAGAGCTTCTGGCCCGGGCAGAGGGTGGCGTAGCCGTCGCGGTGACCGGAGACGGTGTACAGGTTCGCCCGCTCGCCGGCCTTGTACACACCGGTGTCCCCGGCCGCGGTGAGCGTCACCCGTGCCTGCGGGTCGACGCCGTCCAGGCCCAGCTTCCAGGCGGCGACGTCGGCGATGGCCGAGAGCGCGGCGGGGGTCGGGGTGCCGCCGTTCTCGTAGTCGCCGAGCAGGGAGATGCCGGAGGAGACGCCGTTGAAGCCGTAGGTGTGCGCGCCGCGCACCCGCCGGTCGACGCCGCCCGCGCGGCCCTCGAAGACGGTGCCGCACTGGTCGACGAAGAAGTTGTAGCCGACGTCGTTCCAGCCGTTCGTCTGCACGTGGTAGACGAAGATCGCGCGGATGATCGCGGGCGAGTCGGCGCAGCTGTAGTCGTTGGTGCCCGCGGTGTGGTGGACGAAGACCGCCTCGACCTTGGTGAGGTATTCGGCGGGGTCCTTCACGAGCGACTCGTCGGCACCCCAGCCGGCCCTGCTGACGATGGAGGGCGCGGCGGGCACGGCGGGCGTGCTGGGCGTGGCGGGCGCGGTGTCCGTGGGCGAGGCGGAGGGCTCGGCGGAATCCGTGGGCTCCGAGGACTGTGTCGGCTCCGTCGGCTGCGAGGGCTCCGTCGGCTCCGGCGTGGCGGTCGGGGTCTCCGCGGGGACGGACGGCTCGGCCGGGGTGACCGTGGGCTCCTCCGGGGCGGTGGTCGACGGCGTGGCCGTGGGCTCCTCCGGCGCGGTGGTCGTCGGCGGCGTGGCCGTGGGGTCCGCCGGGGCGGTGGTCGACGGCGTGGCGGTGGGTTCCGCCGGGGCGGTGGTCGTCGGCGGCGTGGCCGTGTCCTTGCCGGGCTTGGCGGCGGCCGCGCTCCTGCCCCTGGACTTCGGCGTGGTGCCGGGGTCGATCAGGTCCAGGCGCAGCCCCTCGGGTACGGCCCGCTGCTCGCCGTCGGCCAGGACGCGCGCCTCGACGGCGTCGGAGGGGCCGGTCCACAGCGGCTCGGAGGCGCCACGGGTGTCGGCCGCGCGGGTCTCGTCGGTCTCGGGGGCCACCGTGTCGAAGTCGAGGTCGCGCCACTCGGACCACCGGCCGGTCTCGGCGCTGCGGGTGCGGACCTGGGCGGTGCCGTCGAAGCGCCGGGTGTGGTCCGCCCAGGAGACGCCGATCAGGGAGAAGTCCTCGGTCCGGGTGCGCGGCAGGTCGCGCTCGGCCTTGCCGGTCCCGCCGAACGCCATGGTCTGGGCGCTCGCCGGGCGGGCCGGGTCGGTGCCGGCGGAGCCCTCGTCGGGCACCGCGGCCACCGCGGCGGTCGCGAGGCCGGCCCCGCCGAGCACGGTGGCGCCGATGGCGAGCCAGGTGCGGCGGGAGCGGGCGAGGGTGCGGCGCGCGCGGGATCTGCTGGGGCTCATGGCCCTCCCTGTCTTCGTTCGCTGTCACTTGCGGTGGTGCGTGAGGTGGCCGTGGGTCAGCCCGCGGCGGCGTCGGCCGGGTCCGGGCTGGGGCCGGCGCTGGGCAGGGCGCCGGTACAGGTGGCGCGTCCGAAGTTGCCGCTGGCGGTGGCGCTCTGGAGGTGCCGGCCCTGGACGGCGACGGCGCAGCGGGCCTCGCCGCCCTTCTCGCCGAGGACGACGTTGACGACCGCGCTGCGGCCGAGCGGCACCGGCACGGTCTTGCGCCAGGGCAGGGAGGCCGCCTTGACGACGGTCGCCTTCCCGGACTCGCTGCGCGCCTGGTAGGTGATGTCGGCGGTGCCGGTGCCGGTCACCTCGTAGGTGACGGAGGCGGTCGGGACGTGGCGTTCCTTCTTCTCCTCGCCGTCCGGGGAGAGCACGCCGTACAGCACGAGGCCGCCGCAGACGGCGAGCACCGCGGCGCCCGTGATCAGGCCGGCGCGGTCCGGTCGGCCGCGCTCGGCCCCGGTTTTCCCGTCACTCGGCCGTTCTTCCGACTTCGCGGTTTCGTCACCCATGAATTGCCCCCCTCGGCAGCTGAATTCCGGTGCGCCCGGCTCTTCGGAGCCCAGGACAGCGGGTTTATACCGCACCGCCTCATCCCTTTTCCAGCGAGCGGAGATTTCGGACAGGCGGTACCGCCCTTATGGCCGTTTTGCAGGGTCTGCCGCATCAAGTGGCGTAATTGTCGCGTCACTTGACGTGGCTTCAGCTCGATCCCTGAACCTCGGCGGCCGCTGCGAATGCCCTGGTACGAGGCCCTCCGGGGACGGCCGGAGAAATTTCGGTGGGTTCCGGCGATCGTCGACGGAAAGGGACTTGTGGCGGCCCTGGTGAGGAGTTCACTGCTGCCACAGACCGCTTATGCCATGGCGGGACATCGGCGCTTCCGGCGAGGCCCGCCCATGTCCGCGGCCCTCGGTTCAGCGCAGCGCGTGCCGGTGGGAGCGCCGGGACAGCCGGACGGCGGCCAAGGCCAGGTCGAGTGCGAAGAGCACGATGCCGATGATCAGCAGGAAGCCGAGGCCCTCCGCCGTCGCGCCGATGATCCCCAGCACCATGGCCGCGATGACGATCAGCAGGAAGAGCACCATGAGGGGAACACCTCCCCGGGACGCGACGGCCGCTCAGCGGCGGGCGAGTTGGCGCTCGCCGTGCGCCCCCGGCCGGTAGGCCATGCCGTAGTAGTGGTAGATCGCTTCCTCGCGCCCGGCGGGCAGCACGTCGTCCAAGCCGATCGAGGGCGCCTTCCGCACCCGCCCGCGGGCGAAGGAGACCTTGACGTAGTCCGGGCCGAGGACGGTCTCGTCCAGGGGCACGAAGACCAGATGCCGGCGGGTGGGCAGACCGGTCCTGACCGTGGCCATGGCCGGCAGATCGGTGGTGGTGTCCACGTAGACGGCTTCGAGTACGCCGATCTTGCGGCCTTTGGGATCGACGACGTCGTGGGCGCGCCACTCGCGGACGTCGGCTGCCTGGATCATGGTCCTTCTCCTTCCGCTCTCTCGTCCGGCGAGAGCAGGAGACCGGCGAACGACCTGCTTGCGGCGTCTTCAGCGTACTCCTGACGGGTGCGGGGGCCGTCACGCCGGCCGCTGCCGTCACGCCGATCTCCAGGCCGTCACACCGGTCTCCAGACCCCCTGGCCGTCACACCGGTCTCCAGACCCCCAGGCCGTCACACGGGTCGCCAGACCTCCAGGCCGTCACGCCGATCGCCCGGCCGCCTCCCGTCCGTCCTCCTCCGTACGCGGAGTACCGTTGGCAGTACCGAGGGCATTTCGCACACCGGACTCCACGCCGGGTCGTTCTCGGCGAACGATGAAACCCGGGCCGCCGCGAAGGCGGCTCGGAGACGGGTCCGCATCATGTCCGCGACCGTGTCCCCTCCCCTCCCGCGCGCCGCGCCCGTCGCCGGCACCGCCGCACGTCTCGCCCTGAAGGCCGACGGCAGCTCCCGAGGCCTTCTGGACGGTGCCTGGTGGCCTCGCTCCCGTGAGCTGCTCCGCGAGCTGCCCGCGCTCACCGCGGTGCTGGATCCCCTGTGGGGCCGCATCACCCGTATCGCCGTCAACCCGCGGTACTGGCCGGTCGTCCCGCGCGAGATCGCCGTGGGTGGTCACATCGTCAGGGTCGGCTGGTTCACCCCCGAACTCGACCCGCACAAGCTGCTCCTGCTCTCCTACGGCACCCTCCGCTGGGACCTGCTGGTCGTCCCGCCGGAGACCGGGGCGGCATCGGCGGCCCGCCTGATGGCTGCCGCGTCCGAGCCGGGCGGCCGGGCGCTGACCGCGAGCGAGCTCATCGCCGCGGACGACGCCCGGTACGCCGTGGTCGCGGGCGACCGGCCACTCGATCCCGACGAGGCGTGGGAGTACGAGGGCGGCGCCTCCTCGGTCCCCGCGGGCATCCGGACCGGGGCCGGCCGCGACAGCGGCCGCCCGACCGCCGACAGGTGAGGAGGCCGCCATGAACGCCTTCCTGACGACCCTGGCAGTGCTGCTCCTCATCGCGGCCGGGGCCTATCTGATCCACCGGCTCAACGCCGAGCACGCGGAACGCATCGCCGTCCACCGGTACAGCCGCGCCCTGCCCACCGGGCCGCGGCACGGCACCGGTACCGGTCCGGCGCGGTCGCGCGGCTCGACCCGCACCGTGCCGACGCCCACCGGCGACAGCCGACGCGGCCACCTCGACGGAGGCCGCGGCCGCTTCCCGGCGCGCCGCCGCCGCGACCGCACCACTCATCACGGCTGACCCGCACCAGCCGTCAGGGATGGGCGGGGCGACATCCGCCGCCCCGCCCATCCTCGGCACCTAAACCGGTTTTGTACAGGCCGATCGCCCAGCCATGTCGATCCGGGCCGTAAACCGGTCCAGACCCCTCCTCCGACCCGCTCCTCCCCGTCCCTGCACGTCACGCAGGGACAGGCAGCCGCCTCGGTAACGATTGAGTATCGCGCTGGAAATCTCAGCTTTACCGGTCAAGCGACGGCTGACATAGTGCCGCTCATCCCGCTCGAAGAGCTGAGCCGCAATCCTGGAGGAGCTGGGCACATGGGGAAGAAGAAGGCGCTCACGGGGGCACTTCTGGCCGCCGCGATCCTGACCGTCGCGGGGTGCAGCGGTCAGGGCGCGGTCTCCGGCGAGACGGCGAAGGCACCCGCCGACCCCGCCGACGTCTCGGGCACCATCAAGGTCCTGACGCACCGCACGGACCTCGTCCAGAACGGGACGATGGACAAGTACGCCGCCGAGTTCAACAAGACCTACCCCGAGGTGAAGGTGAAGTTCGAGGCCCTCACCGACTACGAGGGAGAGGTCAAGATCCGGATGAACACCGAGAACTACGGTGACGTCCTGATGATCCCGGGCGCCGTCGCCAAGAACGACTACCCGAAGTTCTTCGCCCCGCTGGGCAGCGCGGGAGAGCTGGGCGACAAGTACCGCTTCAGCGACAAGACGGAGGTGGACGGCAAGATCTACGGCATCGCCACCTTCGGTACCGCCAACGGCTTCCTCTACAACAAGGCCGTCTGGAAGAAGGCCGGCGTCACCGAGTGGCCGACCACGCCCGAGGAGTTCGTCGACGGCCTGGAGGCCATCAAGTCCAAGACGGACGCGGTGCCCTACTACACCAACTTCAAGGACGGCTGGCCGCTGACCGCCTGGAGCAACAGCATCGGCTCGGTCACCTGCGACGCCAAGGCGAACGACAAGCTCGCCGGCCCGGTGTCACCGTGGAAGCAGGGCAGCGAGCTGCACACGATCGACTCGCTGCTGTTCGACATCGTCAAGGGCGGCCTGTCCGAGAAGGACCCCAACACCACGAACTGGGAGGCGTCCAAGGACATGATCGCCCAGGGTGAGATCGCCACCATGCAGCTGGGCTCCTGGGCCATCACCCAGATGCGCGCCGCGGCCGAGAAGGCCGGCACGAACCCCGACGACATCGGCTTCATGCCCTTCCCGGCGCAGAAGGACGGCACGTACTGCTCGATCCTCGCCTCCGACTACCAGCAGGCGGTCAACGTCCACTCCGACCACAAGACCGCCGCGCGCGCCTGGATCGACTGGTTCACGGAGAAGTCCGGCTTCTCGGCGAAGGAGGGCGCGGTCCCGGCGGTGAAGTCCGCGTCGATGCCCGACACCCTCAAGGACTTCGTGGACAACGATGTCACCTTCCTGGAGCGCTCCGAGGCCGAGACCGGCGCGGTGAACGCGATCGACAACGCGGCCGAGATCGGCCTCAACAAGCCGGACTACCGGCAGTTGCTGGTCGACACCGCACGCGGTGCGCGCAAGGGCGGTCTCGACGACTTCTTCGCGGACCTCGACAAGAGGTGGAACGAGGCGGCCGCCGCCGCGGGCTCCTGACACCCCGCCGGTATCCGCCTTCGGCCCCTCCCGGCCTCGCCCGCACCGATGGGCGGGGCCGGGACGGTGGCACGACCGGCACGGCACCGCTCAGGGCGTGCCCGCCGCCGACCGCTTGGCGGTGGTGCGCTTGGCGGCCTCCTTGCCGCCGCTACCGGTGCTGCGCCCGGTCGTACGCCCGGTCGTGACGGCCGCTCTCTTCCGCGCGGCGGTCTTCGGAGCGACCTTCTTGGCGGCAGCGGTCTTCTTGGCGCCCGCGGTCTTCTTGGCACCGGCGGTCTTCTTGGCGCCCGCCGCCTTCTGCGCGCCCGCGGCGGCCTTCCCCGTGTCCGCGGATGCTGGCGCGTCCGGGGACTCCTCCGTGTCCGTGGACGCCTCCTCGTCCGCGTCCGTGGACCTCTGCGAGCGCGCGCTCCCGGCCGATGCGGTCGGCCATGAGAGCTCGATCTCCAGTTCCATCTCCCCGTCGCCGATCTCGACCTCGATCTCGCTGTGGAGGTCGTCGGGGATGCGCAGGCTCAGGGTGCCGGAGCCGAGTTCCAGTTCGGCGTCCCCGCCTGCCCTGAGCGCGGTCGCGAGCGCCGTGAGCTGGTCGGCCGCCTCGAGGCGGGACAGCGAGCGCTTCTGCTCAAACTTGAAGTCCGTCATGGGTCTCTCCGGTCCGGCAGAAACAGTGGACACGGCCCATTCTGCGGGGTGGTCCCCGGTCCCGCACCGCCGTCCGATCATCCCGCGTAGGCTTCGCTCGGCACAGAAGCGTTGGGGGGCGGGGCAGATGACGGCTGGGACGGCCCGGAGGTGGGGTTCGACCCTCGACTCGGTCGTGGTGTACGCACAGGGCGCGCTCTGCCGCCGCCTGGCCAGGGGCAGTGTGCCGCCGGACGGCCGGGTGCGGGTGACCGGACTGCCCCGCGCGCTGGACCCGGGCTCCCTGCGGGCCCGTGTCCTCGACGCCCCCGGTGTGCGGGTCACCGAGGCCCGGCTGGACTTCGAGGCCGAGCCGCACGGCACCGGCACGGCCGACGAGGTGGGGCGCGAGGTCGAGCGGCTGCGCGAGGAGTACGCGGCGGTGCAGGCGCGCCGCGACCGGCAGCTGAACCTCGTCGAGGAGGTCAGGGCCCTGCGCCCGGTGCCGCCCGCCCGTGAGAACGACGACCCGCACCGCCGTACCCCGGTCGAGGCGTGGCTGGAGCTCGCCGACTTCGTCGACGAGCGGCTGACGCGGCTGCACGCCCGCCTGGCCGAACTGGAGGAGGAGTCGCTGCGCGTCGGGCACCGGCTCGCCGTCGCCACCGACCGGCTCGCCCGCGCCTCCACCGACGCGCCCTCGGCGCACGTGGAGACCACGGTCTCCGCGCTGCTGACCCTCGACGGCACCGGTGACACCGAGGTGGAGGTGGAGGTCGAGTACGGCGTGCCGGGCGCCGTCTGGGTGCCCGCCTACCGTCTCACCCACCGTCAGGACGACGGCACCGGACGTCTGGTGCTGCGCGCCTCGGTGGCCCAGCGCACCGGCGAGGACTGGACCGGTGTGCGCATCGCCCTGGCCACCGCCGACCTGCGGCGCCGCACCGACCTGCCGAAGCTCCGCTCCATCCGGATCGGCCGCCGTCAGCCCGCCCCCGCGCCCTCCGGCTGGCGCGAGCCCCCGGCCGGACTCGCCGACCTGTTCACCGGATACGACGCGGCGGCCCGGAGTCGTCCCTCCGGCCCCGCCACCACCACCGCCGTCCCCGCCACCGCCGTACCCGCCGCCCTCACCGGCGGAACCGGACCCGTGCCGGTGACCGCCCCGGTCCCGGAGACCTCCGCGACCGGTCCCGTCATGCCGCCGATACCGCCGGGCTACGGCGGGCCGCCCCCGCCGCTGCCGACGCCCGGCGGCGGCCCCTTCCCGGCGTCTCCCCCGGCCATGGCGCCCCCGGCTCCGGTCCGTGCCGCACCGCCACCGCCGCCGAGGTCCGGTGCCGCGGCGCAGGCCGCACCGCCGCCGTTCGCGCCGGCCGCGCCCGGCATGGCCGCGCCCCCGCCGCCGAGCCCCGCGGCCCCGGCTCCCGCGCCGGTGGCCGGTCCGCCGCAGCCGAGCGGCGCGGAGCTGGACTACGCCGGCCTCGTGCTGTCCGGGCCCGACGAGGGCGGCGGTCGCAGGGGCCGGCTGTTCCCCGGCTCCCCGGCCGACGCGGCGGCGGCCGAGTGCCGTCGCCGTGCCGAGACGGTGGCCGCGCTGCCGCTGCCCGGACACGCCGTGCGGCCCCGCAGGTCCGCGGGCTCCTTCGACCACCGCTTCGACGCCGCGGCCCGCGCCGACATCCCGTCGGACGGCACCTGGCACACCATCACCGTCGGCGAGATCCCGGTCGGTCTGCGCGCCGAGTACCTGTGCGTGCCGTCCGTGGAGCAGACCGTCTACGCGACGCTGGTGCTGTCCAACGCCACCGACCAGGCACTGCTGGCCGGCCCGGTGGAGGTCACCGTCGACGACGACTTCCTGCTGACCACCGCCCTGCCCACGCTCGCGCCCGGCGCGGTCCGCCGGGTGGGGCTCGGCCCGGCCGAGGCCATCCGGGTCACCCGCCGTACCCACCAGCGCGAGTCGACCGCGGGCCTGCGCAACAACACCACCGTGCTCGACCACCGCGTCCATGTGGAGCTGTCCAACGGGCTGGCGAGGCCCGCGACCGTCGAGGTCCGCGAGCGGGTGCCGGTCACCACCGAACCGGACGTCCGGATCGAGGAACGGGCCGACTGGACGGCCCCCGAGGAGGGCGAGGGACCCGAGCGCCACGCACCGGGCACCCGCGTCTGGCGGGTGGAGCTGCCCGCCGGCGGCACCACCGCCCTCGACGGCGGCTACGAGATCCGCATCCCGGCCGGCAAGGCCCTGGTCGGCGGCAACCGCAGGAGCTGACACCCATCATGACCACGGCACCGGAGCCGATCCCCCTCCCCGTCACCGCCGTCACCTGCCTGGAGGACCGCGCCCACATCGAGCGCGCCGTCGTGCTCGACCTGGCGGCCGGGGTCCAGCGGCTGCGGCTCGGGCCGGTCAGTGCCCTGGCCGTCGACCGCACCCTGCACGCCGAGCTGACCGCCGATCACCCCGCGAGCGTGCTGGACGCGCGGATCGTCCGCACCTGGACGCCGCGCGAGCCGCGGTCGTCCGCCGCCGACGACTCCGCCCTGCGCCGGCGCGTGCACGCCCTGGAAGAGGAGCGGCGCGCCCTCGGGCAGCGGCGCGACCGCCTGGCGGCCCGCCTCGACCTGCTCGGCCGGCTCGCCGCCGACGTGCTGCGGGAGATCGCCGAGGGTGCCGGCTCCGGCGAGACCGAGACGACCCGCTGGGCCCGCGAACTGGACCGGGTGGACGAGGAGCGCGACACCCACGCCGAACAGCTCCGCGGCGTGGACGCCCGGATCGCCGCGCTCGCGGTCGAACTGCGGGAGGCCCAGCGGGCCATGGACCTCTCCGAGACCAGGCCCGCCGAGCTGGTCGGCCATGTCGAGCTGACGGTGGAGGCCGCGGTCGCCGGGCCGGTCCGGCTGCGCCTGAGCCACCTCACGCCCTGCGCGCTGTGGCGGCCGGCCTACCGTGCCGTGCTGCGCGGGGACTCGCTGACGCTGGAGAGCGACGCGATGGTCTGGCAGCGCACCGGCGAGGACTGGTCGGACGTACGGCTGACGTTGTCGACGGCACGGTCGGCGCTGGCCACCGATCCGCCGCGGCTGCGCGAGGACCGGCTGACGCTGAAGGACCGTTCCGCCGCCGAGCGCCGCACCGTCGACGTGGAACTGCGCGAGGAGGAGATCGGGGACCTCGGCCCCGCCCCGGTGCTCGGCCTGCCCGGTGTGGACGACGGCGGTGAGGCACGGGTGCTGACCTCTCCCGCGCCGGTCACCGTGCCCGGTGACGGCCGCGCCCACCGGGTGCCGGTCTCCGTCTTCACCACCGCGGCGAGCAGCGAGTACGCCTGCTCCCCCGAACTGTCCCCGCTGGTCACCCAGGTGGCCCGGTTCGAGAACCGGTCCGGGCACGCGCTGCTCGCCGGGCCCGTGGACCTGGTCCGCGACAGTGGCTTCGCCGGCCGCGGCACGCTGGACTTCACCGCCCCGGGCGCGCCCGTCGAGCTCGCCTTCGGCAGCCGCGACGACCACCGGGTGGTCCGGGAGACCGAGGAGTCCCGCGACTCCGCCGGGATCACCCAGCGGACGGTGGTCACCCGCACGGTCCGGCTGCGTCTGTCCCGGTTCTCCGCCCCCGGCGAGCAGGGTGAGCGCGTCGTCGTGCTGCGGGAGCGGATCCCGGTCTCCGAGACCTCGGCGGTGGAGGTCCGGCTGCGCGAGGACGGCTGCTCCCCCGCGCCGGACGCGGTGGACGCCGACGGCATCGCCCGCTGGCACGTCGCCCTCCCGCCCGGCGGGCGGCGCACGGTCACCCTGAAGTACGAGCTGTCGGCGAAGGCCAAGGTCGTCGGTCTCTGACCACGGGCCGCCCCCGGAGGGCGGCCCGTCCGCTGCCGGCGCCTCGGTGCCGTCCGTTTTCCCCACCCGTCCGCAGCCGAATGATTTTCTGAATTCGGCTGCTGTTCGGGTGGGGATTCTCTGCGTGTTCTCTCACCGGCGCGGTACACGGTGCGCGACCATACGGACGCCGATACAGGCACACCGAGACAGGAAAGAAGGACGGACGTGTCCGGCAGCGAAAGTGAGAACCCGGCAATCCCCTCCCCGACCCCCACACGGACTCGTCCTCGGACGAACCGGGACTGGTGGCCGAATCAGCTGGACCTTCAGGTTCTCCACCAGCACTCGCCCCGGTCGAATCCGATGGGCGAGGACTTCGATTACGCGAAGGAATTCTCCACCCTCGACGTCGACGCGCTGAAGCGGGACGTCTTCGAGGTGATGACCGCGTCGCAGGACTGGTGGCCTGCCGACTACGGCCACTACGGCCCGCTCTTCATCCGGATGAGCTGGCATGCCGCGGGTACGTACCGGATCGCCGACGGCCGGGGCGGCGGCGGTTCCGGCGCCCAGCGCTTCGCCCCCCTCAACAGCTGGCCCGACAACGTGAGCCTGGACAAGGCCCGCCGTCTGCTCTGGCCGGTCAAGCAGAAGTACGGAAAGAAAATCTCCTGGGCCGATCTTCTGGTCTTCGCCGGGAACTGCGCCATGGAATCCATGGGGTTCAAGACGTTCGGGTTCGGCTTCGGACGGGAGGACATCTGGGAACCCGAGGAAATCTTCTGGGGGCCCGAGGACACCTGGCTCGGAGATGAGCGCTACACCGGCGACAGGGAACTCTCCGGTCCTTTCGGTGCCGTGCAGATGGGCCTGATCTACGTCAATCCGGAGGGGCCGAACGGCAACCCGGATCCGGTGGCCGCGGCGCGGGACATCCGCGAGACGTTCGGGCGTATGGCGATGAACGACGAGGAGACGGTCGCGCTCATCGTCGGCGGCCACACGTTCGGCAAGTGCCACGGCGCGGTCGACCCCTCGTACATCGGCCCGGAGCCCGAGGCCGCCCCCGTCGAGCAGCAGGGCCTCGGCTGGCGGAACACCTACGGCAGCGGCAAGGGCGGCGACACCCTCACCAGCGGGCTCGAAGGCGCCTGGACCTCCCGGCCGACGACCTGGGACAACGGCTATCTGAGCAATCTGTTCGGCTACGAGTGGGAGCTGACGACCAGTCCCGCCGGCGCGAAGCAGTGGACGCCGACGGACCCGGCGGCCCGGGACACCGTGCCCGACGCCCACGATCCGGCGAAGCGGCACGCGCCGATGATGCTGACCACGGACCTGGCCCTGAAGGTGGACCCGGTCTACGGGCCGATCGCGAGGCGGTTCCACGAGAACCCGGACGAGCTCGCGCTGGCGTTCGCCAAGGCGTGGTACAAGCTGCTGCACCGTGACATGGGTCCGCTCTCGCGGTACCTCGGCCCGTGGACCGCCGAGCCGCAGCTGTGGCAGGACCCGGTTCCCCCGGTCGATCACGAGCTGATCGGGGACGCGGACGTCGACGCCCTCAAGAGCGAGATCCTCGCCTCGGGGCTGTCCCTCTCGCAGCTGGTCACCACCGCGTGGGCGGCGGCGGCGAGCTTCCGCGGCACCGACAAGCGCGGCGGGGCGAACGGGGCCCGCATCCGGCTCGCGCCGCAGAAGGACTGGGAGGTCAACGACCTGCCCGAGGTGACCGAGACGCTGGAGACCCTCGGCCGGATCCAGCAGGGCTTCGACGCGCGGCAGAGCGGCGGGAAGAAGGTCTCGCTCGCCGATCTGATCGTGCTGGGCGGCTGCGCGGCGGTCGAGCGGGCCGCGCGCAACGCCGGGCACGACATCACGGTGCCGTTCGCGCCGGGTCGTACCGACGCCTCGCAGGAGCAGACCGACGCCGCCACCTTCGCGGTGCTCGAACCCAAGGCGGACGGGTTCCGCAACTATCTGCGGGCGGGCGAGAAGCTGTCGCCGGAGACCCTGCTGCTGGACCGCGCCAACATGCTGACGCTGACCGCCCCCGAGATGACGGTCCTGGTCGGCGGCATGCGGGCGCTGGACACCGGCTTCAAGGGGTCCCGGCACGGCCTGTTCACCGACCGGCCGGGCGTGCTGACGAACGACTTCTTCGTCAACCTGCTCGACATGCGTCTGGAGTGGCGGCCCTCGACCACGGACGAGAACGTGTACGAGGGCCGGGACCGGGCCACGGGCGAGGTCAGGTGGACGGCCACCGCCGTCGACCTCGTCTTCGGCGCCGACTCCCAGCTGCGGGCCCTGTCCGAGGTGTACGGGGCCCAGGACGCGGACGAGAAGTTCGTGCACGACTTCGTGGCGGCGTGGGACAAGGTGATGAACCTCGACCGGTTCGACCTCCGCTGAGCCCGGTGTCCCGACCGGTGTCCCGGCCGGCCGTGCGCCGGCCGGCCGGGACGTCCGGTCTCACTCGCCGAGGAGGCGGCGGGCCTCTCCCAGCAGGCGCAGGAGTTCGGTGCGCGAGGGGTCGTCGGCGTCGTCCTCGGCCGGCCGGCAGGGCGCGTGGGCGGTGAGGACGTGCAGGGCGACGGCGGCCTGGCGGGCGAACAGGCCCAGCAGGTCGAGCTCCGGCAGGCCGGACCTGGCCTGCGGGGACGGGTCGAGCACCTCCAGGACACCGAGGACGCGGTCGCCGTGCAGCAGCGGGGCGGCCATGAGCGCGTCGGGGACGTAGCCGGTGGACCGGGCGATGGCCCGGTCGAAGGAGGCGCTGTCGTGCAGGTCGTCGACGACCATCGGCTCCCCGGAGGCGGCGACCCAGCCGGCGATGCCGCGGCCTGCCGGGAACCGGCGGCCCACCAGGAACTCCTGTCCCTGCCCGGAGACGGCCTCGAAGACCAGCTCGTCGGCCGCGGCGTCCAGGAGCAGGATGGAGCTGGCCTGGGCGCCGAAGATGGCGCGCGCGGTGTCGACCACGGAGTGCAGGAGCTCCGCCAGGGCCGGATCCGGCCGGGGTGCTGCGGACACGGCGGGGGCGGTCGTCTGAGCCATGGGGTTTTCCCTTCCGGCGCCGGTCGTCACCGGCGTCCGTCGACACGCACGTTGGCTGCGGACAGGTAGAGGGCGTTCTTCAGCTGGAACGGCGTCAGCCTCGGGCGGCTCGACAGGATCCGCGCGCACAGCCCCGCGACGAACGGGGTCGCGAAGCTGTTGCCGGAGCTGCGGATCGAGGTGCCGCCGAGCCACGCCACCGGGACTCGCTGGCCGGGGGCGAAGAACTCCACCGGCGGGTCGGGGTTGTAGAGGTGGAGGTCCGGGTCGTCCTCCTGGTGGCTGCCGACGGAGATCACCGAGGAGAAACGCCAGGGGAAGCTCTCCACATGGGTGTTGTGCGCCGCGGCCACGATCACGGTCCGCTGGAAGTACGCCTCGTCGGCCAGTCGGCGCAGCTCCTCCACGAAGCGGTCGCGGCTGGTGGACAGGCTGAGGTTCACCACGTCGAACCGCTGGCGCACGGCCCATCTGATCCCTTCCAGCAGTACGTCCCCGCTGCCGGAGAACCGCTCGCCGAGCACCCGGACGCTGGACAGCTCGCAGTCCGGGGCGGTGCGCCGGATGATCCCGGCGCAGGCGGTGCCGTGCCCGCAGGCGTCCCCGTCGTCCGTCTCCTCGACGCGGATCCCCTCGTCGTCCTTGACGACGCGCCACGACGCGGCGACCGGGCCGACCAGCGGGTGGTCGCGCTCGACGCCCGAGTCGACCACGCAGACGCGGACGCCGCGCCCGGTGCCGCCGGGCAGTCCGCCGTCGGGCGGGTCCGGCGGGGCGTCGGCCTCCACGGCCACGTCCTCCGGGCCCCGCCCCCGCAGGCCCCAGGTGAGACCGGGTGCCGTCTGCCGTGCGGTGGTCATCGTGGTGCTTCCTTTCCGGCTCCGGCGACGCGTCCCACGGCGGGACCGTGCTCCGGCGGGCGGCCGTGGCAGCTCGCCGCCACGGCCTCGGCCTGGCGTACGGCCGGGAGGTGGCCCTTGGCGGCGAAGTGCCGGCGGGCGCGGGCCGCCGCCTCGGCGGCGTCGGCCGGGTGTCCGAGCGCGAGCGCGGTGCGGGCGTGGTCGAGGGCGGCGAGGCCCCGCACGATGGGCGAGTCGGTGCGGGCGGCGGTGGCGAGCGCCCGGTCGGCGAGCCGGGTGGCGGTCGCCGCGTCGCCGCGGGCCGCGGCCAGTCGGGCGCGCAGTCCGTCGAGGTCGGCGGACTCGGCGCGGGCCCGTGCGGGTTCCGCCCGCTCCTCGTCCAGTGCCGTCAAGGTGGCGTGGGCGGTGGGGCCGTCGCCGAGGTCCAGCCGGATGCGGGCGGCGTCGAGCAGGGCGCCGCGCAGCAGGGCGGTGGCGCCGAGTGCGCGGGCGGCCGCGGCGGCCCGCTCCAGGTTCAGCAGCGCCTCGTCGGGGCGGCCGGCCAGGTCGGCGACGGTGGCGGTGAAGATCGGCAGGAAGGCGTCGGCCTCGGCGTAGCCGAGCCGCTTCGCCAGGTGCTCCGCCTCCGCGAGGCACGCCCGGGCGCCGTCGCGGTCGTCGTGCAGGGCCAGCACCACCGCCAGCGGGCAGTTGAGCGTGAGCCGCACGGCGCGGCGGCCGGGCCCCTGGTCGGCGAGGAGCGCGCGGCAGCGGGTGACGGCGTCGGCGACCGGCTGGGGGCCGCGCCACAGGGAGACGCCGGTGGCGCCGAGGGCCGCGGCCCGCTCGGGTTCGGCGTCGGCGCGGACCGCGTGTTCCAGGGCGCGGGTGAGCAGCCCTTCGGCCGCCCGGTGCCGGCCCTGCTCCTGGGAGCGCTGGGCGAGCCGCAGGCAGGCCCTGGCCTGGCCGAGGTCGTCGCCGGCCGCGGCGAAGACGGGCAGGGTGGCGTCGGCGGCCTCGGCGGGTGACTCGTGCGGTCCGGTGGTCCGGCCGACGGAGGCGAGGGCGAGGCGGGCGTGCGCGGCCTCCACGGCGTCCCCGTCGGCGGGCGCCTCGGCCAGCACCTCTTCGAGCAGCGCCCGGCCTTCGGTGCCGCGTCCGAGGTCGAGCAGGGTCTGGCCGAGCCGCCTGCGGGTCGTCGTACGGCCCGGCTCGCCCGCTGTGTAGCGGGCGGCGGCCCTGGAGAGGAGGTCGGCGGCCCAGACGGGGTCGGCGTGCGCCAGGGCGAGCCGGCCGGCCTCGGCGAGGGTGTCGGCGGCGCGGCGGCGCAGTCCGTCGGTGTGCGCGTCCTGGGCGCCCAGTTCGGACCGGTAGCGGTAGGCCTGTTCCAGGTGGGCGCCGACGGCGGCGCCGCCCCGCGCGCGGACCGAGTCCAGCCGGGCCGCCCGTTCGTGCCGGTCGGCGCGGTCCTGTTTGGACTGGCTGGCGTAGACGACCTCCTGGATGAGTCCTCCGGCGAAGCGGAAGGCGCCGCCGTCGGGCCTGATCAGTCGGTGGCGGACCAGCCGGTGGAGTGTGGTCCGCAGCTCGGGGCCGGTCCGGTCCTCCTCGGGGTGGCCGGCGAGGGCCGTCAGCTCGCCGGCGGTGAAGTCGCCGCCCAGGACCGACGCGAGGCCGAGGGCGCGGTGTTCGGGCGCGTCGAGTGCGTCGATCCGGGCGCCGATGAGGGCCTGGAGCGGGAGCGGGACGCTGTCGTCGGCCACCGGGGCGCCCGCGGCCAGCAGCTGTTCCAGGTGCAGCGGGTTTCCGCCGACCCGGGCGAGGACCTGGGGGCCGAGCGGTTCGCCGTGCGCGGCGGTCCCGGTCAGCTCGGCGGCGAGGAGTTGGGCCTCGACGTCGCTGAGCCCGCCGAGCGGTACGGCGTCGAGGGCCAGTTCGGGCCGGGTGTCGAAGAGCTGGGGGCGGGTGAGCAGGACGATCAGGACGGCCGCGTCGGTGAGGGCGCGCAGCAGCCGGTCGAGGGCGTCGAAGAGCGGCTGCGCGGCCCAGTGGCAGTCGTCGAGGACCAGGACCACGGGCTCGGTCCCGGCCAGCTCGGCGAGGACCTTGGCGAGTGCCGCGCTGGTGTCGGCGGGCGACGGGTTGGGGGTGCCGTCCAGGAGCAGGCCTTGGTGGAGCAGGTCCAGTTCGGGTGACGGCGCGAGGGTGCCGGCGGAGTTCAGCAGGTCGGCCACGGCGTCGGCGAGGGGGCCGAGGCTGGGCTGTTCGCCGCGGGCCCGGCAGCGGCCGACGCCGTGGCGGGGGCCGCCGGGGCCGGCCGCGGCCCGGTGCAGCCATTCCCGTACGAGCCGGGTCTTGCCCTGGCCGGCCTCTCCGCCCACCACCAGGCGGTCGGCGTGCCGGGTGCGGGCCACCCGGTCCAGGGCCTGCCGCAGGAGGCCGAGTTCGCGGGTGCGGCCGACGAAGCCGAGGTCGAAGCGGCGCAGTGCCTCCGGGTCGTCCGCCTCGTCCAGGCCGAGCAGGCGGTGGGCGGTGACCCGGTCGGTCTTGCCCTTGAGCAGCAGCGGGCCGGTGGCGGTGGTCCGCAGGCCCGGGCCGGCGGCCGCCAGGGTGCCGGGTCCGATGAGGATCTCCCCGGCGGCGGCGTTCTGTTCCAGGCGCGCGGCCACGTTGACCATCTCGCCGGAGACCATCGCCTGCCGCGCGGTGGCCGAACCCGTGACCGCCTGGCCGGTGTTGACGCCGATCCGCATCCGCAGCCGTACGCCGACGGCTTCCTCCAGCCGGGCGTTGAGTCCGTCGAGCGCCTCCCGCATGGCCAGCGCGGCGGCGACGGCCCGGCGGGCGTCGTCCTCCCGTACGGTCGGCACGCCGAACACGGCCATCACGGCGTCGCCGATGAACTTCTCCACGGTGCCGCCCTGTTCCTCGATGCGCAGCCGCATCAGGTCGAACCAGCGGAGTGTCACCGAGCGCAGGGTCTCCGCGTCCAGGGCTCCGGAGAGTGCCGTGGAGCCGACCAGGTCGCAGAAGAGGACGGTCACCACCTTGCGGCCGGTGGGCCTGGCGGTGACCGGCCCGGTGGCGCACGGGCTGCCGCACGAGGGGCAGAACCGGGCGTCGGGCGGCGTTGCGCTCCGGCACGAGGCGCACAGCATGGGTTCCTCCGGGGGACGCGGGACCGCGGGGGCGGCCGGGGTCAGAAGAGGGCGCCGCCCGCCACGTCGGCGTGGGCCTGCACCTCGGGGGCCGCCGCGTCGAGCCGTCCCCTGATGTCGACGAGGAGGGCCAGTTCCTCCGGGGTCAGCGCGCGCAGGACCTCGTGCTGCTCGTCGCTGAGGGCGTCGACGTCGAACCCGGCGGCGGTCAGCGCCTCCAGGGTCGGCCCGGCCGGGCTCCCGCCGGGCGCGGGGTCGTGGGGCGGAGCGGTGTCGTCGGTCACGGGTGTCCTCCGGGGTCAGGGACGGGGTCGGGTTCGGGCTCGGCGACGAGGGGGTCGGCGGCGAGGGGCTCGGCGGCGAGGGGTTCGGCGGCGAGGGCGAGGAAGAGCCGGGTGAGCAGGTTGGCGGTGTGCAGGGCGCTGACGGAGACGGC
Source organism: Streptomyces sp. NPDC001532 (assembly GCF_040298625.1). Taxonomy (NCBI): domain Bacteria; kingdom Bacillati; phylum Actinomycetota; class Actinomycetes; order Kitasatosporales; family Streptomycetaceae; genus Streptomyces; species Streptomyces sp. NPDC001532. The sequence continues at coordinate 45,063 of NZ_JBEPAL010000053.1, forward strand.
GGTCTGCAGGGCCGGGGCCGGGGCGAGTTCGTCGAGGACCCGGTGCAGGTCGTCGAGGTGGCCGCCGTCCAGCTCGGCGTGTTCCCTGAGGGTGCGGAAGGCGCGCTCGGGGAGTCCGGTGGCCTGGGCGAGGCGGTCCGCGAGCCGGGGTCCGGGGGCGTTGCCCTCCAGGACGGCGATGTAGCCGAGCAGGGTGACGGGGTGCTCGTGCTCGATGCGGTAGTACTGCGCCCCGGCGAGTTCGACGACGGCCGGGTGCGGCACGGCGGCCGGTCCGGCGCCGGCCGCGGCCAGGTCGTCGAGCAGCCAGGCGTCGTGATCGCGTTCCTCCTCGGCGTGGCGGACGTAGTAGGCGGCGAGGCGCCCGGCGGCCGGGTCGTCCAGGCCGGCGCACCGCTCGGCGGCCCGCTCAAGGAGCGGTACCGAGGCGCGCACGAGGGGATGCATGGCGGCCAGGTAGCGCAGGTACCGGCGACGCAGCCCGGCCGGCCGCCACAGGGCGGCGGTGGCGGCCCTGAGGACGGGTGTGGTGGGCGTGAGCTTGGTGCTCAGCGCGAGGGACGCGGTGGCGGTCATCGGCGGCTCTTCTCCTCTGCGGACTCTGCGGACTCTCCGGACTCTGCGGGAAGGGAGTCGACCAGGTGCGCGTAGCGGGCGCAGCCCATGCGGCGCACCAGGGCGGCGGGTCCGGCGGCGAGCTGCTGCTGCGCGGCGAGCCGGTCGAGGAGTTCGCCGACCCGGCCGCCGGCGTCGCGGGCGGCGCCCGCGAGGACGTCCGGGCGGTCCGCGAGCGCGTGGCAGCCGCGGCAGTAGCCGGCCGGGGCGGGCGAGGTGCCGTAGCGGGCGTGCAGCCGCTGCGGGCCTACGGCGCGCAGCATCCGCAGCACCGGGGAGCCGAGGGAGCGTTCGCGGACGGCCGGCCAGTCGTCGTCGGCGATGTGGCCGAGCCTCAGGTGCCTAGGCACGGGGCGCCGGTCCACCGTCCACTGGTTGCAACAGGCGGCCACGGTGCCGTCGAAGGCGATGACCGGCCAGGCCGCGAGGGTGCAGGGGGCCGGCCGGGAGCCGTCCGGCGCGGGTGGTGCGGCCGGGGCGAAACTCGCGCCGCGGCCGAGCGGCCGGACCTCGTTGACCAGCACGGGCATCCGGCCGGCGAAGGCGCGGCGGATGTCCGCGAGGGCGTCGGCCAGGTACGGGTCGTCGGGTCCGGTCCCGGTGAGGTGGACGCTGGCGGGGACGCCGGCGTCGAGCACGGCCCGCAGGGCGCGCAGCACCCCGGTGCGCGGGACCTCGCGCTCGTGGTGGACGTCCATGCTCGCCGAGAAGTGGTCGAGGGCGGTGATCGCGCGCATGATGCGGTCCGGGACGCGGCCGTCGCGGGCGAAGAACATCCCGCTGAGCAGGGCCACCTTGGAGCCGTGTGCGCGAGCGAGGCCGGCGAGGCGGGCGGCGAGTCCGGGCAGCAGCAGCGGTTCGCCGCCGGTCAGCATGACCACCTCGGGGCGGTCCTCGGCGCCGAACGAGCCGACGAAGCGCAGCAGATGCTCCGGGTCGGGCCGCTCGGACACCGTCATGGAGGAGCCGGTGGAGCAGTGGGCGCAGCTCATGGGGCAGCGGCGGGTGAGCGCCACCAGGAGGCCGCCGCAGGGGACCGGCCGCAGGCCGATGAGCTCCGCAAGGTCCACGTCTCCTCCTCGGTTCCTCTGTTCCTCTGTTCCTCGGTGCTCGTGCCGCGCGCACGGCAAGGGCGTCAGCGTGTCCCGGAGCGGCACGGTTCCGGTTCACGAACGCCTGGCGATCGGTTAAGTCCCAGGTCGTGGCCGGTGCGTTCGGGTGCCGGGCGGACCGCCGGGGACGGGGGCGGAGCGCGCGGCCGGGCGGCGGGGCCGGTCTCGGGGCCGCGTAGTCGCCGTATACCGGCGTCGAACCGTCGGCCAGGCGTTCGTATACCGCGGGTCCGTACGTTCCTTCTCAGCCGGCGCAGCGACGCCGTCAACCGAGGAGGACGTGCATGTCCGAGAACACGAACCCGCAGCCGATCGAGGACAACGAGGACATCGAGGTCGTCGCGCACAGCGAGGACGAGGAGGCCGAGGCGGGCTGCATCGTCAACAACTCCAGCGACCTCTCCTGACGCGAGGGCGACTCGCCCTGAGCACCGCGCGGGCCGCCCGGTTCCCGGCACCTCGTGCCGGGACCGGGGGCCCGCGGCCGTCCCCGGCACCACCGGTGCCACACCGCCCGTGACGCCCGAGGGAGCCCGCACGCCGTGAACATCCTGGTCTGCCCGCTGAGCGACGGCGGCTACCTCTACCCGGCTCTCGCGGCCGGGCGGGCGCTGCGGCAGCGGGGTCACCACGTCAGTGTGCTGGGCCGGTCCACCGCCGCTCCCGTCGTGGCCGAGGCCGGACTGCCGTTCGCGGCGGCGGAGGACTTCGGCGGGCGACGGGCGTTCTCCGCCACCTGGTGGGGGAAGACCGGGCTCGCGCAGTACCGGGCGGTCCTGCGGGCGGCCCGGGACACCCGGGCCGATCTGCTGCTCACCTCGGTGCTGTGCAACGGCGCACTGATCGCCGCCGAGGCCCTGGACATCCCGGTGGTGGTGATCGGGCTCTCGGTCCATCTGTGGGACTACCGGGCGGGCGGTGACGACGAGCCGCACCTCGGCCGGACCCGGCAGAGCCGGACCCTCGACTGCCGGATGCTCCACGCCGCCGCGCGCGAGGAGGCGGGCCTCGCGGGGCGTGCCTCGCGGTGGACCGACAGCCCGCTGCTGGGTGACGCGCTGCTGCTGCGCGGCGACCCGGCGCTGGAGTACCCGGGCGCGGAACTCCCCGGCCGGGTACGGCACGTGGGGCCGCTCGCCTGGGAACCAGCGCCCGACCCGGCGGAGCTGGCGGCGGTCCGGGACCGGCTGGCGCGCTCCGGCAAACCCGTCGTCTACGTCCATCTGGGCCGCTTCTTCGAGGGCGGCAGCCTGTGGCCCAGGCTCAACAGGATGTTCACCGGCGGCCCGTTCCAGGCCGTCGTCGAACAGGGCCGGTCCACCGATCCGCGGCCCGCTCCGGGCGCCGACATCCTGCTGGTCCGCAAGCCGTGGATGGGGCCGCTCGTCGACCTGGCCGGGATGGTGCTGGCCAACGGCACCTCCGCCCCGGTGCTGTCCGCGCTGCTGCGCGGCCGCCCGCTGGCGCTGTCGCCCAACGGCTCCGAGCAGCCGCTGCTCACCGGTGCCTGCGTACGGGCCGGCGTGGCCGTGCGCGTCCCGAGGACGCCGTCCGCGGAGCCGGCGGCGCCCCTGGAGTCGGTGTGGCACGACGAGGGCCTGCGGGCCCGCGCCCGTGCGCTCGGCGACCGGCTGGCCGCGGTGGACGGCGCGGCGCGCGCGGCCGACATCGTCGAGCGGGTGGCCCAGGCATCCGCGACCCCGAAGGAGGACCATGAGTACGCGATCACCCGGCCTTGGTGAGGCCGTGACGAGTCTGTCCGCGGGCGCGCGGCACTGGACGGGGCGGAACGCGGCCTACCTCGACTCCCCGGCGGGCCACGCCGAGCTGCCGGTGACCCCGCGGGTCAAGGCCCTGCTGCAACTGGCCCTGCTCCGCCGCTACTGGGCGCTGACCGGGCCCCCGGACGACGGCCTGAACGCGATCACCGCCGTGGTGGAACGGGCCTGGCGGCGACCGGAGTTCCCGCGGCTGCTGACCCTCGACCCGCGATACGCCCGCCAGTTCGAGCTGATGTACGCGGCGCTGGCCCCGGCCGGGGCCGGCACCGACGCGCCGCGCGCGGTGTCGGCGCGGCTGGCGTCCGACGGCTATCTGGCCCCGCGCCGCAAGCCGCCGTACCTCCATCTGGAGGCCCGGTTCTACGCCGATCTCGCGGGCGCGGAGCACCGGTTCGCCTCCTACCGGGAGCTGTACGCGGCGAGCCTCCTGGCCCGGGCGGGCATGTCGCCCGTCGCCGACCTGGACGTCTGCGTGGTCACACACACCGTCTTCTACCTCAGCGACTTCGGTCTGCGCGATCCCGGCCTGTCCGAGGAGGCCCGGAAGCAGGCGCTGGACGTCGTGGAACGGCTCACCGACCACTGCGCGGGGCTCGGCGAATGGGACCTCGTCGGAAAGCTCGTGCTCGCCCAGCACTGCCTGGGCGCGGATCCGCTGGAGACCCCCTCCGGGCAGGCGGGCCTGCGGATGCTCGCCGAGGTCCAGTCGGCCGAGGGCGCGATCCCCGGACGGTCCGTCACCCGGCGGGCTCCGGCCGACGCCTCGCCGGTGGAGTTCTTCCGCAAGTCCTACCAGGCGACCCTCGTCACCGCGCTGGCGACGCTGATCGTCACGAGCGGCCGGACCCGCGGGCTGTCCGAGGCGGGAGCGACGGCGGTGGCGACGGCAACGACGACGACGGCTACGGCTACGGCTACGGCTACTGCGGCGACGGCTACTGCGGCGACGGCGGCAGTGCGGGAGGCACGATGAGCATCGATCAGGCAGTGAGCCTCGGCCAGGCGGCGAACACCGGGCAAGCCGCTAACCTCGGCCAGGCGGCGAACACCGGGCAAGCCGCGAGCCTCGGCCAAGCGGTGGACACCGGCCAAGCCGTGAGCACCGCCCGAGCGGTGAGCCTCGGTCCGACGGTCGGCGCCGGGCCCACGGGTTCCACGGCCGCGCCGGGTGACCGGCTGCCCTCCGGCGCGCGGCTCCTGCGGGGCGAGCGGAACTGGTGGTTCCTCGGACCGGGCGGAGTGGCCCGCCTCGGCGGCCGGCACGTCACCGCCGACGGGACCCTGCGCCCCGAGGCCGAGCAGCGGCTGCGGGAGAGCGGCATGTTCACCCCGCCCCGCGACCGCGCCTACGCCCTGACCGTCCTCACCAGCACCCACTGCAACCTCGGCTGCGGGTACTGCTTCCAGAACACCGCGCAGGACGCGGCGGGCGGCAGCCGGCCGCCCCGGATCGCCCGCACCCGCCTCACCTCCGAGACGATCACCTCGGTCCTCGGCTTCACCCGGCGGCAGATGGCCGCCGTCGGCCTGGACGAGCTGCGGATCCTGCTGTTCGGCGGGGAGCCGCTGCTCAACCCGCGCGGCTGCCTGGAACTGCTGGAGCGATCCGCGGACATCGCGCGCACCTCCGCCTGGATGATCTCCAACGCCACGCTGCTCACCCCGGCCCTGGCACGCCGGCTGGCCGAGCTCGGACTGACGTCCGTCCAGGTCACCTTCGACGGCGACCGCGCCGACCACGACCGCATCCGGATCGGCCGGGCGGACGGCTCCGGCACCTTCGACAAGATCATCGGCAATATCGTCAAGGCCTCCGAGGTGTCGCCGCTCCGGTGGACGCTGCGGGTGAACGTCTCCCAGGAGACCTTCCACGGTGTCGACGCGCTGATCGACCGGCTCGCGGGCGCGCTGGACCCGGCGCGCTGCACGCTCTACTTCGCCCGGATCGGGGACGTGGGCGTCGGCTACGCCAACAGCCTGCTGCACACCGGCGAGCTCGCTGCCGCCTTCACCCGATGGCAGCGCCGGGCGCTCGGCCTCGGCTTCACCGTGAGCCGTCCCGGAGCCCGCAAGACCTGCGTCACCTGCGGTCACACCGACGGCCGCTACGGCGCGGTGGTGAGCGCGGACGGCACCCTCGCGAGCTGCTGGGAGACCGCGGGCAAACCGGACTGGGAGGTCGGCACGGTCACCGACGGCTACCTGCCCGGCGCGGCCACCCGCGACCGCTGGATCGCCTGCCAGGACCTCTACCGCTACGACGAGGACGCGCTCACCCTCGCCCGGTTCCGCGACACCGTCGACACGGCCCTGCTCGACCACCTGGACGAGACGGGGCGCCTGTAGCGATGGCCTCACCTCTTCAGCGGCTGTCCGCCGGCGCGCTCGGCTGGCTCGGGCGGAACCTGGACCACTTCGACCCGTTCCCGGCGAGCGCCCGGCCGGCCACGCACGGCAGGGCGAAGGCCGCGCTGGAGCTGGCGCTGCTCTGCCACTGCGCGGCCCGCGCGGACGGCGCGCCGGAGGCGCTGCACGAGGCGACGGCCCTGATCCGGAAGGTCTGGCAGGACCCGGAGTTCCCCCGGCTCTTCGACGAGACCCCCGCCTATGCCGCCACCTACCGGCTGATCTACGCCGCGCTGGCCCCCGACGGGATCGACGACACCCTGTGCCGGGCCGCGCTCGCCTCGCTGGGCTCCGACTTCCTCTCGCCGCGCGGGAAGTCGCCGTACCAGCGCATCGAGATCCGCCACTACGCCGACAAGGCCGGTGTCCGCCACGCCATCGAGCCGTACGCCGCGCTCGTCCCCTACAGCCCGCTGGTCGCCTTCCGGGCCGCCGGGCCCGGGGACGACGGGGCGCCCGCGGACGGCGCGCCGCTCACCACCCCGCAGGCGTACGCCCTGACGCACACCGCCTTCTACCTCGGCGACTTCGGCCGGACCGCTCCCGACCTGACCGGCGGCGATCTGGCGCACGCACGGGACCTGGTCGACCGGATGCTGCGCCACAGCTCGCGGCACGACCGGTGGGACCTGGCCGCGGAGCTCGTCCTCGCCCAGTTCGTCCTGGGCTGCGAGCCGTGGCGCACGCCCTCGGGAGCCGAGGCCCTGGAGTGCCTGGTGCGGGCGCAGCGGCCCGACGGCGCGATCCCGGGACGGTCGGCGGCGCTCGCGGCGTCCCCGTCCGCCTCGCCCGCGGAGTTCTTCGCGAAGGCGTACCACACGACCCTGGTGACCGCCCTGATGGCGCTGGTCGTCACGTCGGCGAGGCCGTCATGACGGCGCGTCCACCGGTGTCGCGCCGGCCGGTACCGCGTCTGACCCTGATCAACCGCGACTACACCCGGCTCTGGTTCGGCCAGGCCGTCTCCTCCGTCGGCGACGCCGTGTTCAGCACCACGCTGGTGCTGTGGGTGGCCACCGTGCTGGCGAAGGACGAGGCGTGGGCGCCGGTGGCGGTCAGCGGCATCCTGATGGCGTCGAGCGCCGCCGTGCTGGTCATCGGCCCGCTCGCCGGGGTCTTCGTCGACCGCTGGGACAAGCGCCGCACGATGCTGCGCACCGAGGTGCTGCGCGGCGGGCTCGTGATCGCGCTGACCGCCGTCACGTTCCTGCCGGCCGGCGCCCTCCCGGTGGCGGTCTGGCTCGCCCTCGCCTACGCGACCGTGCTGCTGCTGCACGCCGCCGGCCAGTTCTTCTCCCCGGCGCGCTTCGCGATCCTCGCGGACCTGGTGACCGGCGAGGCGGACCGGGCGCGGGCGGCCGGCATCGCCCAGGCGACCGGCGAGACGGCCTGGATCATCGGACCGCCCCTGGCCGCGCCGCTGCTGTTCACCGCCGGCCTCCAGTGGGCGCTGCTCTTCAACGGGCTGTCGTACGCCGTGTCGTACATCGCGATCCGCTCCATCGGCGTACGGCCGCAGAGCACGGACGCGCCCGAGGCCACCGGGCGGCGGCGGAAGAACCTGCGGCGGGAGTTCACCGACGGTCTGCGCTTCTTCGTGCGCAGCAGGTTCCTGGTCGCGCTGCTGCTGCTCGCCGTCATCGGGCAGTTCGGGATCGGCGCGCTGAACACCCTCAACGTCTTCTTCACCACCGACAACCTGCACGCGGACGCCCATTTGTACGGATACATCGGTATGGCCATGGGGGTGGGCGGCATCACCGGCGCGCTGTGCGCGGGGCGGGTGGTGCAGTGGCTCGGGGCGCGCCGCACCACCTGGATCAGCCTGCTGGTGAGCGGCGTCCTGCTGGTCGTCTACTCGCGGCAGTCCGGCTTCCTCGGGGGTGTCGCGCTGCTCTTCGTCTTCACCGTTCCGCTGACCGTGCTGAACACCGCGATGTCACCGCTGCTGCTCGCCGCGGCGCCGCAGGAGTACCGGGGCCGGGTGATGGCCGTGTTCTATCCGGTGACGAAGCTGGCGTCGATGCTGTCCGCGGTCCTGTCCGGCTGGCTCGCCGGTTCCGTGCTGCGGGACCTCACGGGCTCGGTCGGCGGTGTGCGGTTCGGCCCCGTCGACACCGTCTTCGCGCTGTCCGGGGTGATCGTCGTGCTGTCCGGCGTCTTCGCCTGGGCCGCTCTGCCCGGCAGGAGGACCGCCGGGGAGCCCGCCGCCGCGACCCCGCGTCCGCAGCCGGCCGGCGACCGCGGTGCCGAGGTCGTCGCGCACGGCGACGGCGAGGAACCGGCCGCCCGGGCCAGCGACCGCGCCACCGACCGCGCCACGGGACGTGTCACCGACCGCGCCACCGATCTGCGACGCCCGGACGAATGAGGGAGCGACCAGTGAACCCCGACGCCCGACCGGCCCGGCGCCGGTACCCCCACGCGGAGCGGCAGGACGTCGTCGAAGAACTGCACGGGCTGCGCGTCCCCGACCCGTACCGCGGTCTGGAGGACGCCGAGGCCCCTTCGACGGTCCGCTGGAGCGCCGAGCAGCAGGCCCTGTACGAGGCGGAGCGGGCGACCTGGCCCGGTCTGGAGCGGTGGCGGGCGGAGGTGGCGGCACTCAACGCCGTCGACCGCGCCAGATCGCCCGAGGTCCGCGGCGGCAGGGTCTTCTGGCTGCGGCAGGACGCCGGCCAGGAACATCCGGTGCTCGTGGTGGCGGACGCCGGGACGGACACGGCGGAGCGGGTGCTGGTGGACCCGGGCGCGCTGGATCCGTCCGGCCGTACCGTGCTCGACGCCTGGGAGCCCTCGCTCGAGGGCGAGCTGCTGGCCTTCCAGCTGTCCCGCAACGGCACGGAGGACTCGCTGCTGCGGGTGATCGACGTGACCACCGGCGAGATCGTCGACGGGCCGGTGGACCGGGTGCGCAGGTCGTCGGTGGCCTGGCTGCCCGGCGGCGCGGCGTTCTACTACGTGCGGCACCTGGACCCGCGGCTGCACCCCGGCGAGGAGCGCTACCACCGCCGGGTCCGTCTGCACCGGGTCGGGACGGCACCCGAGACGGACGCCGTGGTCTTCGGCGAGGGGCGGGACAAGACGCAGTTCTACAGCGTCTCCGTGACGGCGGACGGCCGCTGGCTCGGTGTCACGGCCACCCTCGGCACGGGCCGCGGCACCGACCTCTACCTGGCCGACCTGTGGGCCGGGCCGCTCGACCGCCCGCTGCTGCGGCCGGTCCAGGAGGGCATGACGGCCGCCACCCGGCTGCACGCGGTGCCCGGTACCGGCCCCCGGGACTGGGTGTGGCTGCGCACCGACCGCGACGCCGCCCGCGGCCGGGTCGTCGCCTGCCGGCCGGCCGAGCTGCACCTGGGCGCCGACGCCTGGCGCGAGGTGGTCCCGGAACGGCCCGGCGCGGTGCTCACCCATCTCGTGGTGCTGTCAGGACCGGAACTGAAGCATCCGCTCGGCTTGGCCGCCTGGACCCGCGACACCGTCGCCGAGGTGACCGTGCACGACCTGGTCGAGGGCCGGCAGGTCGGCACGGTCCCGCTGCCCGGCACCGGCGCGGTCGGTGACTTCACGGCCGGACCGCCCGGCAGCCACGAGGCCTTCTTCGCCTACACCGACTTCGTCACACCGCCGCGGGTGCTCCGCTTCGACGCCCGCACCGGCCGCGTCACGCGCTGGGAGCGCGACGCCCCGGACGCGGCGGCGGTCGGCGGCGCGATCACCCGCCAGATCTCCTTCCCGTCGCGGGACGGCACGACGGTGCGGATGTTCGTGATCTCCCCCACCGGCCGCCCGGACGTGCCGCGCCCGACGCTGCTCACCGGTTACGGCGGCTTCGGCCGGACGATGTCACCGCGCTACCGCGCCCAGGTCCTCGCCTGGGTCAGGGCCGGCGGGGTGTTCGCGTGGGCGGGGCTGCGCGGCGGCGGGGAGGAGGGCGAGGCCTGGCACCGGGCGGGCAGCGGCAGGCACAAGCAGAACACCTTCGACGACTTCGCCGCCGCCGCCGACCGGCTGATCGCGGCGGGCTGGGCCGAGCCGGGCCGGCTCGCGATCATGGGCGGCTCCAACGGCGGTCTGCTGGTCGGCGCGGCCCTGACCCAGCAGCCGGAGAAGTACGCCGCCGTGGTGTGCATGTCGCCGCTGCTGGACATGGTCCGCTACGAGCTGTCGGGGCTCGGGCCGAGCTGGACACCGGAGTACGGCAGCGCGCGCGATCCCGAACTGCTGCCGACGCTGTTCGGCTACTCGCCCTACCACCGGGTCGTTCCCGGGACCGCGTACCCGGCGGTGCTGCTGAGCGCCGCCGACGGCGACACCCGCACCGATCCGCTGCACGCCCGCAAGATGTGCGCCGCCCTCCAGCACGCCTCCACCGGCCCCGGACCGGTCCTGCTCCGGCTGGAGCGGGGCGTCGGCCACGCCGACCGCTCCGCCTCCCGCGCGGAGGCCCTCCAGGCGGAGTGCCTGGCCTTCCTGGCGTCCCACGTGGGCCTTCCGGCGCCGGAGCGTCCTGGTCCGGCGCCGGCGTGACAGGCGCGCGCCCCGCCGGCCCGGCGCGAGCGGCGGTCCGCGGCGGCGGGGCCGCTCAGCCGGAGGCCAGTACCGGAGTACCGGCGCGGGTGCCGCGGGCGTAGAGGCGTATCAGGTGCGGGAGTTCGTACTGGGCCGCGTGGGCGGTGACCTCGCCGCCGGGTGAGGTCACCATCCCGGCGTCGATGAGCGCCTCCACCACCCGTACGGCGTGCCGCTCGTCGCAGCCCAGGGCCTCGGCGGCCTCGGTGAGGCCGAAGGGGCCGTCGCCGGTGCCCGCGGCCAGCCGTCCCGCGTACCGGCCGCACTCCCTCGGCAGCGCCTCCCAGCCGCGGGCCAGCCAGCGTCGTACGGACACGTCGCCCGAGGTCAGTTCGTCCAGCGCGCCGGCGGGGTCGGTGAGCCGGTCCGCGAACTCCCGCAGCGGCACATGGCGCAGCACGGCGAGCCGCATCCCGCTCACCCGCACCGCCAGCGGCGATCCGCCGCAGGCGCGCACGATCCGCAGCGCGGCCTCCCGGTCGGCCCGCACCCGGCCGCGGCCGACCAGCCCGGCGAGCAGTTGCAGGGCCTCCGCGGTGCCGAGCGGCGGTACCGGGATCCGGTGCACGGGCGCCAGACCGCCGAGCTGGCCGCGGGCCGTGAGCAGCACTCTGCCCTGTCCACCGCTCGGGAGCAGCGGCCGTACGGCGCCTTCCTCGGGCACGTCGTCCAGGACGACCAGCACGCGGTGGTCCGCCAGCCACTCCCGCCACGCCTCCGGCCCCGACAGTCCCGCTCGGCCGGTCCGTTCGGCGAGCTCCGCGAGGACGGCGGGCAGCGGGCGGGCCGCGCCGTCGGCGTCCCGCAGGGAGACGAGGAACCGTCCGTCGGTGAAGCGGTCGCCGAGCAGGTGGGCGGCCCGCACCGCCAGGGTGGTCTTCCCGGCTCCGGCGGGGCCGGACAGCAGCGCGACACCGGCGGCGGCGTCGTCCTCCCACAGGTCCAGCAGATCGCGCAGTTCCTCGCCGTGGCCGGTGAGGTCGACGAGGTCGGGCGGCAGCGCGGCCGGCGCGATCCGCGGTCCGGCCGCGGCGGGCGCGGCGGACGCGGCCGGACCGGACCGGTCGTCACCCGCGAGGATCGCCCGGTAGCGGGCCGCCATGGCGCCGCTCGGCTCCAGGCCCAGCTCCCGGGCGAGGAGCTGCCGGTAGTCGTCGTACACGGCGAGCGCCTCGGCCTGCCGGCCGGCCTGGTTCAGCGCGCACATCCAGGCGGACCGCAGCCGCTCCCGCAGCGGGTGCCGCTCCGCCATGTCGCGCAGCCCCTCGACCGCCGCCGCCGCGCCGCCCAGCGCGAGTTCCGCCTCCGCCCAGCTCTCGTACGCGGTCAGCCGGCGCAGTTCCAGCCGCTCGGCCTCCTCGGCGAGCCGCGGGGACTGCCGCAGGTCGTCGCCGAGCGGCGGCCCCTGCCACAGGTCGAGGGCCTGCCGCAGCAGCCGGGCGGCCGGGCGGGGCGGCTGTCCCTCGGCGGCCCGCACCAGCGAGCGGAACCGCAGGGCGTCGAGCTCGTCGTCGGCCACCCGCAGGACGTATCCGCCGCAGGTGTGGGTGAGCCGCGGCCGGTCCGGGTCGTCGTCGGCGAGCAGCGCGCGCAGGGCGCTGACGTACACCTGGAGGTTCTTGCGGGCGGTCCGCGGGGGCTCCTGCGGCCAGACCGCGTCGGTCAACGCGTCCACGGACACCGGGCTGTTGGCGGACGCGAGCAGCGTCGCCAGCACGACGCGCTGCTTCAACGGGCCGAGGGGCAGCGCCCGGTCGTCCCGGTGCACGGCGAGCGGGCCGAGGACGGAGAACCGGAGCGTGCCGGGTGACGCTGCGGGCTGCGCGGACGGACGCGGCATCGAGCGAACCTCCGTGGGGGGCGGGAGTTGGTCGGTCGGCTCGATGATCCACCGGTGGGTGCCCGTCACACATCGGTGCCGGGCCCGCAGAGTCCCGCCGCCGGTGTCCGCGTCCTGGGGGGCCGGACCCCCATATAGCCGCGGGCGTCCCCCATCCCGGGCCCGTGAGGCCCCTAGGGGGTGTCTCGTCGATCAGGCCGGATCAGCGAGCGGCGTCTGGTGCCGTGCATCGCAAGGCGGAGGAGGGCGGCATGGCGGAGCCATGG
>NZ_JBEPAL010000054.1:0-56820 GCF_040298625.1 Streptomyces sp. NPDC001532
AGGGCGGCATGGCGGAGCCATGGCAACCGACGACAACGCGGCGAGGCGCGGTGCCAGGCGCCGGGAGCCCGGCATGATCGACGAGACGCCCCCTAGGGCCGCGGCACGTTGCGCAGGTTGGAGCGGGCCATCTGGAGCATGCGGCCGACACCGCCGTCGAGCACGATCTTGGAGGCGGAGAGCGCGAATCCGGTCACCATCTCGGCCTTGATCTTCGGTGGGATGGAGAGCGCGTTGGGGTCGGTGACGACGTCGACCAGAGCCGGCCCTTTGTGCCGGAAGGCGTCCTTGAGAGCGCCGGCGAGCTGCTTGGGCTTCTCGACCCGGACGCCGTAGGCGCCGCAGGCACGGGCGACGGCGGCGAAGTCGGGGTTGCTGTTGGTGGTGCCGTAGGAGGGCAGTCCGGCGACCAGCATCTCCAGTTCCACCATGCCCAGCGAGGAGTTGTCGAAGAGCACGACCTTCACCGGCAGGTCGTACTGGACGAGCGTGAGGAAGTCGCCCATCAGCATGGAGAATCCGCCGTCGCCGGACATCGACACCACCTGGCGGCGGCGGTCGGTGAACTGGGCGCCGATCGCCATCGGCAGGGCGTTCGCCATCGAGCCGTGCGAGAAGGAACCGATGACGCGGCGGCGGCCGTTGGGTGAGATGTAGCGGGCCGCCCAGACGTTGCACATACCGGTGTCGACGGTGAAGACCGCGTCGTCGGCGGCGACCTCGTCGAGGACGGCGGCCACGTACTCGGGGTGGATCGGGACGTGTTTGTCGACCTTGCGGGTGTACGCCTTGACGACGCCCTCCAGCGCGTCCGCGTGCTTCTTGAGCATCTTGTCGAGGAAGCGGCGATCGGTCTTCGTCCTCACGCGCGGGATGACACAGCGCAGCGTCTCCCTCACATCGCCCCACACGGCGAGGTCCAGCCGGGACCGGCGGCCGAGGTGCTCGGGGCGTACGTCGACCTGGGCGATGGCGACGTCGTCCGGCAGGAAGGCGTTGTACGGGAAGTCGGTGCCGAGCAGGAGCAGCAGGTCGCACTCGTGGGTGGCCTCGTAGGCGGCGCCGTAGCCGAGCAGCCCGCTCATCCCGACGTCGAACGGATTGTCGTACTGGATGTGTTCCTTGCCGCGCAGGGCGTGTCCCACCGGGGACTTGATCTTCTCCGCGAACTCCATCACCTCGGCGTGCGCGCCCGCGGTGCCGCTGCCGCAGAACAGGGTGACCTTGTCGGCCGCGTCGATCAGCCGGACCAGCCGGTCGATCTCCTCGTCGCCGGGGCGGACCGTCGGCCGGGCGGTGACCAGGGCGGTCCCGGCGGTCTGGGTGGGGGCCGGTTCGGCGGCGATGTCTCCGGGCAGCGAGACGACGCTGACGCCGGAGCGGCCGACCGCGTTCTGGATGGCGGTGTGCAGCAGCCGGGGCATCTGCCGCGGGCTGGAGATCAGCTCGCAGTAGTGGCTGCACTCCTGGAACAGCCGGTCCGGGTGGGTCTCCTGGAAGTAGCCGAGGCCGATCTCGCTGGACGGGATCTGCGAGGCGAGGGCGAGGACCGGGGCCATGGAGCGGTGGGCGTCGTACAGGCCGTTGATCAGATGCAGGTTGCCGGGGCCGCAGGAGCCCGCGCAGGCCGTCAGCTTCCCGGTGATCTGTGCCTCGGCCCCGGCGGCGAAGGCGGCGGTCTCCTCGTGCCGGACGTGGATCCAGTCGATGGCGGAGTTGCGGCGGACGGCGTCGACGACGGGGTTGAGGCTGTCCCCCACGACGCCGTACATCCGTTTCACTCCGGCACGGGCGAGGATGTCGACGAACTGCTCGGCGACGTTCTGCTTGGCCATGGACCCTGCGCCCCTTCGCTCGACGGCACCGCTGGTGCGGCTGGTGCGGCTCCTTGGTCCATGAATCCACAAGGTGCGCGGTTACGCCTCCCAAACGGCCGCCGCCGTACGGTCGTCGGCGTACCCCTTCACCCGTACCTGGACGTCGGCGAGGAACGCGGCCAGGCCCGGTGGTTCCGGGTGTGACCACCGCTCGGTCAGATGGGCCGGGAACTCCGGTTCGCCGCGCAGTGGCTCGGCCAGACCGGCGGTGCACATCAGCAGGACGTCACCCGGTCGGGCGATGGAGGCCCGGAAGCGGAAGGGTTCGCGGGGCGGCTCGGGCGGCGGCTCGTAGGGGCTCGGCGGTGTGGGGATGCCCAGGTCCATGGTGAGCCGGTCGCCCTCCGGCGTCTCGGCGGGCGGTGAGCCGAAGCCGACGACGGGCTCGCCGGTGGCGTCGGTGACCTTCGGTTCGATGTCGTGCCAGGCGCCGTCGCGCAGCCGCAGCAGCCCGCCCGTGCCGACGCCGAAGAAGATCCGCGTACGGCAGGCGGGGTCGGCGGGGAGGAGGAGACAGCGCAGGGTGGCCGCGTACTCCTCGGGTCGCAGGCCCTGTTCGGCGGCGCCCGCGCGGAGTCCGCCGAGGCTGCGGTCGGTGAGGCGGTGCAGGCCGGACTTCAGATCGCCGCGGCGGCCGGCGCGGATGTCCTCGACCAGCCGCGGATGGCTGCGGCCCACGGCCCTGCCGATCCACCGGCACAGCTCGGCGGCGGCCAGATGCGCGCCCGGCGTGGCCCGTGCGCCGGTGGCCATCGCCACCAGCACCAGCGCCTGCTCGCCGCTGCCGAACCGGGCGGTGAGCAACGAGTCCCGGCGCGGCTCACCCCGGTACCGCGCGGAGTCGCCACGCAACGACACCGCGCGCAGGGTGCAGGTGCCGTAGCGGGCGCCGTCGAGAACGGTGTCCGGGACGAGCTCGCCGAGCGCCTCCGGATCCGCGACGGGCAGGGCGGTCGGCTCCGGATCGTAGGTCGGCGGACCGGACCCGACATGGACGAGCGAGGGCGCCGGCACGGCCCCGCCCCACCGGCCGGACCCCGCCTCCCCGGGCGCCCCCTCCGGCACCAGCGGCACACCACGCCCCGTGACCGACACGGTGGGCCCGTGGGGCGCGCCGGGAAGCGGCGGGGTGGCGGGCTGCGGCTGGGGTCCGGAGGGAGGTTCGGCGGGGATCGGCGGTGGGCCGGGCGGAGGGGGCACGGGGCCCGGCGGCGCGCCGATCGGAGCGGGTACGGGGCCCGACCGCGGGTCGGCCGGAGCCACGCCGGGAAGCGGCGGCGGGCCGGGCGGAGGGGCCGCGGCGCCTGGCGTCCCCGGGTCGGGACGGGCCGCGGCGAACTCCGGCGGGAGCGAACTGGGCGGAGGCGCGGCGGGCGGCACGTCCGGGGGGCCAGGGGGTGCCGCGACGGGCGGCACGTCCGGGGGGCCAGGGGGTACCGCGACGGGCGGCACGTCCGGAGGTCCGACCGGCCCCGCGCCCGGCGATGCGTCGGCGGATCCGGTCGGCGCCGGCGCAGGTGGCCGGGCGGGAGGTTCCGGCGGCCTCGCGCCGGGCGGCACTTCACCCACAGTCCGCTCCCTCGGGTCGGCTGGACGGACCGGCGATCCCGGCGACGGCGGGACGGCGGGCTCCGGGGGCGGGGACACGGGCGGGGGCGCGGCGGCTGCCTGTGGTCCGGGCACCGGGGGCTCCGAAGGGCCGGTGCGGGGAGCCGTGCCGGTGCCGGGAGCCTGCCCGTTCGGGGCTGTCGGCGTCCCGGCCTCCGTAACCGGCCGGCCCGTAGCCAACCGGTCCGTGCCCGACCGGTCCGTGCCCGGCCGGTCCGTGCCCGGTGGTGGTGTCGCCCGGCGTTCCGGCTCGGGGGATGTAGACGGGGGCCGGGGCTCTTGGTCTCGCGGCTCTCGTGGGGTGAAGCCGCTCCGGGGGGCCGGTACACGAGGTGGCGGTGAGGGCGGCCCGTCGGTGACCGCTCCGGACGCGGAGGCGAACCGGTCGTCCACCGAGTCGGGCGTGAGCGTGGGCCCCGTGTCCTCGGTGGAGTCGTCGTACAACTGCCCCCACCAGTCGTCGGAGTGACCGGTGGGCCTTCCCCCCTGCTGACTCATGCCCTTCATTGTCCACCGCGCGGGCCGGAGGAAAACGGGGCATCGGGAAAATCCCGTACGCGATCACACCTCGAACAGCGGTACGAGCACGGGGAGATGGTGGTCGCCGGACGACTCCACCCCCCGCGGGAGAGCCGCCCGGCGACAGCATGTGACCCGGGCCCGTCGGCGCCGGTGACCCCACCTTGGCAGAGGCTGTGGGCGTACGGCGATGATGTCCGGCGGCGGGTTTGCGCCGTGGCCGCTTTCCGCCACACGCGGACACCGCGGGACCGATCGTCGGGGAGGGGCAGGCCGGTGCTGGCAGCGATAGGGCTGGACGAGACGCACGAGTCGGCGTACCGCGCGCTGGTCGCGGTGGGCGCCGCCGACGTGCCCGACCTGGCGCGGCGGCTGACGCTCGGCGAGCAGGAGACCGAGCGGGCGCTGCGCCGGCTGGAGCGGCACGGCCTCGCCGCCCAGTCCTCGGCCCGCCCCGGCCGCTGGGTGGCCGCCCCGCCGGGGGTCGCGCTCGGCGCGCTGCTCACCCAGCAGCGGCACGAGCTGGAGAAGGCGGAGCTGGCGGCGGCGCTGCTGGCGGAGGAGTACCGGGCGGCGGCCTCCGAACCGGCCGTGCACGACCTGGTCGAGGTGGTGATCGGCGCGGCCGCGGTCACCCAGCGGTTCCTCCAGTTGCAGCTGGGGGCGAGCGAGGAGGTGTGCGCGCTGGTCACCGGCGACCCGGTGGCGGTGACCGGCATGGACAACGACGCGGAGGAGCAGGCGTCCGCCCGCGGGGTGCGCTACCGCGTGGTGGTCGAGCGGGCCGTGCTCGACCAGCCGCACGGCATCACCGAGCTGACCGCCGCACTGGGCCGGGACGAGCAGGTGCGGGTGGTGGACCAGGTGCCGACGAAGCTGGTCGTCGCCGACGGCTCGCTGGCGCTGGTGCCGCTCACCCATCCCACCGCCGAACCGGCCGCGCTCGTGGTGCACGCCAGCGGGCTGCTGGAGCTGCTGTCCGGCCTGTTCGAGGCGGTGTGGCGGGACGCGCTGCCGCTGCGGCTCGGTGCGTCCGGGGTGTCCGAGCAGGGCGCGGACGGCCCCGACGGCACGGATCTGGAGATCATTTCGCTGCTGCTGGCCGGGCTGACGGACGCGAGCGTCGCCAAGCAGCTGGACCTGGGCCTGCGGACCGTGCAGCGGCGGGTGAAGCGGCTGATGGAGCTGACGAAGGTGACCACCCGGCTCCAGCTGGGCTGGCACGCCTACGAGCGGGGCTGGGTGGCGCGCGAGCGGCCGTGACCTTGTGGGACTGCGCGTCGGCGCGTGCTCCGGCACCCTGGGCTCATGGGAGTGTGGGAGCTCCTGCTCGTCGGCCTGGTCATGCTGCTCGGGCTGTGCGGAGTGCTGCTGCCCGGAGTGCCGGGATCGTGGCTGGTGTGGGCCGCGGTGATGTGGTGGGCGTTTCAGGATCCGCAGCCGGTCGCCTGGTGGGTGCTGGTGGGCGCCACGGTCACACTGCTTCTCTCCCAGATGGTGCGCTGGGCGCTGCCGCCGCGTCGGCTCCAGGCGAGCGGGGCCACGCCCCGGATGGCGGCGTACGCCGGAACGGGCGCGCTGCTCGGGTTCTTCCTGTTGCCGGTGCTGGGCGCGATCCCCGGTTTCATGGGCGGCGTCTATCTGTGCGAGCGGCTGCGTCTGGGCCGGGCGGGCGAGGCGCGGGCGGCGTTGCGCACGGCGATGCGGTCGGGCGGGTGGAGCGTGCTGGCGGAGCTGTTCGCCTGCCTGCTGATCATGGGCGCGTGGCTGGGCGCGGTGTTCTGGGGCTGACCGACTGACCCGTCCGACCCGGCCGACGACCCATCCGCCCGGCCGACGACCCGGCCGACGACCCGTCCGACCTGGTACGCGGCTGGGTCCGTCCGGCCCGTCACGCCGCTGGGTCCGTCCGGCCCGTCACGCCGCTGGGTCCGTCCGGCCCGGCGGCGCCGCCCCCGACGTGTCCCGTACTCCTTGCGGCCTAGGGGGTGCCTCGTCGATCAGGCCGGATCAGCGAGCGGCGTCCGGTGCCGTGCATCGCAAGGCGGAGGAGGGCGGCATGGCGGAGCCATGGCAACCGACGACAACGCGGCGAGGCGCGGTGCCAGACGCCGGGAGCCCGGCATGATCGGCGAGACGCCCCCTAAAGCGCGAAGCCGATGTGCCGGGCACGGTGGCGTGCTTGGCTGATCGGCATGACCGAATTCAGCGAGGCGGAGCGGGCGTATCTGAAGGAACAGCGGCTGGGGCGGCTGGCCACCGTCGACGCCCGGGGCCAGCCGCAGGCGAACCCCGTCGGCTACTTCCCGCAGGACGACGGCACGATCCTGATCGGCGGCTATGCGATGGGCCGCACGAAGAAGTGGCGCAACCTCGGGGTCAACCCGCGCCTGTCCCTGGTCGTGGACGACATCGTGAGCGTCCGGCCGTGGAAGGTGCGCGGCATCGAGATCCGCGGCGAGGCCGAGCTGCTCACCGGCCCGCACGACCTCGGCCCCCACTTCAGCGAGGAGCTGATCCGCATCCACCCGCGCTGGATCCACAGCTGGGGGCTGGAGGACGCCTAGCGCACGGCCCCGGCCTCGACGAGCGCCCCTTCCAGGGTGAGCAGCCGGACCTTGCGGTCGAGTCCGCCCGCGTACCCGGTGAGTGAGCCGTCCGCGCCGATCACCCGGTGGCAGGGGCGGACGATGAGCAGCGGGTTGGCGCCGATCGCGCCGCCGACGGCTCGTACGGCCGCGCGGGACGCGCCGATCCGCGCGGCGATCTCGCCGTAGGTCGTCACCACCCCGTAGGGGACGCCATGGAGGGCCGCCCAGACCCGCTCGCGGAACTCGGTGCCGTGCGACCGCAGCGGCAGGTCGAACTCCTCGAGGTCACCGGCGAAGTACGCGGCGAGCTGCGCGGCCGCCTCCCGGAACGGCGCGGGATCCCGCCGCCAGTCCTCCTGGACCGTGCGGCCGCCCTTCTGCTCCGGCACGGAGAGCGAGGTCAGCGCACCACTCGGGTCGGCGGTCAGCAGAAGCCGGCCGACGGGGCTGTCGAGGTGCGTCCAGTACGTGCTCACGTGCTACTCCCACTCCCCTGCTGCGCGCAGGTGTTGTACGGCGTACGAGCGCCAGGGGCGCCAGGTGTCGGGGGTGTCCGCGCCGGGCGGGGCGACGTCCGGGTCGCCGAGGGCGCGGGTGCGGATGACGGCGACGGTCGCGGCGTCCAGGCCGGGCAGCGCGCGCAGCCCGGCCTGCGCGTCGTCGCGGTCCACGCCGGGGTCGAGGCGTACGGCGCCGTCGGCGAGGGCGGCGGCGAGCGCGCCCAGCGGGCCGCCGGGTTCGGCCTCCGCGAGGACGGCCGGTTCGGGAAAGAGGTGGGTGAGGGTGCCGCAGGGCGCGTCGAGCGCCTTGCCGTACCGGCGGACCAGGTCCTCGGCCGCCGGGCCCACGAGGGCGCGCACCGCCAGTTCCTCCGGGTCGGCGGCACCCGGCGACCGCAGTCCCGGGCGGGCCGCGACCAGCGGACCCAGCCGGTCGTCGGCGCCGAGCCGCTCGTCGACGGCGTACGGGTCGGCGTCGAGGTCGAACAGCCGGCGCAGCCGCTGCACGGCGGTGGTCAGATCGCGGGGGTCGGTGAGGTGCAGCCGGGCGTCGAGCCAGCCGCCGGGGTGGGCGACGCCGGTGCCCGGCCGCCCGCTGTCCTGCCGCTCCTCGACGGCCACGATCCCCGTCCCGTACGGCAGCCGGAGCGTACGGCGGTAGACGCGGTCGCCGGCCGGTCCGGTCACCTCCTCGACGCCCGCCACGGCCTCCCGCTGGAGGAGGTCGAAGACGGGACCGGCCTGGTAGGGGCCGCGGTGGGCGAGGCGGAGCGGGATGCCGGCGGCGGGGGTGCCCTGGGTGCGGGCGGTACGGCCGCCGGGGCGGGGCGCGGCGGCGCGCAGGGCGCTCGGCGTCATGGCGTACACCGCGCGGATCGTGTCGTTGAACTGCCGCACGCTGGCGAAGCCGGACGCGAACGCGATCTGCGTGACCGGCAGGCCGGTGGTCTGGAGCAGCACGCGCGCGGTGTGCGCCCGCTGCGCCCGGGCCAGCGCGACCGGGCCGGCGCCGACCTCGGCGGTGAGCTGCCGCTGGACCTGCCGGGGGCTGTATCCGAGCCGCGCGGCGAGTCCGGCGACGCCCTCCCGGTCGACCACGCCGTCGCCGATCAGCCGCATGGCCCGCCCTACGACGTCGGCCCGGGCGTTCCAGTCCGCCGAGCCCGGCACGGCGTCCGGCCGGCACCGCCGGCAGGCCCGGAACCCGGAGCCCTGTGCGGCGGCGGCCGTCGCGAAGAACCGTACGTTGCGCCGCTTGGGCGTCACCGCCGGGCAGCTCGGCCGGCAGTAGATACCGGTGGTCTCGACGGCGAAGAAGAACGCCCCGTCGAACCGGGCGTCCCGGCTGCGCACGGCCTCGTACCTGCTGTCGTCGTCCCTCACACAGTCCAGTCTCCGCCACGCCGCACAGCCCGGCTGGCGGAAATCAGACACGAAACCCGAACCGGCCCACGCCCGTACCCGAACCCGGCCCGTCCCCGGCTCCCGGCTCCCGGCTCCCGGCTCCCGGCTCCCGGCTCCCGGCTCCCGGCTCCCGGCTCCCGGCTCCCGGCTCCCGGCTCCCGGCTCCCGGCGTCCGAACCGCCGGCCGTCGAACGAGTCACCCGGCCACCCGGCCACCCGGCCACCGGCCGAACGGTCGAGTCGACCCATCGCCGGACGGCCGGCCGCCGACCCGAGCCCGTGGCCCGGCGCCGGTACCGGCACCAGCACCGGTTCCGGCGCCCGAATAACCAGCCGCCGAACGCGTCACCGACCACACGACCGGGCCGATGGGCTGAACGGTCGAGTCAGCCCGGCGCCGGACAGCCGGCACTGACCGTCCTCCAGGTCACCAGGCAGGCGACCAGGCCACCGGCCGAGCGCCGCGCCGACCCACCAACCGGGCCGACCACCGCCAGGACGGCCGCTTCACCGGCCGGACGGCCGGACGGCGAGGCCACCGGCCGGCCACCGACCAGGCAGCCACGCCAGCCACGCCGGCCACCGGGCAACCCGGCCCGCACCGAACACCCGAGCGCCCACCGGGCACCCGGACATCCCGGCCCCCGGACGGCCGACAGCCCGGCCCCGCACACTCAGCGAGTGGCGGGGCCGGGGTGCCCGAGTGGGCGGTGGCGGCTAGCGCCAGCCCTTTCGCTTCGCCTCCATCGCCGCGCGGCCCTCCGCGCCCTTGCGCTTCCAGTCCTTGCGGATCTCCGCTCGGAGCCGCGCGTCGGTCTTGGCGACGATCCACTGGTTCTCGCGCTTGAGCTTGCGGTAGCTCTCCAGGCGCCGGACCGGCAGTTCACCGGAGTCGACGGCGGCGAGCACCGCGCAGCCGGGTTCGGCCTCGTGGGCGCAGTCGTGGAACCGGCACCGCGCGCCCAGTTCCTCGATCTCGGTGAACACCTGTCCGACGCCGGCCTCGGCGTCGTAGAGGCCGACGCCGCGCAGGCCGGGGGTGTCGATCAGTACGCCGCCGGCCGGCAGGGCGAGGAGGTTGCGGGTGGTGGTGGTGTGCCGGCCCTTGCCGTCGACGTCCCGGGCGGCCTGCACGGTCATGACGTCCTCGCCCTTGAGCGCGTTGGCGAGGGTGGACTTGCCCGCGCCGGACTGGCCGAGCAGGACGGACGTGCCGTTGCCGAGGACGGCGGTGAGCACGTCGAGCCCGTCCCTGTCGAGCGCGCTGACGGTGAGCACGGGCACGCCGGGCGCGGTGGTCTCCACGTCCTGGACGAGGTGTCCGAGCGTGGCCGGGTCGGGGACGAGGTCCGCCTTGGTGAGCACGACCACCGGCTGCGCCCCGGACTCCCAGGCGAGCGCCAGGAAGCGTTCGATACGGCCGAGGTCCAGCTCGACGGCGAGCGACACCGCGACGATCGCGTGGTCGACGTTGGCCGCGAGGATCTGCCCCTCGGACCGCTTGGAGGAGGTGGACCGTACGAACGCGGTCCGGCGCGGCAGGTAGGCGCGGACGTAGCGCGGGTTGCCGCCCTCGGGGTCGACGGCGACCCAGTCGCCGGTGCACACGACCCGCATCGGGTCGTGCGGGGTGACGAACGCGGTGTCCGCGCGGATCACGCCGTCGGCGGTGACCACGTCGCACTGGCCGCGGTCGAC
The DNA here is from genome assembly GCF_040298625.1 of Streptomyces sp. NPDC001532. Taxonomy (NCBI): domain Bacteria; kingdom Bacillati; phylum Actinomycetota; class Actinomycetes; order Kitasatosporales; family Streptomycetaceae; genus Streptomyces; species Streptomyces sp. NPDC001532. The sequence goes on from NZ_JBEPAL010000054.1 coordinate 10,198, forward strand.
CCGTACGACCCGGCCGGGCTGCAGCCCTTCGGAGGCGTACGGGGTGAAGTCGTCCGCCCAGGCGTCGTCCCAGCCGTAGGGAGCGAGGGCGGAGGAAAGCGAGGTGGAGGTCAAGGGAGAGGCCCTTCGAAGGGCGGTCCCGGCACGGAAGGAAGAAGTGGTGTGAGGTCAGCCGGTGACCGCGGAGGTGGACTTGATGAACTGCTGGATGCGGGCAACGCCCATCGCAATGACAGCCATCGGTCGACACCTCCTCGTCACACACTCGAATCCGTGGGCGGTGGCAGTTCGGCCACCGCGGAACGCCGCAACTGTAGCCCGGCCCCCGGGGCCACGGTCAACGCTTTTTTCACCAGGCGTTTCGTGAGGGCGTACGGCCGTCAGTTCCGGTGGCAGGGACGGCCGTCGAGGGTGAAGTCGTACGCCGGTGCGTTGCGGCCCTGCCAGGAGGCGAGGAAGCCGAAGGCCAGGGTGCCGTCGGCGGGGACGCGCCGGTTGTAGTCGGCGGCGCGGGCGGTGACGCGGGAGCCGTCCTGGGTGTGGCCCGCGTCCCACATCTGGGTGACGCGCTGGCCGTCGGGGAAGGTCCAGCCGACGGTCCAGCCGTCCAGCGCGCGGTCGGTGTGGACGGTGACGGTGGCCTGGAAGCCGTCGGGCCACTGGCCGGCCAGGGCGTAGTCGACGCGGCAGGACGGGGACCCGGCGGCGGGGTCCGGTGTGCCGCCGGGGGGTGCGCCTGCGGTGGCGGTGCCCTGGGGTTCGGGGGCCGGGTCGGGTGTGGGGCTCACCGCGCGGTCGCCGCGGTCGGGCCGGTCCGACGCCGTGTGGCCGGTCGCGCCGCGGGGCGCGGTCGGGGTGGTGGCGCCCGTCGCCGGGTCCGTGGGGCGGGCGGCGGTCGCGGCCGGGGTGGACGGGTTCGGGTCGGCGACCGGTACCGGCCGGCGGTCGGAGGAGTCGCCGGAGGCGGCGGTGCGGTCGCCGGTGCCGTCGAGGGGCATCAGGGTGACGGCGAGCGCCAGCGCCGAGACCAGCACGGCGGTGACGAGCAGCCCGCCCCGCACCACGCCCGCCCTGGACGCGCCGTCCTCGCGCGGGTCGTGCTCCGGGTCGTGGGCCGCGAGGTCGGGGCGGCCTGCGGCAAGCCGGGCCTCCGCGGCGCGGCGGCGGCGCTCCAGGTAGGCGAGGCCGCCCCAGCCGAGCACCCCGCCGGCGAGCGCGGCGGGCAGACCGCCGCGGTGCAGCCGCAGGCAGGCGGCGGCCTCGGCGCAGCCGACGCAGCGGGCGAGATGCGCTGACAGGTCCTCGGGGGTCTCGGTGACCGGGGTGCGGGTGACCGCGTCGAGGAGGCGGGCGTAGCTGCGGCAGGGCGCGTCCAGCGGGCTGTCGAGGTGGTCGCGCAGACAGCGGTCGCGGAACAGGCGGCGTACTTCGGTGAGTTCGGCGGCGGCGTCGGCCGGGTCGAGGCCGAGCCGGCGGGCCGCGGCGGGCAGGGGCAGCGCCTCGGCCTCGACCAGCCAGAGCAGCGCCGCGTCGGGTTCCTGCATGTCGCGCAGGGCGCGCAGGGCGAGGGGGCGGCGGGCCGCGGGGCCGGTGTGGCGGCCGGCCTGGTCGGAGGTGAGCCACAGCCGCAGCTCGGGGTCGAGGAGGTGCCCTTCGCCCGCGGTCTCCCAGGCGGCGGCCGTGGTGCGGACGGCGGTCAGCAGCAGCGGGATGCGGGGCAGCCGGGCGGGGCGGCGGCCGGTGGTGCGCGCGGCGGCGGACTCGGCGGCGCGGGCCTCGCGGACCCCTCGGTCGAAGGCCTCCCGGGCCAGCCGGGTCGCCGCCGCGGAGCCGGAGGTGCACAGGTCGGCGTAGGAGAGGACGGGGTCCCAGCACTCGGTGAACAGCGCCGCCTCGGTGGCGTCCTGAGGGGTCGGCAGGTCGGGCATGAGTCTCCTGCGGGCGCGTGCGAGGTCAACTCGCCACAGGAGAGGGGGGAGTTGTGGGGAACCTCGGGGGCGGGGACGACCCTTTCACGGCTCCCCCACAACTGACAAGCGCCCTTCTCAGACGGTGGTCGCGGCGGCGGCCTTCTCCTCGGCGGGCAGGCTGTCCATGAAGGAGCTGACGGAGAAGACGGCGCGGCCGGGGCCGGGCGGGCCGTAGCCGGGCGGGGAGGTCAGGCCGAACTCCTCCATGGTGGCGCGGTAGGCCTCCAGCAGCCGGATGTGGTACTCCAGCGGCGCGCCCTGCGGGTTGGCCTTGCCGAGCGGGGTCGTCGGCTCGGGGCACCAGGTGGTGAAGCGCGGGGTGATGCCCTGCGACATGAAGAAGCGCAGGCCCTCGGTGGTGGAGGCGATGGCCTCGTCGACGGTGGTGAAGCCGAAGGGCTCGGCCATCTCCACGCCGGCCACGAAGTTCGGGATGACGTTGCGGGCGCCGAAGATCTCCGCCGAGTCGAGGATGCGCTTGTGCCACTCGTCGCGGCCGACGTAGCGCTCCTTGCCGGGGCAGTACATCTTGAACAGGTACTCGTCCCACACCTCGTAGTTGGGGTGGTAGATCTGCACGCCGTAGTCCTTGAAGCGCTGGACGTCGGCCTTGGGCAGCGCCTGGGCGACGACCTTGCCGATCCAGCGGCCGGGGAAGCGCTCCTCGATGGCCTTGGCGTAGTGGCCGTAGAAGTCGGCCTCGTCGCGGCCGGAGACGGTCTTGGTGATGGCGCCGCCGGTGAGGGTGTAGGCGGTGGAGGCCTTCTGGGTGTCGTACCGGTCGATGATCTCCAGGGCTTCGAGGACCTCTTCGACGTCCTTCACGCCGGTGTAGGGGCGGCCGGCGGCCTTGTGCTGGCGCCAGTTGTGGTTGATGTCGCAGTACTGGCACTCCTCCTTGGCGCCGAAGTACTGGCAGACCCGGAAGACGGTGAGGTAGATCAGGTAGCCCCACTGGATGGTCGGGGCCACCTCCATCACGGACTTCCCGTTGGAGAGCTTGTGCCGGTAGTACTCGGGCATCGGCGGGACGCCGACGTCGGCGATCCGCTTGCCGTCGAGGTAGAGGCCGAGCACGCCTTCCTCGTCGGCGGCGACCCGGTACGGCGAGGCGGGGTTCACCCGCACCGAGACGACCGTGCGGCGCAGGTCGTACGGGCCGCCGGTGAGGATGATCTCCTCCGGCGGGCGGCGCAGTGCGGCCTCGCCCAGCTCGGGGAGGGTGCCGTGGTCGAAGGAGAAGATGAAGTACGACTTCGGCTTGACCTCGCCGCCCTCGTTGTCGCTGAGCGCGGACGGGTCGAAGGCCACACCTCCGCGCAGCAGGTCCTCCTTGAAGACCGCTTCCCGCGGCACGTGCGGGAAGCGCTCCATCAGATCCTCGACGAGCCCGGTGCGGCTGCCCATCCTGTGTCTCCTCCCTGCGCCGTTTCCTTGTGCGGCGTTCGACTCCTCACGGTATGCCCCATGCATGCGCGGGTGTGCAGCCGGGTCCTCCGCGACCTTGACGTTTCTGACAGTTTTCGTCAGAGTCGTCAGAATGAGCAAGCGGGACGAGATCGTGTCGGCGGCCGTCGACGTGTTCGGCCGGCACGGTTTCCGGCAGACGACGATGGACCTGGTGGCCCAGGCAGCGGGGGTCTCGCGCCCGGCGCTCTACCAGTACTTCCGCAACAAGCAGGATGTGTTCGCGGCGGTCGCCGAGCAGGTCACCGACCAGCTCGTGCGGTCCGCGCGGCGGGCCCGCGACGCCGAGGGGACGCTCGCGGACCGGGTGTACGGGGTGCTGGCGGTGCGGCTGGACGCGGCGGCCGGGCTCGCGGAGGCCCGCTACCGGGAGGAGCTGGTCGCCCAGGCGCAGGCGATGGGCCTGAGTCCGGCGGACGACCAGTTGGTCTACCTCCTGGCCCAGCTGCTCGCCGACACCCCCGAGCCGCTGGAGACGGCCTCCACCCTGCTCGCCGCGGCGGCGGGCATCGGCCGCTCGGAGGGCGGCCCCGACACCCTGCGCCGCCGCCTGCGCCGCTTGGTCGACCTGGTGGTGGCGGGGCTGAGGGCGGGGTGATCCTGCGGGGTGGGCTTGCGGGGCGCGGGCACGTGGGGTGCGGGTCTGGGGGCGCGGGTCTACGGGGCGCGGGGTGGCTCGGGGCAGGGGGCCGGCCGGGGGCGAGTGGTCGGCTGGGTGTACGGGGCGGCGAGGCAGTAGGCCGGCCGGAGCAGCAAGACGGCCGGGGGTACCGGACCGACCGGGTCACCGCACGCACCGGGACGCCGGGCCGAACCGGGACGACGGACCGACCGGGTCACCGGACCGGCCGTCACAGTCGTGCAGCAAGCGTTTCCTATCGGACCGTTACACTGCCTCGTTCCGTGACACCGGGGAGGGCCGCCGCATGACCGACACCGCTGCCGTGACCAACTGGGCGGGCAACATCACGTACGCCGCCAAGGAACTCCACCGCCCGCGCTCGCTCGACGCGCTGCGCGCGCTGGTCGCGGACAGTACGCGGGTGCGGGTGCTCGGCAGCGGGCACTCGTTCAACGAGATCGCCGAGCCGGGCCCCGACGGGGTGCTGCTGTCGCTGGCCGATCTGCCGCCCACGATCGAGGTCGACACCGCGGCCCGTACGGTACGGGTCTCCGGCGGCGTCCGGTACGCGGAGCTGGCGCGGGTGGTGCACCGGCACGGACTGGCGCTGCCCAACATGGCCTCGCTGCCGCACATCTCGGTGGCCGGTTCGGTGGCGACCGGCACGCACGGCTCCGGCGTCGGGAACGGGCCGCTGTCCACCGCGGTGCGCGAGGTGGAGCTGGTCGTCGCCGACGGGACGAGCATGCGGATACGCCGCGGCGAGGAGCGGTTCGGCGGCGCGGTGACCGCGCTGGGAGCGCTCGGCGTGGTCACCGCGCTGACTCTCGATCTGGAGCCGGCGTTCGAGGTGGAGCAGCGGGTGTTCACCGAGCTGCCGCTCACCGGGCTGGACCTCGACGCGTTCGAGGCGGTGATGGGGGCGGCGTACAGCGTCAGCCTGTTCACCGACTGGCGTGCGCCGGGTTTTCGGCAGGTGTGGGTCAAGCGGCGCGCCGACCAGCCGCTCGCCGCGTTCTCCTGGGCCGCGCCCGCGACCGAGGCGATGCATCCGGTGCCGGGGATGCCGGCCGTGAACTGCACGGAGCAGTTCGGGGTGCCGGGGCCGTGGCACGAGCGGCTGCCGCACTTCCGGGCGCAGTTCACGCCGAGCAGCGGCGAGGAGTTGCAGTCGGAGTATCTGCTGCCGCGGTCGTCGGCGGTCGATGCGCTGTATGCGATCGACGGGATCCGGGATGCCGTCGCCCCCGTACTGCAGACCTGTGAGATCCGTACCGTCGCCGCCGACGAGCAGTGGCTGAGCCCCTCCTACGGCCAGGACTCGGTGGCCCTGCACTTCACCTGGATCGCGGACACCGCGGCCGTCCTCCCGGCGGTCGGGCAGGTGGAGCGGGCGCTGGACGGGTTCGGGGCCCGGCCGCACTGGGGCAAGGTCTTCACCGTGCCGCCGGAGGTGGTGCGGGAGCGGTATCCGCGGCTGGGCGACTTCCGTAGGCTCGCCGGGCAGCTGGACGCGGAGGGCAAGTTCGCCAACGCCTTCGTGCGGAACGTTCTCGGCGACTGACGGCGGCGCACTCGCCCAGCACTTCCTCCACCCCCTTTCCGAACCCCTTGTCGAAAGTCCCCCGCTCGCCATAGCCTGGCCGCGCGCCGGTGCCCCGTGCCCGGCCGCAGCAGCCGAAAGGACGGGGGCACACCCGGTGAAGCGCACATCACGTGACATCCGCACCGCGAACCGCTACGAGGTGCTGCGCCAGATCATCGCCGAATCCCCCACCTCCCGGCAGGAGTTGGCGTCCGCCACCGGGCTGAGCCTCGCCACGGTCGCCACCCTCGTCGGTGAACTGCTCGACCTCGGCATGATCACCGAGGTCGGGTTCGAGGACTCGGCGGGCGGCCGCCCCCGGGGCCTGGTCGCCGTCAACGCGTCGGGGGGCGCGTTGATCGGCGTGGACATCGCGGAGACGTACGTCCATGTGGAGCTGTTCGACCTGGCGCTGAACGTGCTGGCCCGCGCCGAGGAGGACATGCGCCCCGGCGAGAGCCGCCCCGAGCAGGTGGTCGGCCATGTCGCCGCGGCCGTGGGCTCGGTGGTCGCGCAGGCCGGGGTGGAGGGCGCCCGGGTGCTGGGCGTCGGGGTGAGCGTGCCGGGGCAGGTGGACCGCGGCACCGGTGTCGCGGAGTACGCGCCCAACTGGGACTGGCACGACGTACCGCTGCTCGATCTGCTCAGCGAGCACATCGCCTACCCCCTCCATCTGGACAATCCGCTGCGCGCCTGCGCGGTCGCCGAGCTGTGGTTCGGGGCGGCGCGTGGGCGCGGGGACACCGTGGTGGTCAATCTCGGCACCGGTGTGGGCGCCGGTCTGGTACTGGGCGGTGGCCTGCACCGGGGTGTCAGCAACAGTGCCGGCGAGTGGGGGCACACCACGCTCGTGCTGGACGGGCGGCTGTGCCACTGCGGCAACCACGGCTGCGTGGAGACGTATGTCGGCGCGCCCGGCATCATGCTGAACCTGCGGGAGCTGAGCCCCGGCAGCACCTTGCTGCACCCGGAGGACCAGACCGCCACCATCGACGCGCTGGCGCGGGGCGTCGCCGCGGACGACCCGGTGGCCGTGAAGGTGGTCCGGGACACCGCCCGCTATCTCGGCGCCGGTATCGCCGACCTGGTGAACCTGCTCAACCCCGAAGTGGTCGTGCTCAGCAGCTGGGTCGCGGCCACGCTCGGTGAGCCGCTGCTCGCCGAGGTGCGCGAGGCCGTCGCCCGGCACGCGCTGCGGCGACCGCTGGCCGCCACCGAGATCGTCCTCTCCCCCATCCCCACCGACCCGGTCTGCCTGGGCGCGGCGACGTTCGCGCTGGAGGGCGCGCTGCAATCGGCCGGGCAGCGGGCAGTCGCCCGGCGCGCGACCCCTGCGCGGAGCCGTATCGCACCGCCCGCGTGACCGCGTAAGGGGCCCGCGCCACCCGTCGGCGGACCGCTTCCCGGGACCCTGTACCAGGGGCCAGGGACCAGGGACCAGGGACCGTCGCGGCCCCCGGCCGCCCGTCGGCGTGCGTTTCCAGCGGGCCGGCGGACCACCACGCCACCGCTCCCCAAGGCCCGGCCGACACTCCCCCGCCCACGGCGCCGCACCGCCACTCCCGCCCCCCGAGCACCGCTCCGCCGGGCCCCGCCGCCACCCCCACCCGTCCGGAATCCCGAACCCCGCGCAACGCTTCGAACAGGCTTCGTCCAACCCCTTGCCGAAGCCTTAGCCGAAGGTTAACGTCCGGCACCGCAAGGCCGTTTGAGACATCCGAGCCGCAGCCGCACTCAGAGACAAGGACGTCACCATGCCGGCATTCAGCAACACCCCCCGGGACCGCCGATCCGTACTGCGGGCCGCCATGGGCCTCGCCGCCGCCGGCGGGCTGGCCGCGTGCGGCGGCAACACCGGCCGCGGCGGCGGCTCGGGGTCGGGGACGAACCTGACGCAGTACTTCCACGCGTACGGCGAGGCCGGCACCGAACAGGCGATCAAGCGCTACGCGAAGGCCTACGGCAAGGCGAACGTCAGCACGCAGTGGATCACCGGGTCGAACTTCGAGAGCAAGCTGTTCTCCGCGCTGCTCACCGACAACGCACCGGACGTCTTCGAGTTCCACCCGCAGATCCAGCTGGTGCGCAGCGGCCAGGTGGCCGACCTGACCGATCTCGTGAACCCGGTCAAGGACGACTTCAACCAGGCCGACATCGCCTCGCACACCATCGACGGGAAGATATGGGGCGTCCGCATGATCGACGACCCGCAGTTCTTCTACTACCGCAAGTCGATGCTGGAGGACGCGGGCGTCGAGCCGCCGGCCACCCTGGACGAGCTGGTCGAGGCGGCCGCGAAACTGACCACCGACAAGGTCAAGGGCGTCTTCCTCGGCAACTCCGTCGTTCCGGTGATGAACCCGCTGATCTGGTCCGCCGGCGCCGACACGCTCGACGACAAGAACCAGATCGCCTACCACACGGACGCGGTCGCGGCCGGTCTCGGCAAGCTGCGCACCATGTTCGCGGACGGCCATCTGCTGCTGGACGCGCCCGCCGACTGGTGGGACCCGTCGGCGCTCACCCAGGGGCTGGTCGCGATGCAGTGGTGCGGCATGTGGGCGATGCCGGTGATCCAGAAGGCGCTCGGCGACGACGTCGGCATCATCCCGTTCCCGTCCTCGGCCGACGGCGGCAAGCCGGCCGTGGTCAACGGCGGCTGGTCGATGTTCGTCAACGCCAAGTCGGCCCACGTCGACGCGGCGAAGGAGTACGTGAAGTGGCTGTGGATCGACCAGAAGGAGCACCAGGAGGACTGGGCGCTGTCCTACGGCTTCCACATCCCGCCGCGCACCTCGCTCGCCGAGTCCGCCGACAAGCTGAAGTCCGGTCTGGCCGCGGAGGGCGTGCGGCTGTTCAACGAGTTCGGGCACTTCGACAACCCGGCCTGGACGCAAGCCATGATCGTCGCCCTGGAGGGCGTCGTCGCCGACTCCGTGCGCAAGGGCGGCAGCCCGGAGGCCGCTCTCGACAAGGCCGACAAGACCGTGAACCGCGAGCTGAAGAAGCTCTTCGGATAGGCCGGCGGGCGGACCACGACATGTCGACCACCACCACGCCCGGAACGACCGGGAGCCCCGCCACCGCCGAGGCGCCCGCGCTGCCGACACGGCGCGGGGTCCGCGGCCGGACCCTCGCCTTCTGGCTGTTCACCGGCCCGTTCCTGATCGGGCTGGCGATCTTCGTCTACATCCCGATCGGCTGGAGCGCCTACCTCTCCTTCTTCGAGGCCCGCTACACCGTCACACCGAGCACGTTCGTCGGCTTCGACAACTACACGTACATGCTGACGAACGAGAAGTTCACCGACTCCCTCGTCACCTTCACCGTCTTCGCCGCCATCGTCGTACCCATCACCTGGGCGCTCTCGCTGGGCCTGGCGCTGCTGGTGCACCGGATCCGCTTCTGCCAGGCGTTCTTCCGCTCGGTGTTCTTCCTGCCGACGGCCGTCAGCTTCGTCGCCGCCTCGCTGATCTGGAAGATGTCCATCTTCAGCGGCGTCCGCTTCGGGCTGATGAACACCGTGCTCGGCTGGTTCGGCGTCGACGACATCGCCTGGCTGGCCAACCCCGATCCGCCGTGGTACTGGCTGGTCATCCTGACCGTGCGGCTGTGGCTCCAGGCGGGCTTCTACATGATCCTTTTCCTGGCGGCGCTCCAGAACATCCCACGGGAGCTGTACGAGGCGGCCGCGATCGACGGCGCCAGGCCGGGCTGGCAGACCTTCCGGTTCGTCACCCTGCCGCAACTGCGCGCCACCTCGACGGCCGTGATCCTGCTGCTGCTGGTCGCCGCCTACCAGGCCTTCGACGAGTTCTTCAATCTGCTCAGCAAGACCACCTGGGGCCGGCCCCCGCTGGTGGAGCTGTACTACACCGCCCTCGGCGAGAACCAGGACTACGGCGCCGGCAGCGCGGGCGCGATGGTCCTCACCCTGCTGATCTGCGTCGTCACCCTGCTCCAGGGCCGGATCATGGGCTTCGGACGCGGGGAGGAGTCGAAGTGACCAAGCGCTCCCGCTCGGCCGGTTCCGCCGGCCTGTACGCGGCGACCGGCCTCGCCGCCTTCCTCTTCCTGGTCCCCTTCTATCTGATCGTCCGCAACGCGCTGTCCACGGACGCGGAGATCACCGGCGAGAACTGGAAGTTCTTCCCGACCGACATCCAGTGGGGCAACCTCGGCGAGCTGTTCGACGATCCGACGGTGCCGTTCGCGCAGTCGCTGTGGAACTCGACGGTCGTCGGCGTACTGCATACGGTCGGCACCCTGCTGGTCTGCTCGCTCGCCGGCTACGGCCTGGCCCGCATCCCGTACCGCCACGCCGACAGGATCTTCTACGCGGTGCTGGTGACGCTCATGGTGCCGACCGCCGTCACCTTCGTGCCCAGCTTCGTGCTGGTGTCGTCCCTCGGCTGGGTGTCGAGCCTGCGCGGTCTGGTCGTGCCGGGCCTCTTCAGCGGTTTCACCTGCTTCCTGTTCCGGCAGTACTTCCTGGGGTTCCCCAGGGAGTTGGAGGAGGCGGCGCGCGTGGACGGGCTCGGCTACTGGGGCGCGTACTGGCGGATCGTCGTACCGAACTCGCTGAACTTCTTCGCGGCCATCGCGACCATCACCTTCATCAGCGGCTGGAACGCCTTCCTGTGGCCGCTGGTCATCGGCCAGGACCAGGAGGCGTGGACGGTCCAGGTCGCGCTCTCCTCGTACATGACCAATCAGACCGTCAACTTCCATCTGATCTTCATGGCCACCGCCATTTCCATCCTGCCCCTGGTGTTCGTGTTCCTGTTCCTCCAGCGCTGGCTGGTCCAGGGCGTCGCGCAGACCGGCATCAAGGGCTGAGCTAGGAGACCGATGTCTTTCCGCACCTCCCCCTCCCCCGTCGCCTACGTCGAGGACGTCTCCCCCGGTCGCGGCAGCCTCCCGCCACGCGCCCGGTACACGACCGGCGACGCGAAGTCGCTTTCGCTGAACGGCCGTTGGCGGTTCCGGTTGTCCGCGACGGCGGACGCCGAGGACGAGGCGTTCGCCGAGCCCGGGTACGACGCCGGGGGCTGGGCGGAGGTCACGGTCCCGGGCCACTGGGTCCTGGAGGGCCACGGCGCACCGATCTACACCAACCACCTCTACCCCTTCCCGGTCGACCCTCCGCACGTCCCGACCGAGAATCCCACCGGCGACCATCTGCGCCTCTTCGACCTGCCGGCCGACTGGCCCGCCGACGGCGACGCGGTGCTGCGCTTCGACGGCGTGGAGTCCTGCGCCCGCGTCTGGCTGAACGGCACGGAACTGGGCGAGTTCAAGGGCTCGCGGCTGCCGCACGAGTTCGCGGTCGGCCGTCTGCTGAAGACGGTCGACAATGTACTGGCGGTCCGTGTCCACCAGTGGTCGGCCGGCTCCTACCTGGAGGACCAGGACCAGTGGTGGCTGCCGGGCATCTTCCGGGACGTCACCCTGCTGCACCGCCCGGCGGGCGCGGCCGGCGACTTCTTCGTGCACGCCTCCTACGACCACCTGAGCGGCGAGGGCACCCTGCGCGTCGACTCCGAGATCCCCGGCCGCATCACCGTCCCGGAGCTGGGCGTCGACATCGCGGCCGGCGAGCCGGTGACGGTCGCCGTCGAGCCGTGGACGGCGGAGACGCCCCGGCTGTACGACGGGGTGCTGGCCACGGCGGGCGAGCGGGTGCCGCTGCGGATCGGCTTCCGGAGCGTCGCGGTCGAGGACGGCCTGATCAAGGTCAACGGCGTCCCGCTGCTCCTCAAGGGCGTCAACCGCCACGAGTGGCATCCCGAGCGGGGACGCGCGCTCGACCCGGAGACCATGCGCGAGGACGTGCTGCTGATGAAGCGGCACAACATCAACGCCGTGCGCACCGCGCACTACCCGCCGCACCCCGCCTTCCTCGACCTGTGCGACGAGTACGGGCTGTGGGTGATCGACGAGTGCGACCTGGAGACGCACGGTTTCGTCGAGCAGTCCTGGCGGGACAACCCGGTCGACGACGACCGCTGGACCCCGGCCCTGCTGGACCGCGCGGCCCGCATGGTGGAGCGGGACAAGAACCACCCGTCGGTGATCGTCTGGTCGCTCGGCAACGAGGCCGGCACCGGACGCGGGCTCACCGCCATGGCGGAGTGGATCCGCGGCCGGGACGGCTCACGGCTGCTGCACTACGAGGGCGACCCCGACTGCCGTGACACCGACGTGTACTCGCGCATGTACGCCTTCCACGACGAGGTCGAGAGGATCGGCCGCGGCCTGGACGGCGGCCCGCTCAAGCGCCGCGCGCTGCCGTTCATCCTGTGCGAGTACGCGCACGCCATGGGCAACGGCCCCGGTGGACTCGCCGAGTACCAGCGGCTGTTCGAGTCGTACGACCGGCTCCAGGGCGGTTTCGTCTGGGAGTGGATCGACCACGGGCTGAGGCACCCGCGGCTCGGCTACGCCTACGGCGGTGACTTCGGCGAGGAGCTGCACGACGGCAACTTCGTCTGCGACGGACTGCTCTTCCCCGACCGGACGCCGTCGCCGGGCCTGGTCGAGTACAAGAAGGTGATCGAGCCGGTCCGCATCGAGGGCGACGGCGCGGACGGCACCGTACGGGTGACCAACCGGTACGACTTCAGGGACCTGTCCGGGCTCGCCTTCACCTGGTCGTTCCAGGTCGACGGAGAGACGGTCGGGTCGGGCCCGCTGTCCGTGCCGTCGCTCGCGCCGGGCGAGTCGGCGGAGGTGAAGCTGCCCGAGCCGCCCGTGGACCGGCCGGGCGGTGCGGAGACGCGGTGGACCGTACGGGCGCAGCTCGCCGGGGACACCGCGTGGGCGCCGAGGGATCACGTGGTGGCGTGGGGCCAGGTCCCGGTGTCGCCGCGCCCGGTGCCGCGATTCGTCGCCTCCGAGGCGCCGGTCCACGAGGAGGGGCTGATCACGCTGGGCCCGGCCGTCTTCGACGCCCGCACCGGCGCGCCGCGCACGATCGGCGGGGTCCAGGTGAGCGGCCTGCGGCTGGACGTGTGGCGGGCGCCCACCGACAACGACAACGGGGCGTCCTGGCAGCCGGACCCGCGCTACGGCCGGCTGTGGCGGGGGCTCGGCCTGCACCGGATGCGGCACCGTCTCGACGGGGTGGAGGCGTCCGGCGCGGCGCTGACGGTGCGTACCCGGGTGGCGCCCGCCGCCTACGACCTCGGCCTGGCCACGGTGTACCGCTGGACGTCCGACGGCAGCCGGCTGAAGCTCACCGTCTCGGTGACCCCCGAGGGCGACTGGTCCGTCCCGCTGCCCCGGCTCGGCATCCGGTTCGCGCTGGCCGCCGCCGACGAGGTCACCTGGTTCGGCGGCGGTCCCGGTGAGGGCTACCCGGACACCAAGGCGGCGTCGATGGTCGGCCGTTGGCAGTCCACGGTCGACGGTATGCAGACGCCGTACGTCCGTCCGCAGGAGAACGGCGCCCGACCCGATGTCCGCTGGGCGGAGCTGGGCGGGCTGCGCGTCGAGGGCGACCCGGTGTTCTCGCTCGGCGCCCGGCGCTGGACGACCGAACAGCTGGACGCCGCCGAGCACCTGACCGACCTCGTCGCCGGCGACAGCGTGTGGGTGAACCTCGACCACGGCCACATGGGGATCGGCTCGCAGTCCTGCGGCCCGGGTCCCCTGCCCCGGTACCACCTGCGGGCCGAGCCGGCGGAGTTCTCGTTCGTGTTCTCGGCCGCATCGCAGGCCTGAGACCGGCTCTTCCTCGCCCCCGCCCTTCCGCCCCAACGCCCCCTTCCGCCCTGATGCTCCTCCGTCCCGGACACCGCCGGGGCGGAGGAGCCCGCGGGAACTCAGTGGTCGGCGCAGCAGGGGGTGGGCTCCGGCACCTCGAACGGGACGAGCCGGCCGCCGGCCGCCGGCATGGCGGTCAGCACCAGCTCGCCGTCCCGCCAGTGCGGCCGTACGTGGTCGCGGGTCATCAGCGGCGTGTCCGGTGCCGGGTCTCCCGCCGCGCCGAGCACCGTCACCCGGTCGACGGCGCTGCGGGACAGCAGCTCCGCGACCGTCAGCGTGCCGGTGAGGCGCGCGACGCCCGGATAGAGCACGGCGCGGCCCACCGCGTCGGGCACGCCGTCCGTCACCCGGTGGCCCCGCGCGGCCAGCAGGTCCCGGCAGCCCGCCTCGGACGTGGTGAAGGAGAGGGCCACGCGCGGCCGGCCGTCCCGCAGCAGATGGGTGCAGCCGAACGTGTCCTCGGGCAGGGCGAGTTCGGCGGCCAGTGCCAGCAGCAGACGGTCGGCCGCGCGCAGGTCCTTCAGGCCCGCGTCCACGGTGAGGACGTACGGCGTGGTCACGACGGCAGGACCCAGATCGGGTTGGAGTAGAACCACAGGTCGCGCCACGGGTCGGCGTCGCCGACGACGTCGAGGGCCGGGCCCGCCGGGTCGACGGCCGCGCCCATCGCGCCCACGGCGGAGCGGTTGCCGTCGGTGCCGCGCAGGCGGACGTAGACCGGGCGGTCGACCTGGCCGAGGTCGTAGGAGAGCCGGACGGTGCCGGTCGACTTGTCGACCTCGTACGACTTCACGACCTTGGCGGTCGGTGCGGTGAAGGTGTCCTTGTCCTTCACCTCCCCGGTCACGTCACCCTGGATGACGTCGACCCGGGCCAGCGAGGGCGTGAAGCCCGCCCAGTTGGGGCCGCCGGCCAGGGCCACGTCGACGGTCAGCGTGACGCGCGTGCCCTTCTTGACGTGCAGGGCGCCGCCGAGCGTGGCCCAGCGCCCGCCGCCCGCGACCCGGGCGTCGAGGCCGCTGATCAGCTGACCGTGGTCGACCCAGATGCGGCCGGCGCGGATGCCGTCCATGACGGCGGCGTAGGAGAAGCCGTCGGCGCCGACGTGGGTGCGGCTGTACTGGCCGGGCCAGTAGTCGCCCTGGGTGAGGTCGATGCCGCCGGCGTAGACGGGGTCGTCGTAGCGGCCGTTGGCGTTGAAGTCGCCGCCGCCGCGGGCGGCGGTGTCGCCGTAGACCTGGTGGGAGTCGGAGTTGGCGGTGATCCACCAGGGCTTGCCCTCGGCGAGCAGGCTGTCCCACAGGCCGCCGACCGTGGCGGTCATCCAGTCGAAGCCGCCCCAGGTGCGGTAGCTCTCCGGCGGGTAGCCGGCGAAGGAGTTGGCGCCGGGGCTGTTGTCGTAGATGCCGCGGGCGCGGGCCATGCCGAGCGGGGCCGGCAGTCCGGCGGCCTGGTGGCCGGGGGCGCCTTCGAAGCCGACGGCGATCCGGTGCTCGGCCGGGGTGGCGTCGCGCCAGGCGCGGATCTCGTGCGGGGAGTCGACGCCGCGCCGCGCGGGGTGGTTGGCGAGCATCAGCGCGTCCTTGACCTTGCGGCGGCGGACCTGCTCGCCGAGGAAGGCGAGACCGGCGACGGCGAGGGCCTCGTTGGCGGGCGTCGAGTCGGAGGCACCCTTGACGCTGCCGTCGTAGTCGGTCTCGAACTGCTTGAGGACGGCGACCTCGTTCCGGCCGGGGTGCACGAAGACGGTGCCGTGCTCGGCGGCCGGGATGTTCCACTCCAGGCCCTGGAAGACGAGGGTGTCCTCGTGGGCGGCGCGGGCCTCCTTGATGTCGGGGTTGACCTTCTCCACGCCGATCCTGGCGTGGGTGGCGCTGCCGTGATCGGTGATGACGAGCCAGTCCATGCCGTGCCGGGCGCCCTGGCGGACCTGGTCGACGACGCGGTACTTGCCGTCGCTGCTGTACTGGGTGTGGATGTGGTGGTCGCCCGCGAGCCACAGGAAGCCACCGGTCCGGCCGCCGCTGCCGCGCGTGCCGGACGCGGCGTGGGCGGGGGCCTGCGGGGTGAGGACGCTCGCGGCGGCGAGGCCCGCGCCGAGCAGTCCGGCGCGGCGCAGCAGCGAGCGGCGGGAGCGCTGTTCGGGGCTCAGCGCCTGGTCGGGGACGGAGGTGTCGAAGGCGGCGGGCAGGGCCGTGTGCGGGTGCTCGTGGTCATGGTCATGGTCGTGGTGGTGGTGGTGATGCCCGTGACCGTGGGGGTGGGCGTGGCCCATGGTGTGCCTCCTCGATGCCGCTGCCTGCTGCGGCCGCCTTCTCGGGCGCTGCTGCGCCGCGTGAGGAGAATCGATGCGGAAGATGAATGTTGAACGACTCGGGGGTGAGCGGCACACGTCCCGGACACGGCCGATCGTCCCGCCGTCCACAGCTTTCCCAACCGCCTTTGTGCGGAGACGCGTTCGGCGAAGGCCCTGGCCGGCGCTCCGCCCCGGCTCCCCGGCCCGCCGTGCTCGACTAGGCTCGTTCCCGCACACCCCAGGTCGGAGTCAGGAAGGCCATCCCATGCCCCGCGCCGGTCTCACCGCGGACCGTCTCGTCGCGGCCGCCGTGGAACTCGCCGACGAGGCCGGGTTCGAGAACGTGACCCTCTCCGGGCTGGCGCGGCGGTTCGGTGTGAAGGACGCGAGTCTGTACTCGCACGTCAAGAACCTCCAGGACCTGCGCACCCGGATGGCCCTCCTGGCCGGCGAGGAGCTGATCGACCGCATCGCGGCGGCCGTCGCCGGGCGCTCCGGGAAGGAGGCGCTGACCGCGTTCGCGGGGGCCTACCGGGCCTACGCGCTGGAGCACCCGGGCCGCTACGCGGCCACCCAGGCACGCGTCGACCGCTCCGCCCTCGCCGACTCCTCCGCCCTGCGCCGCACCGCCGAGCTCACCTACGGCCTGCTGCGCGGCTACGGCCTCGACGAACCCGACCTCACCGACGCCGTCCGCCTGCTGCGCGCGACCTTCCACGGCTACTGTGTCCTGGAGTCCGGCGGCGGCTTCGGCGCCCCCCGCGACGTACAGCATTCCTGGGACCGGGCCGTGGACGCCCTGCACACCGCGCTGACCCACTGGCCCCGCGGCTGAGCGACCGCACGACGGTGGCGGCGGGCCGACCGGCCGATGACCGCACCTCGTCCTACGACGGCGTGCGGTCGGCCGGAGACCGCATGCCGTCCTGCGACGGCGCGCGGCCGGCCAGTGACCGCACCTCCTCGTACGTGGGCGCCGGTCCCGCCGGTGTGCGGCCCGCGCGGATCCCGGTGAGCGCGTCCACCGCGGCGCCCAGCGCCCGCCGGTAGAGCAGCGAGCCGAGGCTGATACGGCTCACGCCCAGGTCCGCGAGTTCGGCGACCGTGGGGCCCGCCGGGGAGTACAGGACGTTGAGGGGCGTGCCGTCCAGGTCGCGGACCAGGGCGGCGATCGCGGCGGGCTCGGTCAGTCCGGGGACGAACACTCCGTCGGCGCCCGCCTCCAGATAGGCGTCCAGGCGTCGCGCCGTCCCCGTGCCGTCGCCGCACCAGTAGGTGTCCGTGCGGGCGTTGACGAAGAGGCCGGGCGCCGCCGCCTTCACCGCCGCCATCTTCTCGGCGTGCCGGGCGGGCGACCCCAGGCCGTCTTCCAGATTGACGCCCACCGCGCCGGCGACCGCCAGCTCCCGCGCGAACTCGCCCACCGTCCGCGGGTCCTCGCCGAACCCGCCCTCCGCGTCGACCGACAGCAGGAACGGCTCCGCCCCGAGCGCGAGGGCGAGGCGCAGGGTCTCGTCGCGGGTGGCCGCCGTACCGTCCGGCAGTCCGGCGGCCGCCGCGACTCCGAGGCTCGTGGTGCCGATCGCGGGAAAGCCCTGGGCGGCGAGCAGCCGGGCCGAGGCGTGGTCCCAGGCGTTGGGCAGCAACAGCGGGTCGCCGGGACGGTGAAGTCCGGCGAAGGCGGTCGCGGCGGAACTCGGCGCGGTCGCGGCGGAACTCGGGGCGGTCGTGGTGGTACGCGGGGCGGTCATGGCGGAACCGTAGGCCCGGATCGGTTCGGCACCCGCCGAACAGTCCACGCCGCCCCGTCCACGCCGCCCCGTCCACCCGACCACCACCACCGCCACCGCTGGCACGCTGCCTCCGCCGCCGCTGCCCGCCGCCGCTCAGCCGACCGGGCGGACGTCCACCCCGTCGGCGTCCAGACGCACCCGCAGCACGGGCCCCTCGCTCCAGCGAACCTCCAGTTCCCCTTCGCCGCCGGCCGGCGCCACGGTCACCGATCCGGCGAGCGGTGCGGGGTCCGGTTCGCCGGTGAGGCGGGCCAGGGCGACGAGGAGGGTGGCGGTGCCGGAGGTGATCCCGGTCAGCGAGTCGGACAGGCCGAGCAGCGGCAGCAGTTCGGCGCGCACGCCGTCCCGCTCCGCCCATCCGGTGATCCGCACCGGCGTGCCGGGCGCCGCACCCGTCACCAGGTGGGCCCGCAGCTCCGCCGCGCCGTGCGCCAGCACCAGGCTGGTCACCCGTGCTCCGCCGGCCGCCGCGTGCCGCGACGCGGCCCAGCCGTCGCCCACCCCGAGCGGCACGATCTCCGTACGGCTCGCGTCCTCGCCGACGATCACGCTGTTGTCGTACGACGGTGCCGGCGTCGTCGCCGTGGAGTAGGCGAGGCGGGTGTAGTACGGGTCGTAGCGGACGTCCTCGCTGCCGTGGTTGTGCAGGCGGACCACGCCGTCCGCGCGGGTCGACTGGAGCAGCCAGTTGGGCGGGCCGAGCGGGGTGACGGCGTCCTCGCGCTCCGCCGGGGCCGGTTCCTCGGCGGCCGTCCACACCTCGTGACCGGGCGGGAGGAGCAGACCGAGGAAGCCCTTGCTCGCCCAGTACGGGGAGGCCGGGCCGGAGTAGTTCTGCAGGACGGCCTCGTCGGGGCCGTGCCAGCCGAGGCTCAGCAGGCCGCGCTCGTCGACCGCGCCGTGGTCGAGGAAGTGCCTCAGCGTCCCGGACGCCAGCCGCCGGGTCTCACCGGGCGGCAGCGGCGTGTGGCCCGTCAGCGCGCCGAGCCAGAGCGGGGCGGCGGTGGCGAAGCGGTAGGTGAGGGAGCGGCCCTGGTGCAGCGGGGCGCCGTCGGCGCCGAACATCCGGGCGTAGTCGGCAAGGTACGCGGACAACCGTTCACCGTATACGGTCAGCAGCTCACTGTCGTCGGCCAGCCAGGCGTGCAGCACCGGATACAGGTGCATGGCCCAGCCGTTGTAGTAGTCGAACTTCCGGCCGTCGCCGTCCGTGTACCAGCCGTCGCCGAGGTACCAGCGCTCGATCCGTTCCAGTCCGCGCTCGATCGCCTTGCGCGAGGCCTCGGGCTCGTGGCCGATCTCCTCGAGGAAGCCGCCCACCGTCACCGGGAACAGCTCCCAGTTGCAGGGCCAGGCCTCGGCGGTGAGCGCGTCGCCGAGCCAGTCCGCCGTCCGCTGCCGGACGGTGTCGTCCAGCCGGTCCCACAGCAGCGGCCGGGTCAGCCGCAGGGCGAGCGCCACCGACGCCGCCTCGACCAGGGGCTGGCTGCGGTGCTCGATCCGGGGCCAGACGCCGCGGGGGCCGGCGGCGAGTCCGTCGGCGTACCGTTCCAGCACGGCCGCGTCCTTGCGGAAGGCGGCCAGCAGCAGGGTGCGGGCGTACCCCTCCAGGCCGTCGGAGAGGCGGCCGGACCAGCTCTGCCGGGCGCCGGGCAGGTGGTAGAGGGCGAAGTCCTCGGTGGCGTACGGCTCCACGGCGGCGAGCAGGCCGTCGGCGGCGGCCTCCCAGTGGGCGCGGGTGTAACCGGTGCGGGGGCTCGGGGTGCGGTCTTCGGGGGGCAGGGCGAGGGGCATCGGTGGCTGCTTCCTTCCGGCTGGCCGGCCAGGGGCGCCCGGTTCCGGTCGGGGCGCCCCAGGGGGTTCATCCCACCCGCACCAGGCCCGCGGGCACCAGACCCTGGGCGAGGAGTTCGTCGCGGACCAGTTCGGCGTAGGCAGTGGCGCCCCGCACCGAGGTGTGGGTGTTGTCCCGCTTCTCGTTGTAGAGGTACAGCGCCTTGGAGCCCTCCACGCCCAGCGACTCCACGAGCGCCTTGGTCCGGGCGGTGAGGTCGACGAGCGGCACGTCCTGGGCGGCGGCGACCTCGCGCGTGACGGCCGGGTGGTCGACGCCGAGGCCGTTGACCAGCAGGGCGGTGTTGTTGTTCAGGGTGCCGTCGGGGTTGAACCAGCGGCGCACGATCGGGGTGACCAGGACGGGCCGGCCGCCCTTCTCGCGGGCGCCCGCCACCAGGGTTTCGAGGTTGGCCCGGTAGGTGGCCTCGTCGGTGGTCTTGTCGTTGTGGGCGAGCTGGATCAGGACGAGGTCGCCGCGCCGGATCTGCGGCTGGACGGTGGCCCACAGCTGTGGGTTCTGGAGGAAGGTGACCGTGCTCTCGCCGGAGTCGGCGTAGTTGGCGACGGACACGCCCTTGCGCAGGTACTGCGGCAGCCGCTGGCCCCAGCCGGCGTACGGGTCGCCGGGCTGGTCGCAGACGGTGGAGTCGCCGACCAGGAAGATCTGCCGGGCGTGCCGGGCCGGGGTGACACGGATGCCGGCGAGGGCGGGGGCCGCGCCGTCGATGGTCAGGGCGAGGCCCGCGGTGCCGTCCGGTCCGGTGGGCTCGCCCTCGGGGGTGCGGACGTTCACCGTGAAGGCGCGGGCGACACGCTCGCCGGCCGGTGCGGCGGTCTCGGGCAGCAGCGCGCGCCGGGTCTCGCCGCCGATCCGGGTGCTGGAGGCGGTGTCGCCGCCCAGCAGGACCTTGACGTCGTAGGTGCCGGGCGGGACGTCGAAGTGGCAGGCGGTGGCGGTGCAGTTCTCGATGCCCAGCGGTGCGGCAGGGGGCGCGGCGGGTGCCGCGTGGGCGGGCACGGCGGTCAGCGCGGTGCCCAGTCCGGCCGCCACCAGCGCGGCGACACTGAAACGTCTCATTCCCGGCTCCTCGATCACGACGACGTGGTCTGGCCGTGGACCGTACCGCGCCTGGCAAGCGCTTTCTAGCCCTCGAGCAGTTTTTGCTCCGCCCTCAACCTTGGCGTCGCGAAAGCCCTTTCGCGAAATCGATTCAACTGTCACCCTGCCAGACACCCGCACCCCCGTCCCTCCCGAAGGAGGCACCCCCATGCCCGGCACCCCCACGTCCGGATCCGCGCACCGACCGGTCGGACGCCGCGCCCTCATGCTCGGCGGCGCGGCCGTCGCCGGCGCGGCGGCGCTCGGCGGCCCCCTGGCCGGGTCCGCGTCCGCGGCGGCCTTCGGCTGGAGCGACGACGGCGCCCACTACGTCGTCGACACCGGCGCCCAGCTCGTCTTCAAGGTCAGCAAGTCCAACGGCGACCTCACCTCGCTGGTCTACCGCGGCACGGAGTACCAGGGCTACGGCGGCAAGAACTCGCACATCGAGTCCGGCCTCGGCGCCTCCACCGTGACGATTCTGCGGTCCGGCTCGACCATCCTCGTCTCCGTCGCCCACGGCACCCTGCGCCACCACTACGCCGCCCGCAGCGGCGAGAACAACGTCTACCTGTGGACCGAGAAGGCCGACGACTCGGTCTCGGCGACCCGCTTCATCCTGCGGGTGAAGGCGGGCCTGTTCCCCAACGACGAACCCGACTCCTACACCTACGCGCCGACCACCATCGAGGCCTCGGACGTGTTCGCCAGGCCCGACGGACAGACCCGCTCCAAGCACTTCTCCCGGCTGCGCGTCTCGGACTACGACTACGTCGGCTGGAGCTCCGGCGGCGTCGGGCTGTGGATCGTCCGCAGCAACCACGAGAAGGCGTCCGGCGGCCCGTTCTACCGCTCGCTGCTGCGCCACCAGAGCGCCGACGGCGGCGGCCTCTACGAGATCCTGTACTACGGCCAGAACCAGACCGAGGCCCAGCGCTTCGGCCTCCAGGGCCCCTACGTCATCGCCTTCACCGACGGCGGCGCGCCCTCCTCCGCGCTGTTCGCGGGCACGCTCACCACCCCGTGGGCGGACTCGCTCGGCATCCCGGGCTACGTGGGCGCGAGCGGGCGGGGACGGGTGGCCGGGGTCGGGATCAGCGGCCGGAACACGGCCTACTCCTACACCGTGGGGCTGGCCGCCGCGGCCGCGCAGTACTGGGCGCCGGCGCGCGCCTCGGACGGCTACTTCTCGATCGCGGGGGTGCTGCCGGGGACGTACACGCTGACCGTCTACAAGGAAGAGTTGGCTGTATACAGTACGCAGGTGACGGTGTCCGCCGGATCGACGACCACCCTCAACACCCTCGCCGTCCCGGCCTCGAACGACCCGGGCAACGCGAGCGCGATCTGGCGGATCGGCGAGTGGACCGGCTCACCGCGGGGCTTCAAGAACGCGGAGCTGATGACGTACGCGCATCCGTCCGACGTCCGGGCCGCCGCCTGGACCGGCGATGTCGTCATCGGCAGCGGCACCGAGACCTCCGCCTTCCCCTGCTACCTCTGGAAGGACGTCAACAGCGGGATCGTCGTCCACTTCAAGCTCACCGCCGCCCAGGCCGCCGCCGCGCACATCCTGCGCATCGGCGTGACCACCGCCTACGCCAACGGCCGGCCGCAGGTGGTCGTCAACGACACCTGGACGTCGGCGATCCCCGCACCGCCCACCCAGCCGAGCACGCGGTCGCTGACCAACGGCTCCTACCGGGGGAACAACCACACGTTCACCTACAGCGTCCCGGCGAGCGCCTGGCTCACGGACACGAGCCGGTACAACACCCTGAGGATCAACGTGGTGAGCGGTTCGGGGACCACCTCCTATCTGAGCGCGGGCACGGCGATCGACGCGATCGACCTGCTCGCCTGACCGGCCCGGGCGGCCCGCCGGAACTGAGGGTTCGTCACGTGCCGCGCGTCCACTGCTGGTTCGTGCCTCCGTTGCAGGTGTACGTGATGATCGCCGCGGAGTTGGCGGTGGACGCGCCGTTCACGTCCAGGCACTCGCCGGTCGCGCGGGACCGCACGGTGACGTAGGAACCGGTGGTGGTCAGCGTCCACTGCTGGGCGGTGGCCGAGCCGTCGCAGGTCTCCTGCGTGACCGTGTTCGCGTTCTCCTGCACGCACAGCGAGCTGTGCCGGGCCACCAGCTGGTGGTGGCCGCCGCCGACGGACCTGAACCAGTACCGCTGGTTGCCGCCGCCGTTGCAGTCGTACTGCTTGAGCTGCGCGCCCGCCCACTGCGACTGGCTGGTGACGTCCACGCACCTGCCGGAGTGCCGGGCGACGAGGGTGTTGTACGTGGCGCTCGTGCCGGTGACCGTGCCGGTGGCCGTGTCGACGGTGACCTCCGGGGTCCAGGACATGGACATCGAGGTGGCGGTGGGGAAGGTCAGCGGCAGCCAGACATAGCGGGAGTCGCCGACCGTGCCGCCGAAGGAGTTGCCCCAGCGGTCGCCGAGGTAGAGGTAGGAGGTGGCCGAGGATCCCTGCACCGGGAGAACGTATGCGGTCTGCGATCCGTAGGCGGTCGTGTCCCCCACGTTGGCCATCGACGACCAGGGGCCGGCGAGGTTCGTCGCCGTGGCGTACTGCTGCTGGTTGGGGCTCCAGCCGGTCGCGCCGGACGTCAGCATGAAGTAGACGCCGTTCCGCTTGAAGAGGGCGGGCGCCTCACGGTGGCCGCCCGGCCACGGATTGGCGACCAGGTTCGCGACGCCGGTGTAGTCGGCGGTCAGCCGGTAGAGGTGCAGGTCGTAGTTCTCGCGGGCGGCGGAGACCATGTAGCCGGTGCCGTCCGTGTCCACGAAGACCGTGATGTCGCGGGACATGTGCTGGCCGAGCGGCCGGAAGCTGCCCTGCCAGGTGTAGTCGCCGTCGACGGTGTCGGAGACCGCCACGGCCGCCCGGGCCTCGCCGTAGTCGGAGCCGTTCTCCTTGTGCATCCACATCACGAACTTGCCGGTGGACGCGTTGTACATCACCTTCGGCCGCTCGATGTTGGCGACGGCCAGCTCCGGGTGGCTGGCCTGCGTCAGGACGTGGTTCCTGAACTCCCAGTTCTTCAGGTCGGTGGAGCGGTAGGCGTCGACGTAGCGGAAGGTGTTGTCGGCGTTGCGGTGCTCGCCGAACCAGTAGTAATAGGAGCCGGCCTTGATGATCCCGCCGCCGTGCGCGTGCACGGGGCTGCCCGAAGTGTCCTTGAACTGCGTGCCGTTGGCGATCGTCTGCGGTGCGGCCTGAGCGGGACCGGCTACGGCGAGCGCGCCGAGCAGGGCCAGGCAGAAGGCGAGCAGGAGCGCGTACGCACGTCTCATCTCATGCCTCCACGGGGACGCTGTCGGCGACCGGGATGCCGAAGTCGGGGGTGCCGTCCGGCTTCCAGCCGAAACTCTGGACGCGGGTGTGGCGGTTGGGATCGTTCAGCGGATCCCCGGTGATCTCCTTGTACTGGCGGGCGTGGTAGACGAGGACGTCGGTACGGCCGTCCTCGGCGACGGTGAAGCAGTTGTGGCCCGGACCGTACTGCCGGGTGGCGTCGCTGCTGGTGAAGACCGGTGTCGGTGACTTCGACCAGCTGGCGGGATCCATCAGGTCGCTGTCGGCGTCGGCGGTCAGCAGACCGAGGCAGTAGTGGTGGTCGGTGGCACTGGCGGAGTAGGTCATGAAGACCCGGCCGTCGCGCTGGAGGACGTACGCGCCCTCGTTGACCTTGTAGCCGACGCACTCCCAGTCGTACTCCGGAGTGGTGAGACGCATCTGCGGGCCGGTCAGGGTCCACGGGTTCGCCATCCTCGACAGCCACAGGGCGGTGTTGTTGTCCATGCCGGGTTCGTGCTGGG
The DNA here is from genome assembly GCF_040298625.1 of Streptomyces sp. NPDC001532. Lineage (NCBI taxonomy): Bacteria > Bacillati > Actinomycetota > Actinomycetes > Kitasatosporales > Streptomycetaceae > Streptomyces > Streptomyces sp. NPDC001532. The sequence continues at coordinate 34,472 of NZ_JBEPAL010000054.1, forward strand.
CCCAGGCGAGGTAGCGGGTGCCGCGGTGGGTGAAGGTGGTGGCGTCCAGGGAGAAGGTCTCCCAGGCGGTCTTGATCTGCCCCTTCTCCACCCAGGTGCCGCGGAACGGGTTCGGGTGCGCGTTCTCCAGGACCCAGATGCGGATCCGCCAGACGTCCTCCTTGGGCGCGGCGGCGAAGTAGATGTACCACTTGCCGTCGACGTGGTGCAGCTCCGGCGCCCAGATGTGCGCGCCCATGTCACCGGAGGCGTGCGCCCGCCAGACGACGGACTCCGCGGCGGTGGACAGGCCGTTCAGCGTCCTGGAGCGGCGCAGGACGATCCGGTCGTACTCGGGGGCGGTGGCGGTGAAGTAGTAGGAGCCGTCGGTGTGCCGGTTGATGTGCGGGTCGGCGCGGTTGAGGACCAGGGGGTTCACGTACGGGGCTGCTTTCGGGGAGGGGGTGGCGGTTGCCGAGGCGTCGGCGGATGTCTTGGCGGACACGTCGGCGGATGTCTCGGGCGAGGTCTTGGGGGGTGCCTCGGCGGCTGCGGATGCGGATGCGGATGCCTTGCCGGGCGCGGCGGCCAGGGTGCCGGCGGCCAGGGCGGCGCCCTTCAGGACGAGTCGGCGTCGGGGGGTGGGTGGACGATCGGCGGCGCGGCTCATGCAGACTGCCTCTCGATTCCTCGTTTCGAAATTTCGGACACCATCTGCTATTCCGAACGCGCACAACGTAGAGGGAGGCCTGGGGGAGGTCAACGGGTCGGGATGGTTCGGAGGGGGCGGGAGGGGAGGGGCGGCGGGGGCTCTGCTGGAGGGGGGCGGCGAGGCCCGAGGCCCTGTTGGGGAGGAGTGGGGGTCTGGACGGGTGAGGGTCTGGACGGGTGGGGGTCTGGACGGGTGGGGGTCTTGGGTGACGGGGCCGTGGGGTGACGGGGACCGTGGAGTAGCGTCGTGACATGAACGGCGACATCCACGCGGCCCCGCTCTCCCCCGCGCCCGACTCCACGCCCGTCTCCGCCTCCGCCCCACCGCTGGCCGACGCCCTCGCCGCCGGGACGGTCGTGCTCGACGGCGGGATGTCCAACCAGCTGGAGTCCGCAGGGCACGACCTCAGTGACGAGTTGTGGTCGGCGCGGCTGCTCGCCGAGCGCCCCGAGGCGATCACCGAGGCGCACCTCGCCTACTTCGAGGCGGGCGCACAGGTGGCCATCACCGCCAGCTACCAGGCCACCTTCGAGGGCTTCGCACACCGCGGCATCGACCGGGCACGGGCGGCCGAACTCCTCACTCTGAGCGTCGAACTGGCCCGGGAGGCGGCCCGCGAGGCGACCCGGTCGGCGGCCCGGCGGGCGCCGTCCGGCGACATCGCCCGGCCGCTGTGGGTGGCCGCGTCGGTCGGCCCGTACGGGGCGATGCTGGCGGACGGGTCGGAGTACCGGGGCCGCTACGGGCTCTCGGTGGACGAGCTGGAACGTTTCCACCGCCCGCGCCTGGAGGTACTGGCCGCCGCCGCACCCGACGTGCTGGCGCTGGAGACGGTGCCGGACACCGACGAGGCGGCGGCGCTGCTGCGGGCGGTGCGGGGACTCGGGGTGCCGGCCTGGATCTCGTACACCGTCGACGGTGGACGGACGCGTGCCGACCAGCCGCTGGAGGACGCTTTCGCGCTCGCCGCCGAGGTGGACGAGGTGATCGCCGTCGGCGTCAACTGCTGCGCGCCGGCGGACGTCGACGCGGCGGTGGCGACGGCGGCCCGGGTGACCGGCAAGCCCGTGGTGGTCTACCCGAACAGCGGGGAGACCTGGGACGCCGAGGCACGCGCCTGGAACGGCCGCACCACCTTCACCGCCGAGCAGGTCGAGGGCTGGCGAGCGGCCGGGGCCCGGCTGATCGGCGGCTGCTGCCGGGTCGGCCCGCAAGCCATCGTCTCCCTGGCGGACACCCTGCGCACGGCGTGAGCCGCGCCGACGCTCTCCGGCCCTGCCCCTGACCCGCCGCCTCCGACGAGCATGTGCTGCTGGGCACGCATGTGGTGGTGCGGAGACTGCGGGGTCGGGTTTTCGCGATCAGGGCCGACGGACGCCGCCAGGGCGACGGAACAGGCGTACCACCGACCGCGGCTGCGCACTCCGCGCGGGTGATCCGCCGCCCGGGGCCGGTGCGGATGCGGACGTGTCCGTGGGGGTGGATGCGGGGGCGGGGGTGGGGCTGGGGGTGGCTTCCGGAGGCGTAGCAGTGCCACCGGCGATGGGGGCCGGGGTGGCCGCCCAAAGAGCGAGTTCGGCATCGCGCGGACCGTATGCGGTATACGGTTCACCGTCGCCGAAGATCCGTACGGGGTGGGCGGGATCCCAGGGTTCCCAGCCGGGGTCGCCGTCGACCGCGAACCGCACCCAGGCCGAGTGCATCGCGTCGGCCAGTTCCTGCGGGGCGCCCTCACCGGCCAGCTTGGCCGACTCCGGCCGGTCACCGCTGTCGAAGACGAAACCCAGCTCCAGGGCGTGGCAGGCACCGAGGCCGGGCCGCCGCGAGGGCCAGGCGAACTCGTAGACGTACGACGATCCGGGACGGGCGTCGGCCAGGCGGTGCAGGGGCAGCCGCAGCAGGTGGTCGGTGACCATCTGGCCGACGATCTCGGCGGTACCGGCCTCGGGGCGCAGGGCTCGGTAGCCGCGGGGCACCTCATGACCGGCGCGACAGCGGGCCATGGCCCCGGCGAGGGCGACCGGGCCGAGCCGGTCGACGCGCTCCAGCAGCCCGCCGGGAACCAGCCAGAGCCGGTACTCGTCCCGCGTCCAGCCCATCAGCAGGTCGGCGCCGGCCGCGGCGTCGCCCTCGACCAGCGCCTCCAGCGGGTCGCGGGGCACCAGGTCGCCGTCGACGACGATCCCGAAGGCGGGCCCGCCGAGCACCGGGCTGCTGAGCCGGCCGACCTCCGCCTGGGCGCGCAGCAGCAGCTCCCGGTCCACGGCGGCGAAGGCCTCGGCGGTGGCGGGAACCTTCAGCCGGGCCGCCATCCGGCGCACCATCCGCCGCACCTTGTCCCGGTTGGAGGCCTCCGGAGGACCGCTCTGCAGCACGGCGCGCCGGAACAGCCCCTGGGCCTGCGGGGCCGCGATCAGGGCACCGCTGCTGATCCCGCCGGCGGACTGACCCGCCAGAGTGACCCGGTCGGGGTCACCGCCGAACGCCGCGATCGCCTCGTGCACCCAGCGCAGAGCGGCCAGCTGGTCACGCAGACCGGGGTTGGCGGGGGCGTCGGGAAACAGTCCGTAGCCCTCGACACCCAGTCGGTAGTTGATCGACACCAGCACCACGCCGTCGCGGGCGAACGTACTCCCGTCGTACACCGGCACCCCGGAGGATCCCCTGGTCAGCGCCCCGCCGTGCAGCCACACGAGAACCGGGAGCCGGGCCCCGGGGCCCGGCTCAGGCGTCCACACGTTGAGGTTGAGACAGTCGTCGCCCGGCACGATCGGGTCGGACAGATACTGCGCGAAGGCCTCGGAGTACGGCGGCTGCGGCGCGGTCGGCCCGAACGCACCGGCGTCCCGGACCCCGTCCCAGGGGTCGGGCGGCACGGGCGGCCGGAAGCGGTTCGGGCCGAAGGGAGGCGCGGCGTACGGGATCCCGCGGAACACCGCGATGTCCTGCTCGTATCTGCCGCGTACGGCCCCGTACGGCGTGTGGACCACGGGATCTGTTCGATCTGCTGCCGCCATCCGCCACCAGCTCCTCGCAGCGCTCGTGCACGTTCTTGTCAGAGCATCGCACCGGGCGGATGTATTCCGATGCATTCCGGTGGCGGGCGGCAGTGGGCGGTATACCGTATGCCGCCAACAGCAGACATACCTCACCACACCGCACACCGCACACCGCACACCGCACACCGCACACTGCACACTGCACACCGCGAACTGCATACCGCGTACGGCACACCGCCCACCGCACACAGAACGCAGCACACGGAACGCAGCACACAGCCCACCGCCTACGATCCCCGACCGGCGGCAGACCCGCACAGCCGCGCACCCGCACACCCCCCTACCCCCACCTCCCGCCGATCCCCACCTCCACCCCCACCACCCCAATTGACCCTCCGTCAACTTCCCACCTACCGTAGAACGCGCTTTCCGGAAACGTTTCCTCATCCCGCCGCCCCGCCAGGAGGGTCCATGCCCAGCGCCCAGCCGCCCAGGGCCGTGTTCGCCATGGATCCGGTGCACCTGCCGTTGCTCTTTCCCGAGCCCCTCATGGCGCGGCTGCGGCGGACCGCCGACATCGACGTCACGCTCGTCGTGCGGGACTTCGCCGACCCGGCCGCCGCCGAGGCCCTGGCGCGCGCGGACACGCTGATCACCGGCTGGGGCTGCCCGCGACTCGACGAGGGCGTCCTGGCCGCCGCTCCCGGCCTGCGGGCCGTGCTGCACGCGGCCGGTTCGGTGCGGTCGCTGGTCGGGGACGCGCTGTGGGAGCGCGGGGTGACCGTGTCCAGCGCGGTCGCAGGCAACGCGGTGCCGGTAGCCGAGTACACGCTCGCGATGATCCTGCTGGCCGGCAAGGACGCCTTCGCGCACCGCGACCGCTACCGCGCCACGCACTCCTTCCCGACGCCCGCCGAGACCGCCGCGACCGGCAACCTGGGCCGCCGGGTCGGTGTCGTCGGCGCGTCGCGGGTGGGCCGCAGGCTGCTGGAGCTGCTGCGTCCGTTCGACTTCGAGGTCCTGCTCCACGACCCCTATGTGGACGTCACCGAGGCGGCCGCGCTCGGCGCTCGCCCGGTGTCGCTGGAGGAGCTGCTGCGCGGCAGTGACATCGTCACGCTGCACGCGCCCGACATTCCCGAGACCCGTCACATGCTGGACCGGGCCGGCCTCGCCCTGATCCGGGACGGCGGCGTGCTCATCAACACCGCGCGGGGTGTCCTGGTCGAACAGGGCGCGCTGACCGATGAGTTGGTCGCGGGCCGGCTGAGCGCGGTGCTCGACGTCACGGAGCCCGAGCCGCTGCCCTCCGGCCACCCTCTCCACACGCTGCCCAACGTCATCCTCACTCCGCACATCGCCGGGTCCCTCGGCAATGAGCTGGGACGGCTCGGGCTGATCGTCGTGGAGGAACTGGAGCGTCTGGCGGACGGCCGCCCTGCGGCCCACGAGGTGCGGCACGCCGACCTCACCCGGATCGCCTGAGGCCGAGGCCCCGGCGGGGGCCCAGGCTCCGCACACCTCCGGCGTTTCCGGAGTTCGAGCAGCCGTCCTCCGGTGATCCCCGTGTCTTCACGCCGCCTTCTCGCACGCCTAGGGTAGGAAGCGCTTTCTATCCGGTCGTCGCAGCGACGCGGAGCAGTGCGCTGGTCGCAACTTTCGATGGCCCTCCGGCGGGCCGGAGGGGTGGTTCCGATGAGCCGAACGGCACGTGTGAGCACGACGGCCGGTCCCACGCTGGCGGTGGTGGCCCGCGAGGCGGGCGTGTCCGTGCCGACCGCGTCCAAGGTGGTCAACGGCCGCGAGGACGTGGCGCCCGAGACCCGGCGACGGGTCACGGAGGCCCTGGACCGCCTCGGTTACGTACGCCGCCCGCGCTTCGACGTGACGAAGACGCCCCGCATGGTCGACCTCGTCGTGCACTCGCTGGACAGTTCCTGGTCGGGCGCGGTGCTGCACGGGGTGGAGGAGGCGGCGTACGACGCGGGGCTGGACGTCGTGGTCTCCGCCGCGCTCGCCCGCAGTCGGGCGGGCCGTCCCGAGCGCGGCTGGCTGGACAAGCTCGCCGTGCGCGGCTCGGCCGGGGTGCTGTTCAACCTGGCCGAGCTGACCGACAGTCAGTACACGTGGCTGGAGCAGCACCGGATCCCGTTCGTGATGATCGACCCGGTGCTCGAACCACCGCCGGGTGTGGTGTCGGTGGGCGCCGCGAACTGGCAGGGCGGGGTGACGGCGACCGAGCATCTGCTCTCCCTCGGCCATGAGCGGATCGCCGTGCTCACCGGCCGTCGGCGCACGCTGTGCAGCGGGGCGCGGCTGGCCGGCTACCGCTCGGCGCTGGCCTCGGCCGGGTTGCCGCATCGGCCGGAGTACGTCCGCCACGCCGGGTTCGACGAGGCCGTGGCGCGCCTGTGCATGCTGGAACTGCTCGACCTGCCCCAGCCGCCGACGGCCGTCTTCGTCTGCTCGGACCGGATGGCGCTCGGCGTGTACGACGCGCTGGCCGAGCGAGGGCTGGCCGTCCCGGACGACATCAGCGTCGTCGGCTTCGACGATCTCCCCGAGGCCCGCTGGGCGGCCCCCGCGCTGACCACGGTCCGCCAGCCGCTGGCGGAGATGGCGGCGACGGCGCTGCGGCTGCTGGTGCGCATGATGGACGGCGAGCGCCCGGAGAGCACCCGTACGGAACTCTCCACCCGCCTCGTGGTGCGGGCGAGCACGGCGCCGCCCCGCGCATGACCTCCCCAGCGGTCATCTCATCGAACGAGCCCCGCCGCCCAGCCGATGCCGCCGCGCAGGTGTTGCCGGAAGTCCGGGTCGGCGTACGCCTCCTCGGCGTGGCCGAGGGCGGTGTAGAAGACCCGGCCTTCGCCCTGCTCACGGCACCACGCCAAGGGGTGGTCGGCGCCCATCGTGCCACCTTCGTACGTGGACTCGTCGGCGCACAGCAGAACGCGGGCGGTGCCGCGCGGGTTGGTGCGGAAGTCGTACCACTCGTCGGTGAAGTCCCAGACGGCGGGCAGATGGCGGGTGGCGGGATGCGTACGGTCCTCGACGAGCGCTCTGCCCGGTTGGTAGGCGGGGTGCCGGTCGAACCAGGCGCCCAGCAGCTCCCCGTAGTACGGCCACTCGTACTCGGTGCAGGCGGCGGCGTGGACGCCGGCGAAACCGCCGCCCGCGGCCATGTAGGCGGCGAGCCGTGTCCGCCCGGCCGGGGTCAGCACCTCGCCGCTGGTGGAGAGGAAGACCACGGCGGCGTAGGCGTCCAGCGGCTCTTCGAGTGCCGCCGGGTCCTCGGTGTGCTCCACCGTGAACTCCCCGAGCGCGCGCACGGCGGCGACGGCGGCGGGGATGGAGTCGTGGCGGTAGTCGGTGGTGCGGGTGTAGACGAGCAGTCGGGCCATGCGGACGACCCTAGAGGGGAGAGCGGGGTGCGCCCCAGGGATGCGGCCGGGGCGAAATTTTCGCCCCGGCCTGCGGGGTCGTCCGCCGGCCCTCTGCCGGTCATCCGCCGCTCATCCCCCGACTCCCACCTCGTTGTCGGGCGCCCCGTCGCCCTCCGGCGGCAGGTCGCCGCGCTCGACGGGCTCGGAGCCGTCGCCGCCGGCCTCCGGCAGCAGGGTGTCGAGCTCCTCGGTGGTGGGCTGGTGCGCGTCGAGGGCGGCCTCGCGCAGGACGTCACGGCCGACACCGGGCCCGCCGCTGACGCGGACGACATGGCCGTCCTTGGGGACGGCGTACTCGCGCTGGTCGCCGCTGCTGCGGTACCAGGCGTCGCCGTCCCGCTCGCACTCCGTGGTGCCGCCCGAGGTGTCGCCGACCGGCTGCTCGGGACAGGTCGAGGCGGTCATCTCGGTCCGGTCGACACGGAGTTGGATCTGAGCGCCGGCGGACTGCGAGACGTAGACGGCGGAGAAGCCGTCGCCGCCGTGGACGCCGACGGACTGCTGGGCGACGGTGAAGCCGTCGGCCGCGATCGTGTAGACGTGTTCGGGTGCGATGCCCAACGCCTGGGCCCGGGAGGCGATCTCGGCCGGATCGGCGGCCTTGCCCTCCTCGCCACAGCCGGTGAGGAGCACGGCGGGAAGCAACAGAGCGGCGTAGGGCAGTGCACGCGGCAGACGGGTCATACGGCCATCCTCCCGCACAGGTGTTCCACAGCGGGGAAGGGGTTGGCGTAGCCTCGGCGGCGATGAACGCGATCCCGGCACACCTGGACCACCTCGTCCTCGCGACACCCGATCTCGCGGCGGCGGTCGCGGAGTTCGCCCGGCGGACCGGGGTCGCCCCGGCCGTCGGAGGGGCCCATGTCGGCCTCGGTACCCGCAACTTCCTGGTCGGCCTGGGCGGGAGGGCCTATCTGGAGATCATCGGTCCGGACCCGGAGCAGCCCGATCCGTCGGGCCCGCGCCCCTTCGGCGTGGACGCGCTGTCCGGCCCCCGCACGGTGACCTGGGCGATCAGCACGACGGACCTGGACGCGGCGATCGCCTCGGCCCGGGCTCGCGGTCACGACCCGGGGCCCGCCCACGCGATGAGCCGCCGTACCCCGGACGGCACCCTGCTGGAGTGGCGCCTGACGAACGGTGCCGCCGCCCATCCGTCGGGCCTGGTCCCGTTCCTCATCGACTGGGGCGCGTCCCGTCACCCCACCGCCACGGACCTGCCCGTCACTCCCCTGCTCCGGCTGACGGCCACGGCCCCGGACCCCGAGTCGCTACGGCCTTCGCTGTCCGCCCTGGACACGGAACTGGTCCTGACCGAGGGTCCGGTGGGCCTGTCCTTCACCGTGGACGCCCCACGGGGACCGGTCACCTTCGACTGAATCGCCCGGCCATCCGACCGACCGTCCACAGGCACCCCCTCTGCGGGCACACCCCCCTTTGCAGGCACACCCCACACTTGGGCGCCGGGCGACCCATGGGGTACGATTGATCTTGCCTGGTCGCCGGAACAACCGGTCGACGGTCACGCGTTGGTGGTCCAAGGAAAGACGCCCCGCTTCCTGCGGGGAAATGCAGGTGCAAGGCCTGCCCGGCGCTCCGATCCCGAGCCCCGCTCCTCCTGCCGGAGGGGCGGGGCTCGGTCGTGCTTCCCGCCTCCCGCCCGTTCCCTCCGGCTTCCCCTCCGGGCCCGACGCCCGTCCGATTTCTTCAAGACCCGGCGGCCGAGCCGTGCCTACCGTGGCCGCATGAGTCCACGATTCGATGCCATCGGTCTGGTCGTCTCCGACATGGCCGCCTCCGTCGCCTTCTACCGCCGCCTCGGGTTCGCCTTCGCCGAGGGCGCCGAGGCGCTGCCGCACGCGGAGGCCGAACTCCCCGGCGGGCTGCGGCTGATGCTGGACGGCGAGGAGACCGTCCGCTCCTTCCACCCCGAGTGGCAGCCGCCCGCCGAGGGAGGCGGCCGGGCCTCGCTCGCACTGCGCTGCGCCGGGCCGCGGGAGGTCGACACGGTCTACGAGGAGCTGGTCGCCGCCGGTCATCACGGCGAGCTGAAGCCGTGGGACGCGTTCTGGGGACAGCGGTACGCCGTCGTGCACGACCCGGACGGCAACGGCGTCGACCTGTTCGCGCCGCTACCCGCCCAGTAGCCGCCCCAGCGGCACCCCCGCCAGGTCCTTGACGTCCCGCGCGAGGTGGGCCTGGTCGGCGTAGCCGGCCCGCGCCGCGGTCTCCGCGTACGGCACTCCGGCGCGGGCCAGCGCGAGGGCGCGTTGCAGCCGCAGGACGCGGGCGAGCGTCTTGGGGCCGTAGCCGAAGGCGGTCAGTGAGCGGCGGTGCAACCGGCGTGCTCCGAGACCGAGTCGATCGGCGGTCGCGGCGACCGGCTGCCCCGCGTCCAGGGCCGCGACCAGACGGCGCAGCAGCGGGTCCGGCGGGTCGGCGTCCGCGGCGAGCTCCGCCGCCACCGCCTCCAGGCCGGTCGCCGGGTCCGCCGCCGCCTCCACCCGGGCGCGCAGCCGCCGCACCTCCGCCGCCGGGCGCAGCTCGGTCAGCTCCACCCGCCGGTCGCGCAGCTCGTGCGCCGGTACGCCGAGCAGGGCGGGCGCCACTCCGGGCGGGAAGCGGACGCCCGCCCAGGGCTGGGGCGGGCCGCCGGGGATGTGGGCGCGGGTGTCGGGTCCGGCGACCAGCAGGCGGCCCGCGTTCCACAGCAGGTCCATGCAGCCGTCCGGGAGGACCCGTCCGAGGCCGGAACCGGTCGGGGTGTTGGTCCACACCGTCGCCGCCGTGAGCGACGACGTCCGTTCCGTGTACACGGATGCCAGGCTACGCCGCCGGGGACCGGTCCCGGTGGCCCTGCGGGCTGACTCCGTAGACCCGTTTGAAGGCGCTGGACAGGGCGAAGGCGCTGCCGTAGCCGACCTGGCGGGCGATGGCCTCCAGGGTGTCGTCGGTGTCGCGGAGCCGGTCGGCGGCGAGGGCGAGGCGCCAGCCGGTGAGGTAGGTCATCGGTGGTTCGCCGACCAGGTCGGTGAAGCGGCGGGCGAGGGCCGCGCGCGAGACGCCGGTCTCGGCGGCGAGTGCCGCCACCGTCCAGGGGTGCGCCGGGTCGTCCTGCACCAGGCGCAGCGCCCGGCCGACGACCGGGTCGGCCATCGCCCGGTACCAGCCGGGCGCCTCCGCGTCCGGGCGGGCGAACCAGGCCCGCAGCGCGGCGATGACCAGCAGGTCGAGGAGCCGGTCCAGGACGACCTCCTGGGCGGGTGCGTCACGCACGATCTCCTCGGCCAGCAGCCCGGTGAGCGGGCTGTCCCAGACGTCGGCGGTCAGGGTGAGCAGCGGCGGCAGCGCGTCCAGCAGCCGGCCGCTGACCTCGCCCGGCCACAGGTAGGTGCCGATCAGCATGACCGCCGCCCCGTCGGGCCGGTCGCCCCAGGTGCGGACGCCCAGGTCCATGGAACCGTTGAGGGGGCGGCCGTCCGGGTAGGAGCAGGCACCGCCGGGCAGCACGAGCGCCTGCGGGGCCGTCTCGGGGTCGTCCCCGCAGGTGTACGGTGCCGGGCCGCGGGCGATGGCCAGGTCACCGGCGCCCAGCCGCACCGGCTGTCCGGTCTCCGGCGTGACCCAGGCGTGGCCGCGGGCCATGACCATCACCGTGAGCGGCGCCCGGTCCGCCACCCGGACTCCCCAGGGCGGGTCGAAGCAGGCCCGGATCAGGAAGGCGCCGCGTGCGCGGGGACCCGCGAGCAGTGCTCCGAGTGCGTCCATGCGGTCAGCGTAGACGCGCGCTTATGGGGATGAGCCGTTCGGCGATGGGACCGTGCGGCGGAGGGCAGTTGACTTGGGGACATGACGGAGAAGACAGCACAGCGCACGGCGACCGGCATGACCCTCGTGGTGACCGGCGCCTCGGGCCGTACCGGACGCCGGGTGGCCGAGGCGGCGCGGGCCGCCGGACTGACCGTACGGCCCGCCTCGCGCGCCCACGGCTTCGACTGGGACTCCCCCGGCACCTGGGCCGGCACCCTGCGCGGCGCGGACGCCGCCTACCTCGTGCACCCCGCGGACGTGGGCGCCCCGTCGGCCACCGCGGCGGTGGGCCGGCTCGCCCGGGAGGCGGTCGCGCTGGGCGTACGGAGGCTCGTGCTGCTGTCGGCGCGCGGCGAGGACCAGGCGCTGCCCACCGAGGCGGCGCTGCGGGAGTCCGGCGCCGACTGGACGGTCGTACGGGCCGCCTGGTTCGCGCAGAACTTCAGCGAGGGGCCGCTGGTGGAGGGGTTGCGGCAGAGCGGGGAGCTGGTGTTTCCGGGGGGTGGGGTGGTCGAGCCGTTCGTCGATCTGCGCGATGTCGCGGACGTGGTGGTGGCCGCGCTGACCGCCGGTGACCGGTACGCGGGTCAGGTGATCGAGGTGTCCGGGCCGCGGCTGCTGACCTTCGCGGAGGCGGTGGCGGAGGCCGGGAAGGCGGCGGGGCGGGAGCTGTCGTACCGGGCGGTGCCGGCGCGGGCGTACGGCGAGCGGCTGGCCGGGTTCGGGCTGCCTCCCGAGGAGGTGGCGTTCCTGGTGGACGTGTTCGAGACGCTGCTCGACGGGCGCAACGCGCATCTCTCGGACGGTGCGCGCCGGGTGCTGGGCCGTGAGCCGCGCGATTTCGCGGACTTCGCGGCGGAGGCCGCGGCGGCGGGGGCCTGGCGGCAGTGAGCGGCGGGGCCTTTGCCCCCGCGACAGCAGGCCTGGCCGGTGCGTCCGCCGCCCCGAGCCCAGCCCAGCCCAGTCCGGCCCAGGCCAGTCGCCGAGAGAGCAGGCCTACCCCTCCCCCGACTGCTCCCCCGTCCCTCCCTTGTGCGTGCTCTTCGCATGGGTGCGCAGGCGGGCCGTGACGTCCTCCGGCGGGAGGAAGCGGGACCAGCGTTCGGGGAACTCGGAGGGCATGTCGGGGTCGTCCGGGTCGTCGGGGTCGACCTCGCGGGCCGCGGCGGCGCGGGCGACGTACTCGGCGACCTGGGCCTCGCGCATCCGCTCGTTGGCCTCGCGGGCGGCGGCGGTGGCGGCGGCCGGCCAGACCCGGTCGATGGCGGCGTTCATGGCGGCGCCGACGAGCACGGCGAAGGCGGACACCCCGATCCACAGCAGGACGGCGACGGCGGCGGCCAGGGAGCCGTAGATCGTCGCGCCCTCGATGGTGCTCGTCAGGTAGATGCGGAGCAGGAAGCTGCCGAGCACCCACATGCCGAGGGCGACCAGGGCGCCGGGCACGTCCTCGATCCACGGGGAGCGGACGGGGACGGAGACGTGGTAGAGCGTCGTCAGGAAGGCGATGGACAGGACGATCACCACGGGCCAGTACAGGACCTGCACGACCGTCGTCGACCAGGGCAGGATGCGCACCACGGCGTCGGGCCCGGCCACCATCAGCGGCAGCGCCACCGAGCCGATCAGCAGCGCGACGAGGAACAGCAGGAACGCCATCAGGCGGGTCTTGACGATGCCGCGCACCCCGTCGAGGCCGTACATCACGGTGATGGTGTCGATGAAGACGTTCACCGCGCGGGAGCCCGACCACAGGGCGAAGAGGAAACCTATGGAGATGACGTCGGGGCGCCCGCCGTTCATCACGTCGTCCAGGATGGGCTGGGCGATCTGGGTCACGCCCTTGTCGGACAGGACCGTCCGGGAGGCCTCCAGGAGGTTGGTCTCCAGGCTGGTGATGGTGTCGGTGCCGGTCCAGTCGTCGACGTAGCCGAGCAGGCCGATGAGGCTGAGCAGCAGCGGTGGCACGGACAGCAGGGTGAAGAACGCGGCCTCGGCGGCGAGGCCGAGGATGCGGTACTCGATGCAGCTGTTGACGGTGTCCTTGATCAGCAGCCAGGCGGTCCTGCGCTTGGAGACGTTCCGGTAGAGGGCACGCGCCCGGTGGAGGCGGCCGGAGGGCCTCTCGGGGGTTTCACTTGCTGGCTGCACGACCCAAAGGTATCCGTCGCGGGAGGCCCGGCTCACCCAGGTGCGCCGGTGCGGTCCGGTCCGGGTCGTGTAGGCGGGTGACCCGGCGCGTGCGCGGGGTAGGTTCCCAGTCATGGCACGCAGCACCCACACCGTGACCAATCAGGTTCCGCCGCTGACCGGCTACGACGTCTACTCGGCCGACCGGGCGCTGGTGGCGGCGGTCGAGCGGCATCTCGATCCGGAGCTGCTGGAGGAGGCGCGCTCGGAGCTGTCCGGGCTCGGCCGGACCTCCGGTTCGGTCCAGGTGCAGGAGTGGGGGGTGCTGGCGAACGAGCATCCGCCGCGGCTGCACACGCACGACCGCTACGGGCACCGGATCGACGAGGTGGAGTTCCATCCGTCCTGGCACCGGCTGCTCGGCAAGGGTGTCTCGGCGGGGCTGACCGCGGCGTGGGACCGTCCCGGCGGGCATGTGCGGCGGGCGGCCGGGTTCCTGGTGTGGACGCAGGTGGAGGCGGGCAACGGCTGCCCGCTGTCGATGACGCACGCGGCGGTGCCCGCGCTGCGCGTCGATCCGGCGCTGGCCGCCGAGTGGGAGCCGCGGCTGACGTCCAGGGTGTACGACCGTGATCTGCGGCCGGCCGCGCGGAAGGCGGGCGCGCTGTTCGGCATGGCGATGACCGAGAAGCAGGGTGGCAGCGACGTCCGGGCGAACACGACGGTGGCGACGCCGCTCGCGGAGGCGGGGACGTACGAGCTGACCGGGCACAAGTGGTTCTGTTCGGCGCCGATGTCGGACGGGTTCCTGGTGCTGGCGCAGGTCCGCTCCGCCGGCGGCGAGGGGGGTCTGACCTGCTTCCTGGTGCCGCGGGTGCTGGCGGACGGCACGCGGAACGTGTTCCGGATCCAGCGGCTGAAGGACAAGCTGGGCAACCGGTCGAACGCGTCGGCGGAGGTCGAGTTCGACGGCACCTGGGCGCGCCGGGTGGGCGAGGAGGGGCTGGGGGTGCGGACCATCATCGAGATGGTCGCGGCGACCCGGCTGGACTGTGTGCTGGGCTCGGCGGGGCTGATGCGGCAGGCCGTCGCCCAGGCGGTGCACCACTGCGAGCATCGCGAGGCGTTCGGCGGGCGGCTGCTCGACAAGCCGCTGATGCGCAATGTTCTGGCCGATCTCGCGCTGGAGTCGGAGGCGGCGACGACGCTCGCGCTGCGGCTGGCCGCGGCCTACGACGACGGCGGTGAGCAGGAGCGTGCCTTTCTGCGGCTGGCGGTGCCGGCCGCGAAGTACTGGGTGACCAAGCGCTGCCCGGCGGTGGCGGTGGAGGCGGCCGAGTGCCTGGGCGGGAACGGGTACGTGGAGGAGTCCGGGCTGCCGCGGCTGGTGCGTGAGTCGCCGCTGAACTCGGTGTGGGAGGGCGCGGGCAACATCCAGGCGCTGGATGTGCTGCGGGCGCTGCGGCGGGAGCCGGCGGCGTTGAACGCGTGTCTGACGGAGATCGGGCGGGCGCGGGGCGCGGATCACCGGCTGGACGGGGCGATCAAGGGTCTGCTCACCGAGCTGGCCGATCTGGAGGGGGTCGAGGCGCGGGCCCGGCGGATCGTGGAGCGGCTGGCGCTGGTGCTGCAGGGCTCGCTGCTGGTGCGGTTCGCGCCGTCGGAGGTCGCGGACGCGTTCTGTGCCTCGCGGCTGGGCGGTGACTGGGGCGCGTCGTTCGGGACGCTGCCGCACACGCTGGATCTGGCCTCGGTGGTGGAGCGGGCCCGGCCCGTGGGCTGAGCGGTCCGGGCAGGTCAGCAGGGGTGGTGCTGCGCCGACACGGCACCACCCCCGCCGTTGCCGGCCCCTTGAGGCCATGAGCGCCGCACGGGCGACGTCGCTCAAGTTTCAATCACCGTAGGCGTGTTCACCAGGGTTGCAAGGGGTTGCAACTTGTTGGGTGCCGGTGACCGGAGTGTGCCCCTCCGTCCCGGGCTGGCGGCAGTATGGGACAACCATCAGTACGCGACCGGAAACCGTCGGCCGGAGGGGTTGACACCGGTTGCCCGAGAGGCAAAACCCCGGAGGACAACTGTGGCGAACTCGCCGATGAACGTGACGCGACTCGCCGCCACCGACGCGGCGCGGGCGGCGCGGGTGCTCAGCGAGGTGCGCGACGCCACCCTTTCCGGACAGCGCGCGCCCATCGCTCCTCGGCCGGTCATCGAGGAGTCCTGGGAGCGCATGCTGCGCAGCGGGGTCGATCCGGAGCACGATTTCCGGTCGGGTCTGCTCACCCCCGAGGAGGTGCGGCGGCGGCGGGAGGAGTCGCCGCTGCGGCATGTGCTGCCGGTGCTGCGGGAGGGACTGGTGTCGGTGGCGGACGCGGCGCGCCACATCATGGTGGTCGCCGACGCGGACGGCCGGGTGCTGTGGCGGGAGGGCAGTTCGGCGGTGCTGCGCCGGGCGGACGCGCTGGGGTTCCTGCTCGGTGCGGACTGGCGGGAGAGCGTGGTGGGCACCAACGGGGTGGGCACTCCGGCGGTGGTGCGGCGGCCCGTGCAGGTGTTCGCCTCCGAGCATTTCGTGCGTTCGCAGGCCAGTTGGACGTGTGCGGGAGCGCCGATCACGGATCCGCGGGACGGGCGGCTGCTCGGGGTGGTGGATGTGAGCGGTCCGTGGGAGACGATGCATCCGGCGACGCTGGCCTGGGTGGACTCGGTGGCGAAGCTGGCGGAGGCCCGGCTGCGGGAGCTGCATCTGACCGCGCTGGAGCGGTTGCGGGCGGTGGCGGCGCCGGCGCTGGCCCGGCTGGGCGGGCGGGCGCTGGTGGTGGACCGGGACGGCTGGACGGCGGCGGTGACGGGGATGCCGTACACGAGCCGGGTCGGGTTGCCCAAGTCGCTGTCCGCGGGCCGCCGGTGGTTGCCGGCGCTCGGGCGGTGTGTGGTGGAGCCGTTGGCGGAGGGCTGGCTGGTGCGGGTGGCGGAGGGGGAGGAGCCGTCGCCGCGGGACGCCAGCCGGATCGTGCTGGATCTGTCGCAGCCGCGTCGCTGGACGGTGGCGGTGTTCGGCGGCGCGGGGTCCTGGACGCACGAACTGAGCCCGCGGCACGCGGAGTTGCTGTATCTGCTGGCGCTGCATCGTTCGGGGCGTACGGCGGCGGGGCTGGCGGAGGACATGTTCGGCGACGCGGCGCGGACGGTGACGGTGCGGGCGGAGCTGTCGCGGGTGCGGCGGTACCTCGGGGGGTTCCTGGAGCACCGGCCGTATCGTTTCTGCGAGGGGGTGGACGTGACCGTGCTCCTGCCCGACGACCGGAGCGATCTGCTGCCGCACTCGACCGCGCCGGCGGTGATCGGGGCGCGCCGCGCGGCAGCGGTGCCGTGAACGGGGCCAGCGTAGGCACACCGGTGACCTCTTGGGATCAATTGCGGGGTCTTCGTCCCCGACCCCCGACCCCTGCCGTAGCATCCCCCTACGGGCCACCCCACCTGCTCCACGCTCAACGTGCGGAACGAGCGGCGCAGTTGGTCCCTCGGGAGGACTGATGAAGCATCGCGGCCGACATCGCAGGCGCAAGCGGGGCAAGGCGCTGCGCGCGACCCTGGCCGGTGCCGCGCTGGCGCTGACCGCGGCGGCCACCATGATCAGCGCCTCCCAGGCCACGGACGGGGCCCGCCCCGGTCCGCTGAAGCCGCTGACCTCGACGGCCGCCCTGCGGGAGCTGCGCCTGCACGAGGAGACGTATCCGTCGGCGCCGCAGCCGGCCGTCGGTGTCGCCGGCGTCCTCGCGGACGCCGACCGCGTGCTGCGTCCCGCCGCCGACTGCGGCTCCGCCGAGCGTGCCGCGCTGCCGGTGACGCCGGCGGCCACCCGCGCCTGGTGCTGGGACGAGGAGGACACCCGTAAGGCCCGGGCCGGCGCGGTCACCACGTCCGGGGACGCCGACGACGACGGCCGGTGGGGCCCGCGGCGGGTGGTGCTGTCCGGCTGGAGCGACGCGAGCGGCCGGGCCCGGATCGCCTTCGTGGACGCCGAGCGCATGACGTACACCTGGGTGCTCCCCCTGGTCCCGGCGGACGGTGGCCGCTCCCACCGGCCGCTGCGCTCGCGGCTGTCCGGTCTGGTCTGGTACCAGGACAAGCTGCTGGCCGCCGCGGACGACGGCCGGACGCTGTACGTGTACGACGTGGACCGGGTCCGGCGGGCCACCGCGCCCGGTTCCGGCGCGCCCTTCCTGCTGCCCGCCGCGGGCGCGTACCGGCTCACCGGCGACGCCCGGATCGGCACCCTCTCCCTGGACCGCAGCACCGCCCCGGACAGCCTGGCGGTGAGCGAGGCGGTGCCGGCGGACGCCGACGGGCCGGCCAGGCTGTGGCGCTACTCCCTCGCCGACGCCCTCAGCGCCGAGCCCGGGCTGCCCGCCCCGGACGCGGTGGAGGCGTACGAGACGGAGGCGGCCGGTGTGCACGGCGTGCTCGCCCACGGGTCCCGGTGGTACCTGGCGCGCGGCGCCGGCGCCTTCGACGGGCGCGGGACGCTGGTGCGGCTGGACGGCGACGGTGCCGGGACCGCGCAGTGCGGGCCGGACGGCACCTACCAGTGCTGGAGCGGACCGGCCGGGCCGCTGTCCTACTGGGAGGAGACCGGGGAGGTCTGGTCGCAGTCGGGGCGGATGCTGTTCTCGCTGGGACTGGACACGATCGACAGGTCGCTGGACTAGATGATTCCCTGACCGCATGACCAACATCCCCGTGACCACCTGGTCCCTGGAGCAGACCTCTCCGGCCGACCTGCTGCCGACCGCCGCGCCCGAGGGCGACGTCCGGATCGTCCGCGCCGAGGTGCCCTCCCCCGAGTTCAGCCGCTTCCTGTACGCGTCGGTGGGCGGGGACGTCCGCTGGACCGACCGGTTGAGCTGGAGCTACGCCCGGTGGCAGGAGGAGCTGGAGCGGCCGGGCGTGGAGACCTGGGTGGCGTACGACCGGGGCACACCCGCCGGGTACGTCCAGCTGGACCCGCAGGACGACGGGGTCGTGGAGATCCTCTACTTCGGTCTGATCCCGGCGTTCCGCGGCCGCCGGATCGGCGGCCACCTGCTGTCGTACGGCACCGCGCGCGCCTGGGACCTGGCCGAGCGCTGGCCGGGAAGGACGCCGACGAAGCGGGTGTGGCTGCACACGTGCAGCAAGGACGGCGAGTTCGCGATGGACAATTACCAGCGTCGGGGCTTCAAGCTGTTCGACACCAAGGTGGAGGAGGAGGCGGAGGTCGCCACGCCGGGCCCCTGGCCGGGCGCCTACCCTGCCTGACCTGCACCGACAAGGCCCTTGCGGCCGGTGTGACCCACAACACCCTTGTCTCGTCCAGCGAGACAAGGGTGTCCGCATATTGGACGAAGCTGGACTGTGTCCAGATCGCCGTGACACGCTTCCGTCATGTCTGGAACTGGAATCGCCTTGGTGAGTCGACGGCACGTCGACCTCGGCCGCATGTCCAGCGCCATCTGTCCGGCCCGCTGACCGCCCGCCAGCATCCCGGTTCCCCCCTTTTCTGTCTGCTCCTGCGCAATGACGCGCACGTATGCCTCCGAGTGCCCATACGCGCAGGTCAGATCCGCTTTCCGCCTGTCCCGAAGGACGTATCAACCATGGCCGCCACCCCGCAGAACCCTGCCGCCGCGACTCCCCGCCGCAAGGTGAGCCGTCACCGCGGTGAGGGTCAGTGGGCCGCGGGTCACTTCACCCCGCTCAACGGCAACGAGCAGTTCAAGAAGGACGACGACGGTCTCAATGTGCGGACACGCATTGAGACGATCTACTCGAAGCGCGGCTTCGACTCGATCGACCCCAACGACCTGCGCGGCCGGATGCGCTGGTGGGGCCTGTACACCCAGCGCAAGCCCGGCATCGACGGCGGCAAGACCGCGATCCTGGAGCCCGAGGAGCTGGACGACGAGTACTTCATGCTGCGCGTCCGCATCGACGGCGGCCGGCTCACCACCGCGCAGCTGCGGGTGATCGGCGAGATCTCGCAGGAGTTCGCGCGCGGCACCGCCGACATCACCGACCGGCAGAACATCCAGTACCACTGGATCCGGATCGAGGACGTGCCCGAGATCTGGAACCGCCTGGAGGCGGTCGGCCTGTCCACCACCGAGGCCTGCGGTGACACGCCCCGCGTGGTCATCGGCTCGCCGGTGGCCGGCATCGCCGAGGACGAGATCGTCGACGGCAGCCCGGCCATCGAGGAGATCCAGCGCCGGATCATCGGCAACAAGGCGTTCTCGAACCTGCCCCGCAAGTTCAAGTCCGCGATCTCCGGCTCGCCGCTGCTGGACGTGGCGCACGAGATCAACGACATCGCGTTCGTCGGCGTCGAGCACCCCGAGCACGGCCCCGGCTTCGACCTGTGGGTCGGCGGCGGTCTGTCCACCAACCCCAAGATCGGCGTCCGGCTCGGCGCCTGGGTGCCGCTGGACGAGGTCCCCGAGGTCTACGAGGGCGTCATCTCGATCTTCCGCGACTACGGCTACCGGCGGCTGCGCACCCGCGCCCGGCTGAAGTTCCTGGTCGCCGACTGGGGCGCGGAGAAGTTCCGGCAGGTGCTGGAGGACGAGTACCTCAAGCGCCCGCTGGTCGACGGCCCGGCCCCGGCGCAGCCCGTGGCGCGCTGGCGGGACCACGTCGGCGTGCACCGGCAGAATGACGGCCGCTACTACGTCGGGTTCGCCCCGCGCGTCGGCCGCGTCGACGGCACCACCCTGACGAAGATCGCCGACCTGGCGGAGGCGCACGGCTCGGGCCGGGTGCGCACCACGGTCGAGCAGAAGATGATCATCCTCGATGTCGAAGAGGGTCAGGTCGCCTCCCTCGTCGACGCGCTGGAGGCGCTGGACCTCACGGCCAGGCCCTCCGCGTTCCGGCGCGGCACCATGGCCTGCACCGGCATCGAGTACTGCAAGCTCGCGATCGTCGAGACCAAGGCGCGCGGCGCCTCGCTCATCGACGAGCTGGAGCGCCGGATCCCGGAGTTCGACGAGCCGATCACCATCAACCTCAACGGCTGCCCGAACGCCTGCGCTCGTATCCAGGTGGCGGACATCGGTCTCAAGGGGCAGCTGGTCCTGAACGACCAGGGCGAGCAGGTCGAGGGCTACCAGGTCCACCTGGGCGGCGCACTCGGACTGGAGGCCGGTTTCGGCCGCAAGGTCCGCGGTCTGAGGGTCACGGCCGACGAGCTGCCCGACTACGTCGAGCGGGTCCTCAAGCGCTTCCAGGCGGAGCGCGAGGACGGCGAGCGGTTCGCGGCCTGGGCGGCCCGGGCCTCCGAGGAGGCGCTGTCGTGAGCGAGCGCGCCGCACCGTTCTACTGCCCTTACTGCGGCGACGAGGACCTGCGTCCGAGCGAGGAGGGCCACGGAGCGTGGGAATGCGCGGCCTGCAACCGCGCATTCCAGCTGAAGTTCCTCGGGCTGCTGGCCCGCGGGCTCCGGCAGGACACCACGGGAGGGGACGGGATATGACGACGGCTCAGCGAGAGCGGACCGCCGAGGAGTTGAAGGAACTCGCCGAGCAGGCGGGTCGCGACCTGGAGGACGCCTCCGCGCTGGAGATCCTCCAGTGGGCGGTCGCCACCTTCGGCAAGCGGTTCTGCGTGACCTCGTCGATGGAGGACGCGGTGGTCGCCCACCTCGCCTCCCGTGCCATGCCCGGCGTCGACGTGGTGTTCCTCGACACCGGCTACCACTTCGAGGAGACCATCGGCACCCGTGACGCGGTCGAGGCCGTGATGGACGTCAACGTCATCACCCTCACCCCGCGCCAGACGGTCGCCGAGCAGGACGCCGAGTACGGCCCGAAGCTGCACGACCGGGACCCCGACCGGTGCTGCTTCCTGCGCAAGGTCAAGCCGCTGGAGGAGGGCCTCACCCGCTACCAGGCCTGGGCGACCGGCCTGCGCCGCGACGAGTCCCCGACCCGGGCGAACACCCCGGTCGTCGGCTGGGACGAGAAGCGCCAGAAGGTGAAGATCTCCCCCATCGCCCGCTGGACCCAGGACGACGTGGACGCCTACGTCACCGAGCACGGCGTCCTCACCAACCCGCTGCTGATGGACGGCTACGCCTCCGTCGGCTGCGCGCCCTGCACCCGCCGCGTCCTGGAGGGCGAGGACGCCCGCGCCGGTCGCTGGGCGGGCCGCGCCAAGACCGAGTGCGGACTGCACGGATGACAGCGAATGCCTCTCAGGCGAACACCAAGGAGATCCACGTGACGACCGGAGCCACCGTCTGGCTCACGGGTCTGCCGAGCGCCGGCAAGACCACCATCGCGTACGAGCTGGCCGGCCGGCTGCGCGAGGAGGGCCACCGCGTCGAGGTGCTCGACGGCGACGAGATCCGCGAGTTCATCTCGGCGGGCCTCGGCTTCAGCCGCGAGGACCGGCACACCAACGTGCAGCGCATCGGATTCGTCGCCGAACTGCTCGCCCGCAACGGCGTCGTCGCCCTCGTCCCGGTGATCGCGCCGTACGCCGACAGCCGCGACGCCGTGCGCAAGCGGCACGAGGCGAACTCGACGCCGTACGTCGAGGTGCACGTGGCCACCCCGGTCGACGTCTGCTCGGTGCGCGATGTGAAGGGCCTGTACGCCAAGCAGGCGGCGGGCGAGCTGACCGGGCTGACCGGCGTCGACGACCCCTACGAGGAGCCCGAGTCGCCCGATCTGCGGATCGAGTCCCAGAACCAGACCGTGCAGGAGTCCGCGGCGTCGCTGTACGCGCTGCTCACCGAAAGGGGACTGGCATGACGACGACCGTCGCCACGATCGACGAGGGCACCACGACCCCGTACGCGCTGTCGCATCTGGACGCCCTGGAGTCCGAGGCCGTCCACATCTTCCGCGAGGTGGCGGGTGAGTTCGAGCGGCCGGTGATCCTGTTCTCCGGCGGCAAGGACTCCATCGTCATGCTGCATCTCGCGCTGAAGGCGTTCGCGCCCGCGCCGGTGCCGTTCTCGCTGCTGCACGTCGACACCGGACACAACTTCCCCGAGGTCATCGACTACCGCGACCGCGCGGTCGCGAAGCACAACCTGCGGCTGCACGTGGCCTCCGTCCAGGACTACATCGACCGCGGAGTGCTCAAGGAGCGCCCGGACGGCACCCGTAACCCGCTCCAGACGCTGCCGCTGACCGAGAAGATCCAGAGCGAGAGGTTCGACGCCGTCTTCGGCGGCGGCCGCCGCGACGAGGAGAAGGCCCGCGCCAAGGAGCGCGTGTTCTCCCTGCG
>NZ_JBEPAL010000055.1:0-56099 GCF_040298625.1 Streptomyces sp. NPDC001532
CGGGCCTGCTCGACCCGAAGAAGGGCGGCCGCGGCTGACCCGGCCGGGCCCGGACCCCGGCACGGCCGCGGGGCCCGGGCCCGGCGCACACCCTAGGGTGGCGCCATGACCACGAAACGGGTACTGACCTGGGACGTCATAGCGAGCCGGGGGTACGAGACCGTCTGGGCCGAGGTGGGCCGGGACGGGCTGCGGGCGCGCGGCCGGGCGGTCGGGACGGTGCCGGAGCCGTACTGGGTGACGTACGAGCTCGACTCGGCCGACGGTTTCGTGACCCGGCGGCTGGCGGTGACCGTGGAGACCGCCGACCGGGTGCGGACGCTCGACCTGCGGCACGACGGCCACGGCCGCTGGACCGCCGACGGGCGGCCGCTGCCGGAGGCCGACGGCGCGCTCGACTGCGACCTGGGTCTGTGTCCCCTGACCAACACCCTGCCGGTGCTGCGGCACGGACTGCACCGGCCGGGCGCCGTGGAGCGGGAGTTCCTGATGGCCTGGGTGTCGGTCCCGGACCTGGCCGTACGGCCGTCGCGGCAGACGTACACACCTCTCGGCCCGGCCGGCACCGTCACCGGCACCGGCACCGGCAGCCGTGTCCGGTACGCCTCCGGGACGTTCCGCAGCGACATCGTCCTCGACGCGGACGGTTTCGTGGCCGACTATCCCGAGCTGGCGAGACGGCTCGGCTGAGCCGTGGGACGCGGCCCCGCCGCGGGGCTCGGCCCGGCAGTTGGACTCGACCCGGTCATTGGGCTCGGCCCGGTCGTTGGGCTCGGCCCGGTCGTTGGGCCGGATGCAGCAGCACGGGCGGCCGCCGGGACCGGAGCGCGGTGAAGCTGGACGCACACTGTCCGGTTTCGCCCCGTTCGGAGAGCCGATGCCGATCCTTTCCGCCCCTTCCCGCCGCCGTGCGCGGCTTGGCGCCCGCCTTGGGGTGGCCGCGCTGGTCGCGGCCCTGCTGACCCCCACCGCCTCGGCCGTCGCCGAGCCGTCCCCCGCTCCGCACTCCGACGCCGTGCTGCGGCGGCAGCTGGAGGCCCTGGTCCGCGCGCCCGGCGGTCCGCCCGGAATCATCGCGGTGCTGCGCGACGAACACCGCACCCGGGTGGTCCGCGCCGGCGTCGCGGAGCTGGGCACCGACCGCAAGCCCCAGGTGGACGACCACATGCGGATCGCCAGCACCGCGAAGGCGTTCAGCGGCGCGGTCGCGCTGTCCCTGGTCGACCGGGGCGAGCTGAGCCTCGACGACACGCTGCGCGAGCGGCTGCCCCGGCTGCCGCGCGCCTGGGGCGCGGTGACGCTGCGCCAGTTGCTCCACCACACCAGCGGGCTGCCCGACTACTCGGAGGACCCGGAGTTCCTGGAGATCCTCCTCGCCGACCCCCGGCACCGCTTCGACTCCCGCCGGCTGCTCGACTTCATCGCCGACGAGCCGCTGCGCTTCCGGCCCGGCAGCCGGTACCAGTACTCCAACTCCGACAACATCGCCGTCGCCCTGATGGCGGAGGCCGCCACCGGCACCCGGTACGAGCGGCTGCTGAAGGAGCTGGTGTACCGGCCGCTGGGCCTGCGGAACACCAGCCTGCCGCAGGGCTACCGGCTGCCCGAGCCGTACCTCCACGGGTACGACGTGACGCCGGGCGAGCCGCCGGAGGACGTCAGCGAGATCCTGAGCGCGTCGGGCGTCTGGGCGTCCGGCGGCATCGTCTCCACGCCCGCCGATCTGACCCGCTTCATCCGCGGCTACGCCTCGGGCGCGCTGTACGGCCGGGACGAGGTCCGCGAGCAGCGCCGCTGGATCCCCGGCGCCTCCGAGCCCGCCGGGCCGGGGCGCAACGACGCGGGGCTCGCCGTCTTCCGGTACACCACCCGGTGCGGTGTGGTGCTCGGCCACACCGGCAACTTCCCCGGCTACACGCAGCTGATGGCGGCGACGCCGGACGGCAGCAGGTCCTTGACCTTCTCCGCGACCACGCAGATCAACCGGCAGGTCAAGCCCGAGTTGCTGCGCGAACTGCGCGCCGTGCAGGAGGACTTCGTCTGCGCCCTGCTGCGCGGCAAGCGCTGAGGTGTCGCCCCGGCACCCCTGCTAGCGCTCGGTCACCTTGCCGTCCGCGACCTCCAGGCGGCGGGTGACGTGGACCGCGTCGAGCATGCGGCGGTCGTGGGTGACCAGCAGCAGGGTGCCGGTGTAGGCGTCGAGGGCCGACTCCAGCTGTTCGATGGCGGGCAGGTCGAGGTGGTTCGTCGGCTCGTCCAGGACGAGGAGGTTGACCCCGCGGCCCTGGAGGAGGGCGAGCGCGGCGCGGGTGCGCTCGCCCGGTGACAGGCCGGCGGCGGGCCGCAGCACATGGTCCGCCTTCAGCCCGAACTTGGCCAGCAGGGTCCGCACCTCGGCGGGCTCGGTGTCCGGGACGGCCGCGCCGAACGCGTCCAGCAGGCTCTGCGGGCCGTGGAACAGCTTGCGCGCCTGGTCGACCTCGCCGACCAGGACGCCGGAGCCGAGCGCCGCGTGCCCGGCGTCCACCGGAACCCGGCCGAGCAGCGCGGCGAGCAGGGTCGACTTTCCCGCGCCGTTGGCACCGGTGACCGCGACCCGGTCGGCCCAGTCGATCTGGAGCGAGACCGGGCCGAGCACGAAGCCGCCGCGCCGCACCTCGGCGTCGCGCAGGGTGGCCACGACCGCGCCGGAGCGGGGCGCGGAGGCGATCTCCATGCGCAGCTCCCACTCCTTGCGGGGCTCCTCGACGACGTCCAGGCGCTCGATCATGCGCTGGGTCTGGCGGGCCTT
This sequence comes from Streptomyces sp. NPDC001532, assembly GCF_040298625.1. NCBI lineage: Bacteria > Bacillati > Actinomycetota > Actinomycetes > Kitasatosporales > Streptomycetaceae > Streptomyces > Streptomyces sp. NPDC001532. Next base: position 2,792 of record NZ_JBEPAL010000055.1, read on the forward strand.
CGCGGCCTGCTTCTCGCTGGCCTCGCTGCGGAACTTGCGGCCGATCTTGTCGTTGTCGTTGCCGGCCTTGCGCCGGGCATTCTTGACGCCCTTGTCCATCCAGGAGCGCTGCATCTGGGCCCGGTCCTGGAGGGCGGCGCGCTTGTCGGCGTACTCCTCGTAGTCCTCGCGGGCGTGCCGGCGGGCCGTCTCGCGCTCTTCCAGGTAGGCCTGGTAGCCGCCGCCGTAGAGGTTGATCTGCCGCTGGGCCAGGTCGAGTTCGAGGACCTTGGTGACGGTGCGGGTGAGGAACTCGCGGTCGTGGCTGACGACGACGGTGCCGGCGCGCAGGCCGCCGACGAAGCGCTCCAGGCGTTCCAGGCCGTCGAGGTCGAGGTCGTTGGTGGGCTCGTCGAGGAGGAAGACGTCGTAGCGGGACAGCAGCAGGGAGGCGAGGCCCGCGCGGGCGGCCTGGCCGCCGGAGAGCGAGGTCATCGGCTGGTCGAGGCCGACGGCGAGGCCGAGGGAGTCGGCGACCTCCTCGGCGCGCTCGTCGAGGTCGGCGCCGCCGAGGCCGAGCCAGCGCTCCAGGCTCGCCGCGTAGGCGTCGTCGGCGCCGGGGGTGCCGTCGACCAGTCCCTGGGTCGCCTCGTCCATGGTCCGCTGGGCGGCGGCCACGCCGGTGCGGCGGGCCAGGAACTCCCGCACGGTCTCCCCCGGCCGGCGCTCCGGCTCCTGCGGCAGATGGCCGACGGAGGCGGTGGGCGGGGAGAGCCGCAGCTCGCCCTGCTCGGGGGTGTCGAGCCCGGCGAGCAGGCGCAGCAGGGTGGACTTGCCGGCGCCGTTGGCACCGACCAGGCCGATCACGTCCCCCGGGCCCACGACGAGGTCGAGCCCGGTGAACAGGGAGCGGTCGCCGTGACCGGCGGCGAGGTTCTTGGCGACGAGGGTGGCAGTCATCAGACCGCCGATCCTAACGGCCGCCCCGCGGCCCGGTCGCCCCGGTTTCCCCCCGGGGCGGGCCGCCGCGGCGCACCGCGCCCCGGCCCGTCCGGCTCACCGTGCCATGGCCTCCACCAGCACGCTTCCGGTGGTGCGGGCGACGACGAAGGCCTCGCCCTTGACGGCTCTGGCGTCCAGGGCGATGCGGTGGCGGCCGGGTTCGAGCACGCCGTCGAAGAGTTCCCGGGCGTGGGTGCGGTAGAGCCGGTCGACGCGGTAGGCGGTGAGCACCACCCGGCACGGGGTGGTGACCTCGACGCCCGCCTCTCCGCCGGCGGCGATCAGCCGGGTGAGGCGGCGCCGGTCCGCGGGGCTGCGGTCGAGGGCGTGCTCTATCTGGGCGACGAGGAGGGGGACGATCGGGGCGAGGCCGTCGACGTAGGGCACGTCGACGCCGGCGCGTTCGAAGGCGCGGCAGACGGCGGCCCGTTCGCCGGGGCCGACCGTGCGGCCGAAGACGACGGCGCCGTAGCCGCGCAGTTCCTCGGCGGGGACGTGGTCGGTGTCGTGGGCGATGTCGGCGCCGATGCCGATGGTGCGCAGGGCCGCGGCGAGTTTGGCGAGCAGCGCGACGCGGGCGCCGATGAGCAGCACCCGGCGGCGGTCGGTGCCGGGCGCGGTGCCGTCGAGCAGCGCGTACAGCGCCGCGCGGTACTCCTCGCCGCGGAACCGGAACGGCCCTATGCCGTGGTAGCCGCCCAGCTCCAGGTCGGCCAGCTCCCGCGTCTGCCAGGCGAAGTCCCGCCAGACGTAGTCGTCGCCGTCCCGTTCGATGGCCGCGGTGACGGCTCCGCAGGCGAGATCGGCGCATTCGGGGCAGCCGTAGACGATGTACCGCCCGTCGGGCAGGGGTGCGTCGGCCTCCAGCAGGAGGCTGCGCACCTGCGCGGTGAAGATGGCGGGCGGCACGTCGGCGGCGAGCGGGGAGACGGCGTCCAGGGTGGAGAGCTGGTGGAGCAGCGGGCGTCCGTCGACGACGAAGTCCACGAAATCCCGGTGCACCTGGTACGCGCCGTCCGCGAGGACGCCTCCGGCGCGCATCGCCGGTGCCAGGCCAAAGGTCGCATACGCGGCAGACATGCTGTGAGTATCCCCAGTCCGACACCGTCCTGAGCGCGGCATGACACATTCCGCTACCGTCCGGGCGTGGACAGTGACGTGAGGGACGAGGTTGTCGTCGTGGGCGGCGGTGTCATCGGGCTGACGACGGCCGTGGTGCTCGCCGAGCGTGGCCGCCGGGTCCGGGTGTGGACGCGGGAGCCCGTCGAGCGGACCACCTCGGCGGTTGCCGGCGCGCTGTGGTGGCCGTACCGGATCCGGCCGGTCGCGTCGGCGCGGGCGTGGGCGCTGCGCTCGCTGTCGGTGTACGAGGAGCTGGCCGGGCGGCCGGAGGCGACGGGCGTACGGATGGTCGAAGGGGTATTGGGCGAGACGGACCTGGACGAGGTCGGCGGCTGGGCGGCGGCCCGGCTGCCCGGACTGCGTCCGGCCACACCCGCGGAGTACGCCGGGTCCGGGCTGTGGGCGCGGCTGCCGCTGGTCGACATGGCGGCGTATCTGCCGTATCTGCGCGGGCGGTTGGAAGCGGCCGGCGGGACGGTGGAGGAGCGTGCGGTGGCCTCGCTGGCGGAGGCCGACGCGGGGGTCGTCGTCAACTGCACGGGCCTGGGCGCCCGGTCGCTGGTCCCGGATCCGTCGGTCCGGCCCGTGCGCGGGCAGTTGGTCGTGGTGGAGAACCCCGGGATCCGCACCTGGCTGGTCACCAAGGACGCCGCGGGTGACCTGGCCTACTTCTTCCCGCAGCCCGGCCGCCTGGTGCTCGGCGGGACCGCCGAGGAGGACGCCTGGGCGGCGGAGCCGGATCCGGCGGTGGCGGCGGCGATCGTACGGCGGTGCGCGGCGCTGCGGCCGGAGATCGCCGAGGCGCGGGTGCTGGCGCACCGGGTGGGGCTGCGGCCCGCGCGGGACGCGGTGCGGCTGGAGCGGCGGACGCTGCCGGACGGCCGGGCGCTGGTGCACAACTACGGCCACGGCGGCGCGGGCGTCACCGTGGCCTGGGGCTGTGCGGAGGAGGCCGCCGGGCTGGCCGGTGCCCCCTCCGCCTAGGCGATCACGGAAGGCGCTGCGCCGTTCCCGGTTCGCGTACGCCGTCGAGCGGTGTGGCGGCGGGTGCGGCGGTGGCCGTGCCGGCGGTGGCGCGGGCGAAGGCGGCCGGGCCGCCGACGACCGGGACGCGCGCGGAGCTGCGGGCCAGGTCGAGGGTGAGCGTCGGGGTGGTGTCCGGCGGGTCGATGAGGTCCTTGTCGGTGCCCGCGACGATCAGCGCGAGGCGGTGTCCGGCCGGGACGACGTGGTCGGTGGCGGCCAGGTCGAGGGTGATCGTGTACCGCTTGCCCGGGGTGAGCGGCGTGCCGGTGGCGGAGGCGTGGTTGCCGAGGTCGGCCCAGCCGCGGCTGACGATCGTGTAGTCGACGTCGGCCGTCCGGGTCGCCGTCTCCTTGAAGCAGGCGCTGTCGCCGGTGGTGCTCGCGCCCCAGCAGCTGCGGTCGGTGAGGGTGGTGATGCCCTCGCCGGCGGCGGCGTAGTCGCGGATCGTGTCGGGGCCGAGGTCCACCAGGACGGCGCTGAGGTGGGCGGAGGACGTGCTGGGTGTCGCGGTCACGGTGACCTTGGAGGAGCCGGACAGGCGCAGGTCTCGGGTGAGCGGGCCGGTGCTGAAGCCGGCCTTGCCGGGGGTCGGCTGGTCGACGTGGGCGGCCCAGTCGGTCTCGTCGAGCCGCGGGTCGTCGGTGAAGGTCTCGGTGCCGGTTCCGGTGCGCAGACCGAGGGTGCCGACGCCCGGCCGGTCGCCGGCGGCGGGCTTGAGGGTGGTCGTGGCGGTGGCCGCGGGCGGCCAGACCGTGGAGGTGACCCACTGGTCGGGCGCGCGTTCGAGGTCGGCCATCGGCTCGTCGTCGATGCCGTTGTCGTAGCCGAGGAGTTCGTGGTCGAACCAGCGGTGCAGGGTGTCGACCCAGGTGGCGCGCCGGAAGTCGAAGGGGTCGACGTGGCCGGTCTGGGAGAGCCAGATCTTGCGCTCGACGCCGTTGCGGGCGAGCGCGTCCCACCACTGGCCGAAGTGCTTGGCGCGGACGTTGAGGTCCTGCATGCCGTGGATGACGAACACGCTGGCGTCCACCTTCGCGGCGTCCTTGACGTAGTCGCGCTCGGTCCACAGCGGCGTCCGGTCGCCGGTGCGCGGGGCGCCGTCGACGAGGCGCTGCTGGACGGCGGCGCAGCGGGCGCGGGCGTCGGGGCTCTCGACGTAGTTCGACAGCCAGTCGGGGCCGGAGTCGTAGAGCGGGGCGCCCTTCGCGAAGTAGTAGTCGTACCAGGAGGAGATGGCGCCGATCGGGACGATCGTCTCCAGGCCCTCGACGCCGGTGGCGGCGACGCCGTTGGCGATGGTGCCGTCGTAGCTCTTGCCGATCATGCCGGTGCGGCCGTTGGTCCAGTTCGCCTTGGCGCGGGCGGTGCCGGTGCGGGTGGTGTACGCCTTGGCGCGGCCGTTCAGCCAGTCGACGACGGCCTTGGCGGACTGGATGTCGGAGCGGCCGCCGACGTCCACGCAGCCGTCGGAGCGGTTGGTGCCGGCGAGGTCGACGCCGACGAAGGCGTAGCCGCGCGGGACGAAGTAGTTGTCGTAGAACAGCGGCATCTGCACGACGCGGCCGTCCGCGTCGTAGGTCTTGCGCTGGCTCTCGTTGCCGCGCCCGCAGCAGGAGTAGTACGGGCTGGCGTCCATGATGACGGGGACCCGGCGGCCCTGTGCGGCGGCCTCGCGCGGGCGGACGATGTCCACGGCGACGCGGTCGGTGCGCCCGTCGCCGTCGCCGTCGAGGCCGGTGTCCACCCAGACGGCCTCGCGGACGGCGTCGTCGTAGGAGTAGACGGGCCGGCTGGCGCGGGGTTCCGCCTGGGCCGTGGCGGGGGTGAGGAAGCCTGCCATCAGGGCGGCGGTGGCCGCGGTCGCGAGCGGTCTCCAGATCGTGAAGCGCGTGCGTATCGGCATGCCGCGGACGGTACATGGGTCAACTCTCGTGCAGAAGGGGGCGGATGACGGTCACCGGGCGGCTCCGTGGCCGGAATCCGCCCCTGGTCCGGGGCCGATCGTGACGGCCGAATGGCGATCGTGTGACAGGAGCGGCCGTGGACACCTGCGGGGCCACAGGGACTGAATAGGCTCCGAACAGTTCTTCCACCCCTAGGACTTGGAGCTGACGTGCACCGCAGAATCACCGCGCCGGGCGCGCTGGCCGCGGCCTCCCTCCTGCTGGCGATCCCGGCATCGGCCGCGAGCCACTCCCCCGGCGCTCCGGGTATCGGCGACCCCTACTACCCGGCGTACGGCAACGGCGGCTACGACGTCTCCCACTACGACCTGCGGCTGAAGTACCAGCCGGCCACCGACCGCCTGGAGGGCACGGCGACGCTGCTCGCCCGCACCACCCGGGACCTGTCGAAGTTCAACCTGGACTTCCTGCTCGACGTGAGCGAGGTACGGGTCAACGGCGGCGTCGCGGCGTTCCGTGCCTCCGGCGAGCACGAGCTGGAGATCACCCCGAAGAAGGCGCTGGACAAGGGCACGGCCGTCACCGTCGTGGTCCGCTACAGCGGCGTGCCGTCGGCCGAGCAGGCGTACGGCTTCACCAGCTGGCACCGCACCCCGGACGGCGGTGTCGCGGCGAACGAGCCCGAGGCCGCCTGGTGGTGGTTCCCCAGCAACGACCACCCGCTGGACAAGGCCACCTACGACGTGTCGGTACAGGTGCCGGACGGCACCCAGGCCATCTCCAACGGCACGCTCCAGTCGACGAGTTCACGCCTCGGCTGGACCCGCTGGAACTGGCGCTCCGACAAGCCGCAGGCGACCTATCTCGCCACGCTGGCCGTCGGCCGGTTCGACGTCACGACCGGCACCACCGAGAGCGGCATCCCGGTCGTCAACGCCTACAGCAAGGACCTCGGCGGCCACTACGGCGCCGCGCGGGCGAGCATCGAGCGCACCGGTGAGATCGCCGACTGGCTGACCGGCTACTTCGGGCCGTATCCGTTCAACGCCCTCGGCGGGTACGTGCCGAACACGAACACCGGGTACGCGCTGGAGACGCAGACCCGGCCGTTCTACAGCCCGCGGCAGTTCGCGGGCGGCTCCAACACCTCGGTCGTGGTGCACGAGCTGGCCCACCAGTGGTACGGCGACTCGGTGTCCGTGGCCGGGTGGAAGGACATCTGGATCAACGAGGGCTTCGCCCGGTACGCGCAGTGGCTGTGGTCCGAGCACGAGGGCGAGGGGACGGCGCAGGAGATCGCCGACTACGTGTACGCCTCCCGGGCGGCCGACGACCCGTTCTGGACGGTGAAGCCGGGTGACCCCGGGCCGGAGAACCAGTTCCACATCGCCGTGTACGACCGGGGCGCGCTGGCGCTCCAGGCGCTGCGCAACGAGATCGGCGACGAGGACTTCTTCGCGCTGCTGAAGGGCTGGCCGCAGCGGCACGCGTACGGCAACGCGACCGTCGCCGACTTCCAGCGGTACGCGGAGGAGGTCTCCGGCAAGCCGCTGGCGGCGCTCTTCGACACCTGGCTGTACCAGCCGTCGAAGCCGGCCGCTCCGGCGGCGCGGGACGCCTCGATCGCACGGACCGCGAAGGCGCCCGCGCAGCCGCGGTCGTGGAAGAAGATCGCGGCGACGAACGACGTGCACGAGCACGGGTCGGACCACTAGACGGCCCTGCGGCCGGCCGGGGGCGCGGCGGCGCCGCCCGGCCGACCGCAGGGTTCGGCCACCCCGCCCGGGTCGCTCGGTTCAGCCACCCGGGCGGGTCGCTAGGTTCGGTTCCTCCGGCCGGCCGCTGGGTTCGGCTCCGCCGACCCGCCGCTCGGTTCGGCCACCCTGCCCGGCCACTCGGTTCAACCGCCCCTGCGGGTCGCTCGCTTCGGCCGCCCCAACCCGCCGCTGGGTTCGGCCACCCCGCCCGGCCGCTCGGTTCAACCATCCCGGCCCGCCGCTCGCTTCAGCCACCCCACCCGGCCGCTCGTTCAGCTCCGGCCCTCGCCGTGGTCGTACACCGTCACCGGGACGCCGCGGCGCACCAGGCGCTCGGTGATCAGCGGTTCCACGCGGGACCACCTGCCGCCGGCCAGACCGCACCCTATGCGGGGCATGTGTACGGAGGCGCCGAGTTCGAGGGCCTTCTCCGCGAGCCGGCCGAGGGCGGTGTCGATCGCCTCGTACCGCACGGGGACGCCCTTGCTGCCCGTGCGGATGCCGCGCTGGCCGACCATGTTGGCCACCCAGATGTACGGCTCGACCTGGACGAACTGGACGGCGCCGAGGCCGAAGCCGTTCGCCGCGCGGTCGCGGTGCCAGGCGCGGTAGGCGGCCTCCGGCCCGGGCCAGCGCCGTGACACGGCCACGACGAAGCCCTTGCCCCAGCCGCCGATGTCGTTGCAGACATGGGCGATCAGCTTGACGCCCTTCACCGACGGCGCGGTGGCGTCACCCCGGACATACGCGATCTCCGACATGACGCCACCGTAGGCGCCGCCACTGACAGCGGCCCTCGGTTTACTCGCTGAGCCCGCCCGGCTCCTGCGCGGCGCCCTGGGACACCCGGCGGCGGACGCCGAACCAGCCGCCGATCAGCGCGAGGGCGATGAGCGGGATGAGCAGCAGGGTCTTGCGGCCGACCTCGGGGTCGTTCCCCATCATGCCGAGGCAGGCCAAGAGGAAAACGATCGTGGCGATCTCGGTGACCGGGCTGGCGGGCAGCCGGAAGGACGGCCGCCGGACCAGGCCCGCCTCCGCGCGGCGGACGAAGACCAGGTGGCAGATCATGATGATCACCCAGGTGCTGATGATGCCGAGGGAGGCGACGTTCAGCACGATCTCGAAGGCCTGGCTGGGCACGACGAAGTTCAGGCCGACGCCGAGGACGCACACCGCGCAGGTCAGCAGGATGCCGCCGTAGGGCACCTGGCTGCGGTTCATCCGGGCGGTGAACTTCGGCGCGGAGCCCGCCATGGCCATGGAGCGCAGGATGCGCCCCGTCGAGTACAGGCCGGAGTTCAGCGAGGACATCGCGGCGGTGAGGACCACCAGGTTCATCACGTCGTCGGCGGCCGGGACGCCGATCTTCGACAGGACGGTGACGAAGGGGCTCTGGTCGGCGGAGTACACCGAGCCGGGCAGCAGCAGGGCCAGCAGGACGACCGAGCCGACGTAGAACAGGCCGACCCGCCACATGATCGAGTTCACCGCGCGCGGGACGACCTTCTCCGGCTCGGCGGTCTCGCCGGCGGCGACACCGACCAGCTCCAGCGCGGCGTACGCGAAGATCACGCCCTGCATCACCAGGACCACCGGCATCAGGCCGTGCGGCAGGATCCCGCCGTTGTCGGTGATCACGCTGATGCCGGGGGTCCGGCCGCCGACCTCGTGCTGGGTGGCCAGCAGGAAGATGCCGATCAGCATGAAGCCGACGAGGGTGGCAACCTTGATGATCGCGAACCAGAACTCCATCTCGCCGAAGATCTTCACCGAGATCAGGTTCACCGCGAGCACCACGGCCAGCGCGGCCAGCGCGAGCACCCACTGCGGGATGTCGGTGAACAGGCTCCAGTAGTGCGTGTAGAGCGCGATGGCGGTGATGTCGGCGATACCGGTCGTCGACCAGTTCAGGAAATACATCCAGCCGGCGACGTACGCGCCCTTCTCGCCGAGGAACTCGCGCGCGTACGACACGAAGGAGCCCGACGAGGGCCGGTAGAGGACCAGCTCGCCGAGGGCCCGGACCACGAAGAAGGCGAAGACGCCGCAGACGAGGTAGGCCAGCGCGAGCGCGGGGCCCGCGTTGTGCAGGCGGCCGCCGGCGCCGAGGAAGAGTCCGGTGCCGATCGCGCCGCCGATGGCGATCATGTTGACGTGGCGGGCCTTGAGGTCCTTGCTGTAACCGGCGTCGCCCGCGTCCGCGGGCGCCTGGTCCGCCTTCGGGGGTGCGGCGATCCGTGCCGTGTCCACAACGTCCTTGCTCACGGGTGGTTCCACTTCCTGGTGCGCCCGGCCGGTGTGCCGCCCGGGTGTGCGTACCTGACTCGGCCCGCACCACCCTGGGTGTCGCGGCACAGACCGAGGCAGCACCTTCCCACGAGGCCGGAGCGGTATGCGGTGGTTCACGTCACAGAGCGTGACTTCTCACAAGATGATCACGGACGATCACGGTCGATCACGGGTTTCACACGACTGGTGAGACAGCGATACTGCTGCACATGACAAGCCACGCCGAGGACCCGACCCTCACCGTCGACGAGCTGGCCGCGCGGGCCGGTGTCACGGTGCGGACGGTCCGGTTCTACAGCACCCGGGGGCTGCTGCCGCCGCCGGTGATCGGCCCGCGGCGGGTGGGGCACTACGGCAGGCGGCATCTGGACCGGCTGGCGCTCATCGAGGAGCTCCAGCACCAGGGGATGACCCTGGCCGCGATCGAGCGGTACCTGCGGCAGCTCCCGCCGGACCTGAGCGCGCACGATCTGGCCGTCCACCGCGCGGTGGTGGCCTCCTGGGCGCCGGACACCGTGGAGACGGTGGAGCGGGCGGAGCTGGAGCGGCGGGCGGGCCGGGCGCTGGCCGACGAGGAGCTGGACCGGCTGGTCGCCATGGATGTGGTGCGGCCGGACCCCGACGGGTACCGCGTCGATCTGGGCCTGCTGCGGCTCGGTGTCCGGCTGCTGGACGCGCCGGTGTCCCAGGAGGCGATCCTGGCGGCGCGCAAGGTGCTCATCGAGCACTCGCGCGCCGCCGCCCACGAGCTGTCCCAGCTCTTCCGGGGCGAGCTGTCGGAGCGTGACGCCCGGGACGCGCGGTCCCTGTCGGCGCACATGCACCCGCTGGTCGTCCAGGCGCTGCTGACGACCTTCCAGCGCTCGCTCCGGGAGGAGCTGGGCGAGTCGATCTCCCGGTCAGACGCGGTCTGAGTCGCTGAACCGCTCTGAGCGCCCGGCCTTCTCCACCAGCAGCGCCGGGGGCGTGAACCGCTCGCCGTAGCGCTCGGCGAGCTCCCGCGCGCGGGCCACGAAGCCGGGCAGCCCGACACCTGCCCCGGCGTGGCCGTCGTAGCCGTTGATGTACTGGAGCACGCCGCCGGTCCAGCCGGGGAAGCCGATGCCGAAGATCGAGCCGATGTTGGCGTCGGCGACGGAGGTCAGGACGCCCTCCTCGAGGAGCCGGACGGTGTCCAGCGCCTCCGCGAAGAGCATGCGCTCCTGCATGTCCTCGAACGGGATCGTGCGGCCCGGCTCGGTGAAGTGCTCGCGCAGCCCCGGCCACAGACCGGCGCGCCTGCCGTTCTCGTCGTAGTCGTAGAACCCGGCGCCACCGCTGCGGCCCGGGCGGTCGAACTCGTCGACCATGCGGTCGATGACCGCCTCGGCGGGGTGCGCGGTCCAGGTGCCACCCGCCTCCTCCACGGCCCGCCGGGTCTCGTTGCGGATCTTGCGCGGCAGGGTCAGCGTCAGCTCGTCCATCAGCGACAGCACCTTGGCCGGGTAGCCGGCCTGGGCGGCGGCCTGCTCCACCGACGCGGGCTCGATGCCCTCGCCGACCATCGCCACGCCCTCGTTGATGAAGTGGCCGATCACGCGGGAGGTGAAGAAGCCGCGCGAGTCGTTGACCACGATCGGCGTCTTCTTGATCTGCCGGACCAGGTCGAAGGCGCGGGCCAGCGCCTCGTCGCCGGTGCGCTCGCCCTTGATGATCTCGACGAGCGGCATCTTGTCCACCGGGGAGAAGAAGTGCAGCCCGATGAAGTCGGCCTGGCGCTCGACGCCCTCGGCGAGCGCGGTGATCGGCAGGGTGGAGGTGTTGGAGCACAGCAGCGCGTCCGGCTCGACGACGTGCTGGATCTCCTGGAACACCTTGTGCTTGAGGGCGGTGTCCTCGAAGACGGCCTCGATGACCGCGTCGCAGCCGGCCAGGTCCTGCGCCTCGGCGGTGGGCGTGATGCGGGCGAGCAGCGCGTCCGCCTTCTCCTGCGTCGTACGGCCGCGGGAGACGGCCTTGGCGCACAGCTTCTCGGAGTAGCCCTTGCCCTTGAGGGCGGCCTCCAGGGAGACGTCCTTCAGGACGACGTCGATGCCCGCGCGGGCGCACGAGTAGGCGATGCCCGCGCCCATCATCCCGGCGCCGAGCACGGCGACCTTGCGGACCTGGCGCGGCTCGACGCCCCGCGGGCGGTTGGCGCCGGAGTTGACGGCCTGGAGGTCGAAGAAGAACGCCTGGATCATGTTCTTCGAGGTCTGGCCGGCGGCCAGCTCCACGAAGTAGCGGGCCTCGATGACCTGGGCGGTCTCGAAGTCGACCTGGGAGCCCTCGACGGCCGCCGCGAGGATGTTGCGCGGGGCCGGGTAGGGCGCGCCGCCGGTCTGCTTGCGCAGGTTGGCCGGGAAGGCGGGCAGGTTGGCCGCGAACTTGGGGTTGGCGGGGGTGCCGCCGGGGATGCGGTAGCCGGGCCGGTCCCAGGGCTGCTGCGACTCGGGGTGGGCGTCGATGAAGGCGCGGGCCTTGGCGAGCAGCTCCTCGCGGGTCTCGGCCACCTCGTGCACCAGGCCGTTCTCCAGGGCGCGCCGCGGGGTGTACTGGGTGCCCTGGAGCAGCACCTTCAGCAGGGCGTCGGCGATGCCGAGCAGACGGACCGTGCGGACGACACCGCCGCCGCCGGGGAGCAGGCCGAGGGTCACCTCGGGGCAGCCGAGCTTGGAGCCGGGCGCGTCGAGGGCGATCCGGTGGTGGCAGGCGAGGGCGATCTCGAAGCCGCCGCCCAGGGCGGCGCCGTTGATCGCGGCGACGACCGGCTTGCCCAGCGTCTCGATGCGGCGCAGGTCGCGCTTGATCGCCATGCCGCCGTCGAACAGCTCCTGGGCCGTCTCGGGGGTGACGCGGATCAGGTCGCGCAGGTCGCCGCCGGCGAAGAAGGTCTTCTTGGCGGAGGTGAGGACGATGCCGCGGATGGAGTCCTTCTCGGCCTCCAGGCGGTCGGTGACCGCGGCGAGCGAGGCCCGGAAGGCCTTGTTCATGGTGTTCGCGGACTGGTCGGGGTCGTCGAGGACGAGGGTGACGACACCGGTGTCGTCCTGTTCCCAGCGGATCGTGGTGCTCTCGGTCATGACAGATGTCTCCGTAGAAGTCTGTGGGTTCCGCCGGGGATTCAGATGCGCTCGACGACGGTGGCGACGCCCATGCCGCCGCCGACGCAGAGGGTGGCGAGGCCGTACCGCTTGTCCTGGCGCTCCAGTTCGTCGACGAGGGTGCCGAGGATCATCGCGCCGGTGGCGCCCAGCGGGTGGCCGAGCGCAATGGCGCCGCCGTTGACGTTGACCTTGTCCAGGGACAGGCCCATGTCCTTCACGAAGCGCAGCACGACCGCCGCGAACGCCTCGTTGATCTCGACGAGGTCGATGTCGTCGATGGTCAGGCCGGCCTTGGCGAGCGCCTTGCGGGTGGCGGGGGCGGGACCGGTGAGCATGATGGTGGGCTCGGAGCCGGAGACGGCGGCGGAGACGATCCGCGCGCGCGGGGTGAGGCCGTAGCGCTCGCCGACCTCCTTGGAGCCGATGGCGACGAGGGCGGCGCCGTCCACGATGCCGGAGGAGTTGCCCGCGTGGTGGACGTGGTCGATCTTCTCCACCCAGTGGTACTTCTGGAGCGCGACGGCGTCGAAGCCGCCCAGGTCGCCGATGTCCGCGAAGGACGGCTTCAGCTTGGCGAGCGAGTCGGCGGTGGTGCCGGGGCGCAGGTGCTCGTCGTGGTCGAGGACGACCAGGCCGCTGCGGTCCTTCACGGGGACGACGGACCGCTCGAAGCGGCCGTCCTTCCAGGCGGCGGCCGCCCGCTCCTGGGACAGGGCCGCGTACTCGTCGACGTCCCGGCGGGAGAAGCCCTCGATGGTGGCGATCAGGTCGGCGCCGATGCCCTGCGGCACGAAGTTCACCGCGAGGTTCGTCATCGGGTCGTTGAACCAGGCGCCGCCGTCGGAGGCCATCGGCACCCGGGACATCGACTCGACACCGCCGGCGAGGACCAGGTCCTCCCAGCCCGAACGGACCTTGGCGGCGGCCAGGTTGACGGCCTCCAGGCCCGAGGCACAGAAGCGGTTCTCCTGCACTCCGGCGACCGTGTCGGGCAGGCCCGCGGCAATGGCGGCGATCCGGGCGATGTCGGAGCCCTGGTCGCCGACCGGGCCGACCACGCCGAGGACGATGTCGTCGACGGCGGCCGGGTCGAGGCCGGGGAACCGGGCGCGGATCTCGTGGATGAGTCCGACGACCAGGTCGATGGGCTTCGTGCCGTGCAGGGCGCCGTTCGCCTTGCCGCGTCCGCGCGGGGTGCGGATCGCGTCGTACACGTACGCTTCGGTGGTCACGAGGAGGCCTTTCACTGAGGGTGTGTGGTCACTGCGGGTTCCGGGGCTCGGCGGCCGCCGCCGGCGAGCCGAGTCGGGGCACGTCCCACTCGCGGGCCACGGTTTCGGTGTCGGCGCCGGGCCGGGCCGGGCCGGTGCGGACGGCGGTGGGGGTCGCGGAGAAGCGGGGCGCGGGGGCGGGCTGGGGGATGCCGCCGTGGTCGGTGAAGGTGCCGCGGGCGGCGAGGTGCGGGTGGTGCGGGGCCTCGCGCAGCGACAGCACGGGCGCCACGCAGGCGTCGGAGCCCTCGAAGACGGCCGTCCACTCGTCCCTGGTGCGGGACTTGAAGCGGGCCGCGACGAGGTCGCGCAGTTCGTCCCAGCGGGTGATGTCGTGGCGGGGCGGGGCCTGGTCGTCGAGGCCGAGCAGTTCGGTGAACCGGTCGTAGAACTGCGGCTCCAGGGCGCCGACGGCCATGTACCGGCCGTCGGCCGTCTCGTAGGTGCCGTAGAAGGGGCAGCCGCCGTCGAGGAGGTTGGCGCCGCGGTGGTCCTGCCAGCTGCCGGCGGCGAGCATGCCGTGGATCATCGTGGAGAGGTGGGCGGCGCCGTCGACGATGGCGGCGTCGACGACCTGGCCGGTGCCGGTGGCGCGGGCGTGGTGGAGGGCGGCGAGGACGCCGACGACCAGGTAGAGGGAGCCGCCCGCGTAGTCGCCGAGCAGGTTGGCGGGGACGGCCGGGGGCTCGCCGGGGGCGCCGATGATGCCGAGGGTGCCGGTGAGCGCGATGTACCCGATGTCGTGGCCGGCGCGGTCGGCGAGCGGGCCCTGCTGGCCCCAGCCGGTCATCCGCGCGTAGACGAGCCGCGGGTTGCGGGCGTGGCAGGGGTCCGGGCCGACGCCGAGCCGTTCGGCGACACCGGGGCGGTAGCCCTCGATGAGGACGTCGGCGCGGGCGGCGAGGTCGAGCACCAGGCCGGGGCCGTCGGGGGCCTTGAGGTCGACGATCACGGAGCGCTTGTTGCGGTTGGTGATGTCGAAGGCCGGGTCGATGCCGAGGGCGGGGCCGCCGGGGCGGTCGACGCGGACCACGTCGGCGCCGAGATCGGCGAGGAACATGGCGGCGAAGGGTCCGGGGCCGATGCCGGCCAGCTCGACCACGCGGACGCCGGAGAGCGGTCCGTGCGCTGACGTCCTGGCCGTGGCCATCCAGCCCCCTCACTGTGACACAACTGATGTAACACCGGTGATGGTAAGAACACGTTTCAGTCGACACAAGACCTGAAAGAGCAAGCGCTTAGCCCATTATGGGCACGCGGCACCGCGGCGGCGCGGGCTCAGCGCGCGTCCGGGTCCGCCGTCAGCGCGCGTCCAGGTCCGCTATCAGGCGCTTCGGGGCGATCGCGCGGTAGCTCTCCTCGACCCAGTCGCGCAGCAGCTCCGCCGAGGGGGCGCCCCTCTCCTCCAGCGGGAGGCTCACCCAGCCGGACCTGCCGAGGCCGTACCCAGCGGGCGCGGCGCCCGGAAAGGTCAGCGCGTGCGCGTGGGCGGTGTCGTCGCGGAGCTTGACGGTGACGCCCAGCGGATGGCTGCCGTCGTCCACGCCGAAGAAGACGAACACCTTCTTGTTGACCTTCGCGACGGACTCGCCCCACGGGAACTCCTCGACGGCACCCGGCAGCCCCAGGGCGAAGTCGCGTACTTTCTCCCACTTCTTCAGGGCGCTCGCGGCCACCGCCATCGTCCACCTCCGGGCTCGTCGTCGGGCTCCGCATCCTTCACGCTAGCCTCAGCCACCGACAGCGGCGCGGGCTGCGAGGGCTCGACGACGAGCGAGAGGTGTCATGAGCAGGCTGAACAAGGCGGACCGTCCGTACGACATCGTGCTCTTCGGGGCGACCGGCTTCGTCGGGACGCTCACCGCGGAGTACCTGGCCGCGCACGCGCCCGAGGGGCTGCGCTGGGCGATCGCGGGCCGCGGCGAGGAGAAGCTGCACCGGCTGCGCGAGCGGCTGCCCGGCGGCGCGGGCATCGGCGTGCTGCGCGCCGACGTCGCCGACCCCGCCTCGCTGCGGCGACTCGCGGAACAGGCGCGGGTGGTGGCCACGACGGTGGGCCCGTACGTGACCTACGGCGAGGAACTGGTCGCGGCCTGCGCGGACACCGGCGCCGACTACCTCGACCTCACCGGCGAGCCGGAGTTCGTGGACCTGATGTACGTCCGGCACGACGCCCGCGCGCGGGAGACCGGGGCGCGGCTGGTGCACGCCTGCGGCTTCGACTCCATGCCGCACGACCTCGGCGTGTACTTCACGGTCCGGCAGCTGCCCGAGGGCGTGCCGCTGACGGTGGACGGGTTCGTGACCGTGGACGCGGCGTTCTCCGGCGGCACGTTCGCCTCCGCGCTGAACCAGTTCGCGCGCGGACCGCAGCTGGCGGCCGCCGCGCGGGACCGCCGCCGGCACGAACCCCGGCTGGTTGCCCGCCGGGCCACGGCCCCGGTGGGCGGTCCGCGGTTCGCGCCCGAGGTCGGCGCGTGGGCGCTGCCGCTGCCCACCATCGACCCGCAGATCGTGCGCCGCTCGGCGCGGGCGCTGGAGCGCTACGGCCCCGACTTCCGCTACCGGCACTACGCCGCCGTCCGCCGGCTGCCGTTCGCCGTGGGCGGGGTCGCCGCCGTCTCCGCGCTCGCCGTGGCGGCCCAGGTGCCGCCCGCGCGGCGCTGGCTGTCCGGCCGGCTCAAGCCCGGCGACGGGCCGAGCGCGCAGAAGCGGGCGCGGAGCTGGTTCTCGCTGCGGTTCGTCGGCGAGGGCGGCGGCCGCCGGGTGTACACGGAGGTCGCGGGCGGCGATCCCGGCTACGACGAGACGGCCAAGATGTTCGCCGAGGCGGCGCTCTCCCTCGCCTTCGACGACCTGCCCGCGACGGCCGGACAGGTCACCACGGCGGTCGCGATGGGCGACGCGCTCACCGAGCGCCTGCGCGCGGCGGGCATCACCTTCCGGGTGGCCGCCCGCCGCTGAACCGGCCGCCCTACAGCGGCCACTGCACCACGGTGTAGATCATCCCGACGATCCACCCGAGCCCCGCGACCACGGCCAGCACCAGCGCGGCGTTCACCGCCCGCTCGACGGGACGCTCGGGGTCGGCGAGGGGCTTGGGAGCACGATGCGAGGTCATGCCCCCACCTTGCCGACCCCGACGCCCCGGGAACATCCGTACGGGTACTCAGTCGCCGTACTCAGGTACCCGTCGGTCCGAGGCTCGCCGCCGGCTCCTCCGTCGCCTCTCGCAGGGCCCGGCGGCACAGGGCGTCCGCTCTGCGGGTGGTTTCCGGGAGGCGGAATTCGGGGGTGAGGGCGAGGGTGTGGGCGCAGGCGTCGGGGAGGGTCACCCGGTGGCCCACGGAGACGAAGACCGGTTTGACGGAGGCGCGGGTGCGCAGGGCGCGGCCGACCTCCTCCCCGGTGTCCGCGCGGAGCGGGGCCGACGAGCCGCGCGGGGCGGCCGGTTCGTCGTAGGTGAAGGTGAAGGGGTTCTTGGCGACGCCGATGGTGGGCAGGCCGGTGAGGACGCCGAGGTGGCTGGCGAGGCCGAAGCGGCGGGGGTGGGCGAGGCCGTAGCCGTCGCAGACGACCAGGCCGGGCGGGCACGGCAGGGCGTCGAGGGCGGCCAGGACGGTGGGTATCTCGCGGAAGGCGAGCAGGCCCGGCACGTACGGGAACGAGATCCGGCCCACCGCCGTGGCCTGCGCGACCGTCTCAAGGGTCTGCGCGTCCAGGACGACGGCCGCCGCCGCGACCACGTCACGCGCGTCGTCGTAGGCGACGTCGACGCCCGTGACGTGTCCCGTGCCGGGCGGCGGCCCGGGTTCGTCCAGCACCACTCGTGCCCGCAGCTCGTCCTGGACGGCACGGGCCTCTTCCTCGGTCGCGGGCCAGCCCGCCGGAATGCGTACGGTCGTCGTCATCGTGGCAACGAGCGTACGCGGTACCTCTCACTTGCCGAGCGCGCGCTGCAACTGCTGCTTGTTCATGTCCGAACGGCCATGGATGTTGCGCTTCTTGGCCTCCTGGTACAGCTGGTCGTACGTAGGCCCCTGGGAGCCCTTTCCCGACCGCTGCCCGCCTCGCTTGCCGGACGACATGTCCTCGGTGGAGGTGCGGCTGGCGGTCTTGGACTCGCCGGAGCGGGCGCGTTCCTTGTTCACGGTGCGCGCCGCGATCTCCTTGGCGCGTCCGGTGCTCTCGCCCCGCTCCTCCGCGCTCTCCTTGATGTGCTCGTACTGGCGCTCCCGCTTGGGGCTCGAACCGCGTGGCATGTCCGCTCCTTCCGTCTCACGGTGCGTGAGCGAGTACCCACATCGTGGGGTACACCACGTGCCGCGCGCGATCAGTGCGCCAGGCGGGCCACCCGGCCCTTCTCCCCGGCGGCCCAGCAGCCGCGGCCGGGCGCGCAGTCCACGGTGTCGTACGAGCCCGTGTCGACCGTGCGCCAGCTGCGGCCGCCGTCGATGGTGAGGTCGGTGCCCGTGGGACCGACGGCCAGGGCGGCGGCGCGGCGGCCGGGGAGCCAGACGACTCCGGAGCGGTAGGCGGGCGGGGGCGTGGCGGCGGGCAGCCAGTCGCGGCCGCCGTCGGTGGTGCGGGCGCCGGCGTGGGGCGAGATCCGGTCGGGCCGGTAGTCACCGCCGACCGCGAGGCCGTGGGCGCGGTCGCGGAAGGCGAGCGCGAAGACGCCGCGGGCCGGGTCGCCGGCCGGGATCGGGGTGTCGGCGGTCGTCCAGGTGTGCCCGCGGTCGGCGGAGTGCAGCACCCGCGCGCGTGCGGCCCCGCCGGTGGCCAGCCAGACGTCACGGGGCCCGGCGGTGACCAGGCACTGCCCGCTCGCCGCGAACCCGGCCTCGCCGTCCAGGGCCGGTGGCATGCCCGAGTCGGGCAGCACGGTCCAGGAGCGGCCGCCGTCGCCGGTGGACAGGATGCGGAACCTGCCGTCCACGGGGTCGCTCATGGCCAGGCCGTGGCGGTGGTCGAAGAAGGCCATGCAGTCGTAGAAGGCGCGGGCGTCGGTGTTGCGGAAGGTCTCCGTCCAGCTCGCGCCGCCGTCGTCGGTGCGGTACACCCGGGACGCCTCGCCCTCGCCGATGGCCAGCACCACCGCGCGGCGGGCGTCGAAGGCCTCGATGTCCCGGAACTGGAGCTCGTCCGCACCCGGCGGCGAGACGTTCCGTCAGCTCGCCCCGCCGTCGGTGGTGCGCAGGACGGTGCCGCCGGTGCCGGAGACCCAGGCGACGTCCCGGCCGACGGCGGCGAGCCCGCGGAAGCGCACGTCGGTGGTGCCGGTGTCCTTCAGCTCCCAGTGCGGGGTCCGGGGCGCCGTGTCGTGCGCCCGCGCGGGGAGGGCCGTCAGCGCGGCCAGCGCCGCCGCGGCGGCGATCACCCGCAGCGCCCGCCCGGCCCGACCCGGCCGTCCAGGCCGTCGCTGCCGTCGCTGCCGTCCCGCCCCTGCCTCCTGTGCCGCCGGTGCCGTCCCTCGCGTGCTCCCCAAGCGCCTCATGGCGGGCGAAGCCAGCGGACCTCCCGAGGGCCGTCCAGAGGCCGTGCGCACCGGCAAGCGCGGAACGTAACGCACCACATGAGCCGTCTTGCGGCACATTCGCATGACTGAATCACGGCCGTGATGGAACACGGTGACGGAGGTCACTCGGCACGGGGGTGCACGGACCCGCCGATTCCGACGTCTCTCCCAGTGCCCGGCCTCGTCCCGGAAGTCCGTCCGGCCGCCGTCACAAGGGAGCAAGGCGTTGTCCACCGTCATCGAGCAGCCCGTCGAGGCCCGCCTCGTCGCCGCCGCGCCGCGGATGCCGAGCATCCCGGCCACGCTGTACTACGACCGGCGCGATCCGTTCGCGGTCCGGATGACCTTCCCTGCCCAGGCCACGCTGGAGGGTGTGGAGGTCTGCTGGACCTTCTCCCGCGAACTCCTCGCCGCCGGCCTGGAGGCCCCCGAGGGCCACGGGGACGTCCGGGTGCGGCCGTACGGCTACGACCGCACCGTCCTGGAGTTCCACGCCCCCGAGGGCACCGCCGTCGTGCACGTCCGCTCGGGCGAGGTGCGCCGGTTCCTGGAGGCCACCCGCCACCTGGTCCCCGAGGGCCTGGAGCACGCGCATCTCGACCTGGACCACGATCTGGCGGTGCTGATGCGGGACGCCTGCTGACCCGCGCCCGCCCCCTGGCCACGGCCGGGCCGATCCGAACGACGACGGCTGATCCGAACGACGACGGCCGATCGTAACGACGGGGCCTGATCCGAACGACGGGGCCTACCGCCCCAGCAGCTCGTTCAGCTCGCCATAGTCCACTCCCTCGGCCAGCGCGTCGTACGTCCCCGCGTCCAGCAGCTCCCGCGCGGCGCGGCGGACCAGGGCGTGCGCGGCCTGGGCGAGGCCGGCACCCACGCTGACCCGTGCGACGCCGAGCGCGGCCAGCTCGGCGACGGTCGGCGCGCCGGGGCCCGCCATCACGTTCAGCGGTCCGTCGACGCCGTCGACGAGCAGTTTCACCGTCCCCGGGTCGACGGCCCCGGGGACGAAGATCCCGTCGGCGCCCGCGGCCCGGAACACGGCGGCCCGCTCCAGGGTGGCGTCCACTCCCCCGGCACCTCGCAGAAAGGTGTCCACGCGCGCGTTGAGGAACAGCGGCACCCCCGCCTCGTCGGCCGCGGCGCGGGCGGCGGCGATCCGCTCGGCCTGCTCGGCGACCGGCCGCAGCGGTTCTTCGCCCGGCTCGTACAGCGCGTCCTCGATGTTGATCCCGACGGCCCCCGCCGCGAGCACCGCGCGGACGGTGTCGGCGACACCCGCCGGGTCCGCCGCGTAGCCGCTCTCGACGTCCGCGCTCACCGGCACGCCGACCGCTCCGGCGATCCCTGCGACGGCGGCGAGGGCCCGGTCGCGGTCGAGCCGGTCGCCGTCGGGCGCGCCCAGCTCCCAGGCGAGGCCGGCGCTGGTGGTGGCCACGGCGGCGGCACCGGCCTCCTCGACCAGTCGGGCGCTGGGGAGGTCCCAGGCGTTCGGCAGGACCAGCGGCCGGCCGGGGACGTGCAGGGAGCGGAAGGCCAGGGCTCGGTCGCGGAGCGTGGTGTGGTGGGTCATACGGCTCACTCAACCAGCCGGGGCGGTGCCCGGTCCGGCAGGAATCCGACATGGCCATGGCGGCCGGAAGACGGACATGATCATGGTCGGGGCGGCCGGGACGTGGCGTGCCTCGCGCGGTAATTGCGTTGACACCCTTCACGGCCCCTCGTACCGTCGATGGCGGTCCTGTTGCCGCCGATTGGAGAAGGACGTTGCTCGTCTGAGGTCCTGAGACACCACGTCACACACCACCCGTGTGTGCGCTGCGTGCGACCTCGGCATTCGAGCCGTCCCTGCGGAACAGGGCTTTTCCCGTGCCCTCGCCGATTCCGTGCTGGTCGCCGCCCTTCGGTGTCTCGACACGCGTTGCCCTGACCGCATCACGCAACCGCGAGGCCCGTATGCATACTTCGATCACCTGCACCTCCCTGTCCTTCACCTGGCCCGACGGCACCTCGGTCTTCGAGGGCCTCGACGCCGCCTTCGGCCCCGGCCGCACCGGGCTCGTGGGCGTCAACGGCTCCGGGAAGTCGACCCTGCTGAAGCTGATCGCCGCTGAACTCGCCCCCGCCGACGGCACCGTGCGGGTGGCGGGCGAGGTCGGCTACCTGCCGCAGAACGTCACCCTCGACACCGCCCTGCGGGTCGACGAGGCGCTGGGCATCGCCGGCCGCCGGGCCGCGCTGCACGCCATCGAGGCCGGTGACGCCTCCGAGGCGCACTTCGAGACGCTCGGCGACGACTGGGACGTGGAGGAGCGCGCGCTCGCGACCCTCGGCGAGCTCGGCCTCGGCCACATCGGCCTGGACCGCACCATCGGCGAGGTCTCCGGCGGCGAGTCGGTGCTGCTGCGGCTGGCCGCGCTGCTGCTCGCCCGCCCGGACGTGCTGCTGCTGGACGAGCCGACCAACAACCTCGACCTGTTCGCCCGCCGGCGGCTGTACGCGGCCGTGGACCCCTGGCCGGGTGTCATGGTCGTGGTCAGCCACGACCGCGAACTCCTCGAACGCGTCGACCAGATCGCCGATCTGCGCTCCGGGGAGATCACCTGGTACGGCGGGAACCTGTCCGCCTACGAGGAGGCGCTCGCCGTCGAACAGGAGGCGGCCGAGCGAATGGTGCGGGTCGCCGAGGCCGACTTCCGCAAGCAGAAGCGGGAACTGGCCGACGCCCATATGAAGCTGGCCCGCCGCAAGCGGTACGGCCAGAAGATGTGGGACAGCAAACGCGAGCCGAAGATCGTCATGGGGGCGCGCAAACGCTCCGCGCAGGAGTCCGCCGGCAAGCACCGCATCATGCACGAGGAGAAGCTGGCGGAGGCCAGGGAACGGCTCGACGAGGCGGTGGAGGCGGTCCGGGACGACGACGAGATCCGCGTCGACCTGCCGTTCACGGCCGTGCCGCCGGGCCGCGCCGTGCTGACCCTGCGGGAGCTGGAACTGGCGTACGGCGCGCGGGTGGCGGGCGGTCTCGATCTGCACGGGCCGGAGCGGATCGCGCTGATCGGGCGCAACGGCGCGGGCAAGACGACGCTGCTGCGCACCGTCGCCGGGGAACTGGCGCCGGTGGCGGGCGAGGCGACGGCCCATGTGCCGCTGCGGTTCCTGCCGCAGCGCCTCGACGTCCTCGACGGCGAGCTGACCGTCGCCGAGAACGTGGCCCGGTTCGCGCCGGGCGCCGGCAACAACCGGATCCGGGCGCGGCTGGCCCGCTTCCTGTTCCGGGGCGCGCGGGCCGACCAGAAGGCGGACACCCTGTCCGGCGGCGAGCGGTTCCGGGCGGCGCTGGCCGCGCTGATGCTGGCCGAGCCGGCCCCGCAGCTGCTGATGCTGGACGAGCCGACGAACAACCTGGACATGGCGAGCGTGCGGCAGCTCACCACGGCCCTGGAGTCGTACGAGGGGGCGTTGATCGTGGCCAGTCACGACCTGCCGTTCCTGGAGTCCATCGGCATCACCCGCTGGCTGCGGCTGGACGGGGAGCTCACGGAGACCACGCCGGAGGCCGTCGGGGACCCCGCCTGACGGCGCGGGCGGCGGGGTGGCGGTCCGGCGATGTGACGGTCCGGCGGTGATCCCGTGCCCGGCGCGGTCGTACCCGCCACGCCGGGCCGTCCTTGTCGACAATGGGTCGGCGCGACATGTCGACAATGGTCTGCGTGATGTGCGCCGGCCCCTCGACAGGTCGCGGCCACGACCAGGAACACCCATCCGATTCGGAGACCCTCGTGCCCAGCAAGAAGGCCCTCATCCGCCGCCCGAGCCCTCGCCTGGCCGAAGGCCTCGTCACGCACGTCGCACGGACGGAGGTCGACCTCGACCGCGCGGTCGAGCAGTGGGAGGCGTACGCCGAGGCGCTGCGCACCCACGGCTGGGAGACCGTCGAGGTCGACCCGGCCGACGACTGCCCGGACTCGGTGTTCGTCGAGGACACCGTGGTCATGTACCGGAACGTCGCCCTCATCACCCGCCCCGGCGCCGACTCGCGCCGCCCCGAGACCGCCGGCGTGGAGGAGGTCGTCGCGAGCCTCGGCTGCTCGGTGAACTGGATCTGGGAGCCGGGCACGCTGGACGGCGGTGACGTCCTGAAGATCGGCGACACGATCTACGTGGGCCGCGGCGGCCGTACCAACGCGGCCGGCGTGCAGCAGTTGCGGGCGGCCTTCGAGCCGCTGGGCGCGCGTGTGGTGGCCGTCCCGGTGAGCAAGGTGCTGCATCTGAAGTCGGCGGTCACCGCGCTGCCCGACGGGACGGTGATCGGGCGCATCCCGTTGATGGACGCGCCGTCGCTGTTCGGGCGCTTCCTGCACGTGCCGGAGGAGTCCGGGGCACATGTGGTGCTGCTCGGCGGGTACAAGCTGCTCATGGCGGCGAGTGCGCCGAAGACCGCGGAGCTGTTCGCCGACCTCGGTTACGAGCCGGTCCTGGTGGACATCGGGGAGTTCGAGAAGCTGGAAGGCTGTGTGACATGTCTCTCGGTGCGGCTGCGGGAGCTGTACGCCTGACGGGCGTGCCCGTCACCGGTTCGGCCTCGGGACCTGCGAGTCCCGGGGCCGCGCGGCACACCGGGGACACCCGGGGAAGAGTGCCTGATCAGCGATCTTTACGGTGAACTTAACCTACGGCTTCGTAACCTACGGGTTCGTAGCCTACGATCCCGTAGGTTCCGGCGCCGCCCGCCGGGGCACCCGTACGTCGAAGCCCGTCCCCCTGGAGTACCCGTGACGATCACCTCTTCCCACCTCGGCAGCTCTTCCGTCTGGACCGACGCACGGCTGCTGTACGCCTTGGAGGAAGTGGTCGAGAAGGAACTGAACCGGCATCTGGCGGTCGCCAAGGACTGGATGCCGCACGAGTACGTGCCGTGGAGCGACGGCCGCAACTTCCCCGGTTTCTTCGAGGACGGCGAGGCCTGGGAGAAGGAGCACTCCAAGGTCACCGAGATCGGCCGGATCGCGCTGGTGGTGAACCTGCTGACCGAGGACAACCTGCCCAGCTACCACCACGAGATCGCGAGCCTCTTCGGCCGTGACGGCGCCTGGGGCACCTGGGTGCACCGCTGGACGGCGGAGGAGGGCCGGCACGGCATCGTGATGCGCGACTACCTGCTCACCTCGCGCGCGGTGGACCCGGACAAGCTGGAGCAGTTCCGCATGTCCCACATGAGCGAGGGCTTCGAGTCCGACAACCGGCACTCGATGCTGCACTCGGTCGCGTACGTCGCCTTCCAGGAGCTCGCCACCCGCATCTCGCACCGCAACACCGGTCACCAGTCCGGTGACCCGGTCTGCGACCGCATGCTGGCGCGCATCGCGACCGACGAGAACCTGCACATGGTCTTCTACCGGAACCTGCTCAAGGCGGCCTTCGAACTCGCCCCCGACCTCACCATGATGGCGGTCCGCGACGTCGTGGTGAACTTCCGCATGCCGGGCCACGGCATCCCCGGCTTCGAGCGGGCCGCCGCGCAGATGGCGATCGGCGAGGTCTACAACCTGCGCATCCACCACGACGACGTCCTCCAGCCCGTGCTGCGCTTCCTGAAGATCATGGAGATCGACGGCCTCGGCCCGGAGGGCATGCAGGCGCAGGAGGAACTGGGCCTGTACATGGGCGGCCTCGACGCCGAGGCCGCGAAGTTCGACGAGAAGCTCGCGGCCCGCAAGGCCCGGATGGCCGCCCGCGCGGGAGCCTGACAGCCGCCCCCGCCCCCTCCCGGACCCACAGCGGCACCGGGAGGAGGCGGGGCGACGCCCGAGCGCCGGCCGCCGCTCACCACGCGGCCTCGCGGTAGTCCTTCAGGAACACCCCGGACACCGGGTCGCCGGCCTCGCCGCGGACGATCGGGTCGTAGACGCGGGCCGCGCCGTCCACCACGTCGAGCGGGGTGCGGAACCCGGCGCCGGCCATGCGGGCCTTCTTCGGGGCCGGGTTCTCGTCGGTGATCCAGCCGGTGTCGACGGCGCACATGTGCACGCCGTGACCGGCGAGTTCGGCGGCGCTGGTGCGGGTGAGCATGTTCAGCGCGGCCTTGGCCATGTTGGTGTGCGGATGCCCCGCCGTCTTGTTCCGCACCGCGAACCGGCCCTCGACGGCGGTCACGTTGACGACGTAGCGGCGCGGATGCGCGGAGGCGAGCAGCAGCGGCAGCAGGCGGTCGCAGAGCAGCGCCGGGGCGAGGGCGTTGACGAGCTGGGCCTCCAGGACCTCGGCCGGGTCGAGCGCGCCGAGCCGCGCCGACCAGGAGTTCTCCGGGGCCGGGTCGGGCAGCAGTCCGGCCTCGTCGGCCTCCCGCAGCACCACCGGCAGGGCCGCGGCGCCGCCCTCGATCATCCGCATCGGCGTGAACCCCGGCGCGGGCCGGGCGCCTTCGGGCAGTGCGTCGCGCTCACCGGCGGCCAGCAGCGCGTACGACTCCGGCGGGCGCCGCACGGTCTGCGCTGCGTTGTTGACGAGGATGTCCAGTGGCCGGCCCTCCTGCCGCAACTCCTCGCACAGGCCCAGCACCTGGCGGGGGTCGCGCAGGTCCACGGCGAGGACGGTGAGCCGGTCCAGCCACCGTCCGCTGCCCGGCGCGGCCCGGAAGCGCCGCACGTCGTGCGGGAAACGGGAGGTGACGAGGACCTCCGCGCCGTCCCGCAGCATCATCAGCGCCAGCTGGAAGCCGATCTTCACCCGGCCGCCGGTCAGCAGGGCCCGGCGGCCTCGGAGGTCGGTGGCCAGGGCACGGCGGGCGGTGTTGTCGGCGGCACAGCGCGGACACAGCCGGTGGTAGAAGGAGCCGACCTCACGGTAGGGCGCCTTGCAGACGTAGCAGCCGCGCGGCCTGGCGAGGACGCCCCCGGAGCCGGGCGCGTCCCGGGCGGCCAGCGGCGCGTCCTCGCGCCGGTCCAGGGCGCCGGTCGCGGTCGCGGCCATCACCGAGGCGTCGGCGGCGGAGGCCTCGGCATCGCGGGCCTTGCGGCGCCGCAGCCGGCCGTCCCGGGCGTAGGAGGCGGCGACCTGCTCGGTGCGCAGCCGTACGGGATCGTCCACGGGCAGGGCCCGCAGCTTGCCCACCACCCGGTGGAAAGCCGCCAGCTCCTCCTCCGTGACCGCGTCCGTCATCCGCCCCACCCCCCGGATCCGTTCGGGCCCCGGCCGGGTGCGGACCGGCGTGACCGCCTCGGGAAGGCGGCGAGTCCGCCGCTGCTCCCCAGGGCCCCGCCCCGTCCGGAGGTCCCGGGCGGCGCCCGAGGATCCTAACCGGGTGCGGCGGCGAGGGGTCAGGAGGAGGTGCGGCGCAGGTGGAGGCGTTCCTTCTCGGACAGGCCGCCCCAGACGCCGAAGCGTTCGTCGTTGGCGAGGGCGTAGTCGAGGCAGGCGGCACGCATGTCGCACATCCCGCAGATGCGCTTCGCCTCACGCACCGAGCTGCCGGGCTCGGGAAAGAAGAAGTCCGCCCCGGTCTGCGCGCACAGGGCCTGCGACTGCCAGGTGGGAGAGGCCGGGGTGATCGTGTCGAAGTGCATGGCCATGAGCGTGCCGGACGGCGAAAAACGTTCGATCAACGCCGGATCAACGCGGCGTTCCAGGCCCCGGGCCGCCCCGATGATGCCGTGCCCGCCCGCCCCGGCGCACGGCGGCGCGCGGAACGGTCCGGCAACCGGGAGAACCGTTGCGGCGACCGAGAGTGACCGGCGCGGTGGTTTCGGCGGCGGTTGTCAGTGGGCGGTGCGAGACTCGGCAGAAGAGGCAACTGGCCCCTTCCGAGGAGGGCGAAGATGCTCACCACTCGTTTCGTCGACGGCGCTCCCAACTGGCTCGACGTCGGCGCACCCGACATGGAGGGCGCGATCGCCTTCTACGGCGCGCTCTTCGGCTGGCGCTTCGCGTCGGCGGGGCCGGAGGCCGGAGGTTACGGCTTCTTCCAGCTGGACGGCAGAACCGCGGCCGGCGGGATGCGGACCACCCCGGAGCAGGGCCCGCCGGCCTGGACGGTGTACTTCCGCAGCTCGAACGCGGAGGCCACCACGGAGGCGGCCGAGATGGCGCACGGCGGGGTGCTCCTGCGGCCCATGGACGTGATGGGCGAGGGCAAGATGGCGATCCTGTCCGACAAGGCGGGCGTGCCGTTCGGCCTCTGGCAGCCGGGGCGGACGGAGGGCATCGACGTGGCGGGCGAGCCCGGCTCGCTGTGCTGGGTCGAGCTGTACACCCCGGATCTGCCGGCGGCCGCCGCGTTCTACCACGCGGTGCTGGGCCTGGAGACCTCCGGCACCGAATTCCCCGGCGGCGTCTACACCGCGCTGAACCCCTCGGGCGGCGGCGAGGACTCCATGTTCGGCGGGATCGTGCCGCTGATCGACGACCCGACGGAGGCCGGCCCTTACTGGCTCCCGTACTTCGAGGTGGCCGACGCCGACACCACGGCCGCCCGGACCGAGGAACTGGGCGGCACGGTCCGGATGCCGGCCACCGACGTCCAGGACGTGGGCCGCATCGCCAAGCTCGCCGATCCGTACGGCGCCCGCTTCGCGGTGATCAAGAGCCTGCCGTCGGAGCAGTGAACGGGGCCTGCCCGGTGAGCCGGGCGGGCGGGCGCGGAGTGTCAGGCGGGGTGGGGGCTTGGGCGGGGGCGGAGCGTCAGGCGGGGCGGGGGCTTGGGCGGGCGTGCAGTGTCACGCGGCGCGGGCAGGGCAACGGGGGGCTGCGGGTCGCGCGGGGCTGTGCGTCACGCGGCACCCTGCATCAGGCCGGCGCCGCCGGCCACGCGCACCG
The DNA here is from genome assembly GCF_040298625.1 of Streptomyces sp. NPDC001532. NCBI lineage: Bacteria > Bacillati > Actinomycetota > Actinomycetes > Kitasatosporales > Streptomycetaceae > Streptomyces > Streptomyces sp. NPDC001532. Next base: position 30,608 of record NZ_JBEPAL010000055.1, read on the forward strand.
CGTATCACGCGGGGCCGTGGGCCGCGCGCCGCCGTTAGCGGGCGGGGCCGTGGGCCTCGCGGCGCCCTGCGTCACGCGGCGCCATGCCTCACGCCGAGGCGCGCCGCACCAGCGTGGTGGGCAGTACCACGCCCGTCGAGGGGTCCGGTGCGCTGTCGTCGTCCGGGGTGCGGCGGTCGAGGCGGCGCAGCAACAGGCGGGCCATCAACCGGCCCATCTCCTCTATGTCCTGACGGACCGTCGTCAGCGGCGGGTCGGTCTGCTCGGCCACGGGCAGCATGTCGTCGAAGCCGATCACGGCGACGTCCTCGGGCACCCGGCGGCCCCGCTCCCGCAGGACCCGCAGCGCGCCCGCCGCGGTGAGGTCGTTCGCGGCGAACACCGCGTCCAGATCGGGCACGCGGTCGAGGAGTTCACGCATGGCCCGCTCTCCGCCGGCCGGCGTGAAGTCGCTCTCGACGATCAGCCGGGGATCGGCGTCAGGCACCACGTCCCGGTAGCCGTCCAGCCGGTCCGCCGCCGACGTCTGGTCGAGGGGCCCGGTGATGTGCGCGATACGACCACGGCCGAGGCCGGCGAGGTGGCGCACGGCGTCGCGGGCGCCGCCGCGGTTGTCGCTGTCGACGTACACGGCCCGCTTCGTGGCATCGCTCCAGCCGGGCCGCCCGCCGAACACGGTCGGTACTCCGGCACCCTGGATCAGCTCGGGCAGCGGGTCGTCGAGGTGCAGGGAGAACACCAGGGCGCCGTCGACATGGCCGCCCGCGAGATAGCGGCCGACGCGGGAGTGGTCGTCGCGGCCCTCGGTCAGCAGCAGCACCAGCTGGTTGTCGTGGGCCGTCAACTCCTTGCTGATGCCGCGCAGTTGCAGCGCGAAGAAGGGGTCGGCGAAGACCCGGGCCTCCGGTTCGGCGATGACGACGGCGACCGCGTCGTGCCGTCTGGTCACCAGGCTGCGGGCCGCCTGGTTGGGGACGTAGCCCAGTTCCTCGACCGCCCGCCGGACCCGTTCGACGAGGGGTTCGCGCACTCCGTCCCCGCCGTTGACGACCCGGGAGACGGTGGCCCGCGACACTCCCGCCCGCGCGGCCACGGCCTCCAACGTGGGACGGGACGCTGCCTCGGTCACTGAACGACTCCTCCTGGGCGGTTGCCGATCAGGATAGCCGCGGGCCACCGGGGCCGACCGGGCGCGGTCGATGAGCATGGTCTACGGCACTGCGGCGGCTGCGATCGGCGGCCACGGCCGGCCGGCACGGAGGCGGCTGCGATCGGCGAGCACGGCCTGCGGGCACGGCCGACGCGCCCTCCTCCTCCTCCTCCTCCTCCCCCCCCCCGACGGCCACGACCGACCGGCACTGCCGACGAGCACCCCCGACGCGCCCCCCGACAGCCACGACCGACCAGCACCGCCGGCAGGCACAACCGACGGGCACCCCCGCCGCCACGACCGACCGGCACCCCCGACGGGCACGGCCGACGCACACCCCCCGACGGGCACCTCCGACGCGCACGTAAACCCATTGCCTCCACGGCAGCACCCGGTGATGATCACGGCATGACGAAGAGAAAGGCCCATGCCGAGTAGGCCCGCCGAGACGCGGCTCGCACCGTACGCACGACTGCCGCGCGCCTACCGGGACCGGGACGTGCTGCACAGCACGGTGGACGCGGACGGTCTCGCGCACTGGCTCGTCGGACGGCGGAGACCACGGGGCGCCCCGGCCGATCCCTACGACGCCGTGGTGGTCACCGTCGGGAACGGGCAGCCCCGGGAGACGCGGTTGAGTACCGTCACCGCTCGCTTCCCCCACCTCGCCGCTCTCCCGGACGGCGGCTTCGCCGTGGCGGACGCGCGGTCCCGCGGGGGCGACCAGCAGGTGCAGGTGTTCGACGCGCTGGGCCGGCCCTCGTGGACGTTCCGGGTCGGCGACGCCATCGAGCACTTCCTCACCGACGGGGCGGGCGACCTGTGGGTCGGCTACTTCGACGAGGGCGTCTTCGGCGATCCGCTGAGCGCGCCCGGCGTACGGCACTGGACGGCCACGGGCGAGAGCGTCTGGGAGTACCGGCCCGCCGACGGCGCGGACGCGATCTCCGACTGCTACGCGCTGAACGTGTCCGGGCGGACCGCCTGGGTCTGCCCGTACACCCGTTTCCCGCTGCTGGAGATCGGCGCCGACCACAGGGTCCGGGTGCGGGAGAACCCCATAAGGTCGGTCGTCGGGTTCGCCGTGCACGCCGAACGCGTGGTGCTGTTCGGCCGTCGCGGCGAGCAGCGCGACCGCCTGGTCGACTCCCGTCTCACCGACACGGCCGTGGAACCGCTGGCCGAGAGCCGGCTGGTCCGCCCGGACGGCGACCCGCTGGGCCGCCGCCGGGTGGTCTCACGCGGACCGCGCCTCTACGTCCAGGAGGAACCGGCCACCGAGTGGTGCGTCCTGGACATCGGCTGACGTGACCGGCCTCCCGACCGACGCGATGACCGGCGCAAAACGTCCGGCCCGATGACCGGCGCAACGTCCGACGCAAGGTCCGGCGCGATGACCGGCGCAACGTCCGGTGCGGTGACCGGCGTCAGTGCTCGTGCCCGGAGTGGGACATACCGGAGTGGGACATGCCTTGGCGGGGCTCCCCGGACGCGGACGACTGTTCCCGCGACGTCGTGTGCGGCTCGTGCGGCTCGTACCCCGGGATCGTCCCGTCCGCCTTCTTCACCAGGAACAGCCCCACCATCCCCATGTCGGAGTGGCTCTGCACATGGCAGTGGTACATCCAGGCCCCGGCGCCGACGCCCTCACCCGCGATCACCTGGAAGCCGAAGGAGTCCGCCGGGCCGACGATCTTGTTGTCGATGACCTGGCTGGGGTCGTCGGGGCCGGTCAGCATGCCGGTGCGGTTGTCGGCCCAGCGATGCCCGTGCATATGGAAGGTGTGGTAGTACTCGCCGTGCGTGATCATCACGAACTCGACGCGGTCGCCCACCGTGGCCTCGAAGTTCGGGCCGCTGTGCGCCGGCTTGTTGTTGATCAGCATGTCGTTGAAGACGATGGTGTGGGTGGCGTCCGGGAGGATGTCGCCCTGTCTGCGCACGATCACCGGCCCGTAGAGGCCTTTGCGGATGCCGCCGGTGCCGTGCTCGGTGCCGACGACATGGTCGTGGTAGTGCCAGTAGCCCGCGCTGCCCGCCCGCCAGGTGCCGTCCTTGCGGCGGCCGGGGGCGTGGGTGCGCCAGGTGTAGGTGCGGGTGCCGCCGGGTTCGACGTCGCTCTTGTTCATCCTGGTGCCGTCGCTGGAGATCTCGTAGTCCAGGCCGTGCGCGTGCAGGCTCACCGGCACGTCCATGGTGTTCTCGAAGTCGATGTGCAGGGTGTCGCCCTCGTTGAGCTCGATCAGCGGCCCGGGGATCGTCGCGCCGCCCTTCTCGAAGCCGTAGCCCATCTGCCCGTCGGCGAGCCTCTCGGCGTAGAGCCGGATGCGTCTCACCTGGCCGCCGGCCGGGGCCGTTCTCGCCGGCTCACTCGCGCCGGTGGCCTCGGAGGCCAACGACAACGATGTCGCGACGGCCGCGCCGCCCAGGAGGATCCGCCGGTTGAAGCCACGTCTGTCCATGCCGAACTCCCCACTCCGGTACGGAATTCGAGACGGTAGCGGGGGTTCCGGTGTTTATCCACACCCAGGACAAAGTTCGTTCGATCCCGGTCATACCTATTGGCGAACCGAGCAAAGAGGTCTAGCTTCCTTGGCGCTGTTGCTGTGACCGAGGAGGGGTGGGTGACCACGTGCGGTCCACGTCGCACCAACGACCCAGGTTCTTACGACGGTCGACGACCGGCAGGCGGGCCGTGACGGCCGTCCTGACCGCCGGTTTCGTCACCGCCGGTCTGCTCTCCGGCTCCGCCGCGAGTGCGCGGCCGGCGCCGGAACCGTCGCTGACAACGATGTCCGTCAAGTCGCCGCCGGGCGGCGCGAATGTACGCGTGCTGATCTTCTACGGATCCGCGGCGGCCGGGGACGAGTCCCCGCTCGTGAACGCCGGGATCGAGGCGATCGAGCGGATCGGGCTGTCAGGTCCGGCCGACCAGCGTTTCACGGTCACGGCCACCGACGACGCCTCGGTCTTCACCGACGGGAGGAGGCTCGGGCGGTTCAACGCCGTCGTGTTCCTCACCGGCGGCGGTGACGTCCTCGACCCGGAGCAGGAAGCGGGCCTGGAGACCTACCTGGAGGCCGGCGGCGGTTTCGTCGGCATCCATGACGCGGCCCGCGCGGAGCCGTACTCGGACTGGTTCACCGGGCTCATCGGCGCCCGGCCGGCCGCCTCCAGCCCCACCGCGGTGCAGCGGGCGACGGTCGAGGTCGGCGACCGCGGGCATCCGGCCACCAAGGATCTGCCGGTGCGGTGGAAGCGCCCCGACCGGTGGCTGAACTGGGTGAAGAACCCCTCGGGCGATGTGCATACGGTCGCCCGTGTGAGGGAGTCGACCTACCAGCCGGGGGCGAGCGCCAACGGCTGGGACCATCCGGTCAGCTGGTGCCGTGACTACGACGGCGGCCGGTCCTTCTACACCGGCATGGGCGGCACCGTGTCGTCCTACGACGAGACCGACTTCCGCGCCCATCTGCGCGGCGCCCTGCTGTGGACCACGCGGCTGGTGCGCGCCGACTGCAAGGCCACCATCAGCGGCAACTACAAGGCCGAGCGCCTGACCCGGCCCAACCAGCCCGGGCAGAACGACCAGATCGGTGAGCCGCACGGCCTGGTCACCGCCCCTGACGGGCGGGTGTTCTACATCGGCCGCGGCGGCGCCGACTCCTCCCGGCCGGTGGTCACCGACTGGAACGACCCGGACATCGGCAAGGGCAAGGGCCAGATCCACGTCTACGACCCGAGGACCGGACAGGTGACCCTGGCGGGCGAGCTGACCGTCTTCGGCAACAAGGGCGGCGGCGACGAGCTGGTCAAGGTCGAGGAGGGCCTGCTCGGCATCGAGCTGGACCCGCGCTTCGCGGAGAACGGCTGGGTGTACCTGCACTACACCCCGCACTCGGGGATCGACCGCGCGACCAGAACGGCCGAGCGGCGCGTCTCCCGCTTCACCCTCGACCGCGCGACGGACAAGCTGGACCTCGGCAGCGAGAAGGTGCTGCTGAAGTGGCCGGTGCAGATCCACAGCTGCTGCCACGCCGGCGGCGGGATGGCCTGGGACTCCCAGGGCAATCTGTACATCGCCACCGGCGACAACAACTCCAGCGGCTTCAGCGGTGGTTACTCGGGCAACAACCCGCAGCCGAACTTCCGGGGCGTGTCCTTCGCCGACGCGCGCCGCACCGCCGGCAACACCAACAACCTCAACGGCAAGATCCTGCGCATCCACCCGGAGCCCGACGGGACCTACACCCTCCCCGACGGCAACCTCTTCACCGGCCGGGAGACCGACGAGGGCGGCGGCAAGACCCGCGGCGAGATCTATGTGATGGGGGTGCGCAACCCGGCGCGGATCTTCGTCGACAAGAGCACCGACGTCCTGTACGCGGGCTGGGTCGGCCCGGACGCCTCGGCGCCGTCGCCGGTGTGGGGTCCGGCCAAGTACGACACGTTCGCCGTGATCACCGAGGCGGGCAACCGGGGCTGGCCGTACTGCATGGGCAACAAGCAGCCGTACCGGGACCGGAACCTGCCGGATCCGACGCAGCCGCTCGGCTGGTACGACTGCGACCACCCGCGCAACGAGTCGCCGAACAACGACGGGCTGGTCGACCTGCCGCCGGTCACCGGCAACAACATCTGGTACTCCCCGCAGGGTGGCGGGCCCGACTTCCCGCGTGACGCGAACGGAGTGCCGTCCTACCGGCAGGAGCAGGCCATGTACGCGCTGCCCTGGCTGAAGGGCGGCGGGCAGGCCGCGATGAACGGGCCGGTCTACCGCCACGACGACGACTCGCCCACCAGTGCGGTGGCGTGGCCGCGGTACTGGGACGGCAAGTGGTTCGTCGGTGACTTCTACGACGCCGACCAGCCACGCAACGCGGTGCTGATGGACCCGCTGACGCAGGGCGACGGCGGACTGCCGGTGCACTCGGAGTCGCTGAAGCGGATCGTGCCGATCGGCAACGACGGCATCAAGAACCTCATGGACTGGAAGTTCGGTCCGGACGGTGCGCTGTACCTGCTCGACTACGGCCGCGGTTTCTTCACCTCGGACGCCAAGTCCGCCCTGTGGCGGGTGACGTACACCGGCGGCGGTCCCACGCCGGCCGCCGACCGGCTCGCGAGGGGGTCCCAGTCGTGAGGATCGTGGAACGCCGGCCGCGAGCCGTCGCCGTCCTGCTGGCGGGGCTGCTCCTGCTGCTCGGCGTGCGGACCGCCCCGGTGGCCGCAGGACAGAGCGAACCGCCCGCTCCCGCCGCCGCCCAGGTGCTGACCTGGACGGCCGGCGACGACATCACCAAGTACACCTCGGCGCCCACGACCGCGGTGGCGGGTCCGGCGACGATCGTCTTCGAGAACAGCGCGGCCACCGGCAACACCACCGGCATGCCGCACACGCTGACCTTCGCCACCAGCGACCCGGAGTTCAACGGCGACGTCCCGCTGAACATCCTGGCGAGCCCCAACGACGACACGGCCGGCCGGCACACCGCCGAGGTCACCCTCTCCCCCGGCCGCTACTTCTACCACTGCACGATCCCCGGCCACGGGGCCATGCAGGGCATCCTCGTGGTGAGCGAGGGCGGCGGCGAGGACACGACACCGCCGGAGGCGTCGGCGGAGGTCTCCGGGACGCGGAACGCACAGGGGCAGTACGTCGGTTCGGCGAGCGTCGCCGTCCGGGCGACGGACGACGGCTCCGGTGTCGACCGTGTGCAGTACGCGGTCGGCGACAGCGGTGACTGGCTCCCGTACACCGCCCCCGTCGTCGTCGACCAGGTCGGCACCCACACGATCCGCTACCGCGCCTACGACAAGGCGGGCAACGTCTCGACGGAGCGGAGCGTCGAGTTCACGGTCGTCGCGCCGCCGTCGGACGACACCACCGCGCCGGAGACCTCGGCCACCGTCAGCGGCGACCGCAACCCGGACGGCACCTACGTCGACATGGCCACGGTCACCGTCACCGCCTCGGACACCGGGTCCGGGGTGAACACCATCGAGTACGCGATCGGCGCGGCCGGTGCCTGGCAGCCGTACACCGCGCCGGTGATGGTGCACCAGGCCGGCACCCACACCGTCCGCTACCGGGCGACCGACAAGGCGGGCAACATGGCCGCCGAGAAGAGCGTGGAGTTCACGGTGGCCGCCGCGCCGCCCGAGGACACCACCGCACCGGTGACCGGTGTGACCGTGGACGGCAGCCGCAACTCCGACGGCGCGTACGTCAGCCGGGCCACCGTGACCGTGAGCGCGACGGACACGGGTGGGTCGGGCGTCGACCGGATCGAGTATTCGCTCGACAGTGGACCGTACATCGCATACACCACACCGCTCATCGTCGACCGGGCCGGTGCCCACACCGTCGCCTACCGCGCGACCGACAAGGCCGGCAACACCTCCCCCGCCCGCACGGTGAGCTTCACCGTGGTCTCCGGCCAGGTCCCGGCCCCCGGCTGCCCGGAGTACGACGAACGCCGCACGGTCATCGTCGGAACGGTCGACTCGGGCGTCCCCAACCGGGTCACCGACAACCGGTGCCGGATCAACGAGCTGATCGAGGACGAGAAGGAGTGGTCCTCGCAGGCCCTGTTCCTCAAGCATGTGAAGACGGTCCTCGACCGGCTGCTGCGCGAAGGGGTGGTCGACCAGCGGGAGTACACCGCGATCCAGCGGGCGGCCCGCCAGTCCGGCATCGGCAGGCCCGGCCAGACCGAGGGCTACCGCACGATCTTCGACGGCACCGCGGACTCCTTCGCCGACTGGCAGCACGTCGGCGGCGGTTCCTTCACCCTGAACGCCGACGGGTCGATGACCAGCGGCACGACAAAGGCGGGCCTCGGCATGCTGTGGTTCCCGCAGCGCAAGTACGGCGACTTCTCGCTGCGCCTGCAGTGGCGCGACGACGCTCCGGGCACCGGCAACGCCAACTCCGGTGTCTTCGTGCGCTTCCCGTGGGTCCACGACCACCCCGAGGAGCCGCGCCCGGAGTGGGTCGCCATCAAGTACGGCCACGAGGTGCAGGTGTTCGACCGGCCCGACGGCGACATGTACAAGACGGGGTCGGTCTACGGCTTCGACCGGGTCGGCCTGGCCGGCGCGGGCGTGACGCAGAAGGGCACCTGGAACGACTACGAGATCCGCGTGGTCGACCAGCACTACTCGGTCTACCGCAACGGTGTGCTGATCAACGAGTTCGACAACTTCGGCGGCCAGGACTTCTCCCCGCCCCGCGCCGACGACCCGGGCACCGACGGGCGGCGCTTCGCCTCCGGCTACCTCGGGCTCCAGGTGCACGGCACCACGGACGTGGTGTCGTACCGGGACATCCGGATCAGGGAGTTGTAGGCCGCTCCTTGCGGGCGCGGCTGGGCTGTACCCGCTTGGGCTCCCCGGGCATCTTGGGGTGGTCCGGCGGGTACGGCAGGTCGCCGAGCCTGTGGTCGCGCTCGTCCCGGGCGGCCAGCTCCAGCAGGGCCTCCAGGGAGTAGCGGTGCTCGTCCATGTCCGCGTGCACGTCGCCGACCTCGGCGAAGCGCGCGGGCATGGTCGCGAGGTCGAAGTCACGGGGGTGCGCCTCGCCGACCTCCTCCCAGCGCAGCGGCGCGGAGACGGGGGCGTGCGGGCGGGGCCGTACGGAGTAGGCGGAGGCGATGGTCCGGTCCCGGGCCGTCTGGTTGTAGTCCAGGAAGATCCGCTGCCCCCGCTCCTCCTTCCACCACTTGATGGTCACCTGGTCGGGCATCCGGCGCTCCATCTCGCGCCCGACGGCGATGGCGGCGCGGCGGACCTGGGTGAAGGTCCAGCGCGGCTCGATCGGCACGAAGACATGCAGTCCGCGCCCGCCGGAGGTCTTGGGGAAGCCGCGCAGTCCGCCGAACTCGTCGAGCACGGCGCGCAGTTCGTGGGCGGCCCGGACGGCGTCGTCGTAGTCGGTGCCGGGCTGCGGGTCGAGGTCGATGCGCAGTTCGTCGGGGCGGTCGACGTCGTCACGGCGGACCGGCCAGGGGTGGAAGGTGAGGGTGCCGTACTGGGTGGCCCACAGCACGGCGGCCTCCTCGGTGGGGCACATCTCGTCGGCGCTGCGGCCGCTGGGGAAGGTGATGTGGGCGGTGGGGATCCAGTCGGGCATGCTCTTGGGCGCCCGCTTCTGGTAGAACCACTCGCCCGTCACTCCGTCGGGGTAGCGCTCCAGGGTGGTGGGACGGTCGCGCAGGGCGCGCAGGATGCCGGGGCCGACGGCCTGGTAGTAGCGGGCGAGGTCCAGCTTGGTGAATCCGCGCTCGGGGAAGAAGATCTTGCCGGGGTTGGACAGCCGCACGGTCCGGCCGCCCGCCTCGAGTTCCACCGCTTCTCCCATGCGAGCCACGGTAGGCGTACCGCCCGTTCCTCGCATACCGGACACCACCGCTCACAGGCCGCCACGACCCCGTACGTCTCCCTGGTACGCCTCTCGGGCACGCCCCCACGTGCCGCCCCGGCGGTCAGGCCGCCGCGAGTTCCTCGGCGACGAGCCGTTCCACGAACTCCTGTGCGCGCCGGTCGAGATCGGCGTACTGCGCCTCCCGCTCGGCGCCCGCGACCGCGTCGCCGACCAGGAGGTTGCCCTCGGCTTCGATGCGCTGCGGGCGTTCCTCCGCGTCGGTGAGCAGGCCGACGGTGGACTGCGAGAAGCCGCAGTAGTAGGCGATCCCGTCGCTCAGACTGGTCTCCAGGACGGTCCGCATCCCCTCCAGGCCGGCGACGACGCGCCCAGCTGGTACCGGGGCCTCACCGATCCGGTGCTCGCCCCCGCCCTGGAGGCCTTCCCCGACCGGCCCGCCGAGTCCTGGACGGTGGCGTCGCCGGCCGCGCGAGCGGGCGTCTCCCTGGCGCTGTTCGCCAAGCGCTTCACCCGGTTGATGGGCCGCCCGCCCCTCGTCTTCCTCACCGAGTGCCGTATGGACGAGGCCGAGACGCTGCTGACCGACACCGACCTGAGCATCGCCCAGATCGGCAGGTCCGTCGGCTATGCCGACGCCTTCGGCTTCAGTGCCGCGTTCGAACGCCACAAGGGTCTGAGCCCCAGCACCTTCCGCGCCTCGGCGGCCTGAGCTCCGGCAGCCGCGGTCCCGGGCGTCTCACCCCGTCTCGGCGGCGAATGCCCAGGTGGGACGGATTCGGACGGACGTGGCGCACAACAGGCGGACGCCAGGGACGGCTCGTAGAGTCGGACCATGGAGCTGCCGGTGATGCCCCCCGTGAAGCCGATGCTCGCCAAGTCGGTGGCAAAGATCCCGCCCGACATGCAGTACGAGGCGAAGTGGGACGGGTTCCGGGCGATCGTGTTCCGGGACGGGGCCGAGGTGGAGTTGGGCAGCCGCACCGGAAAGCCGCTGACCAGGTACTTTCCCGAGCTGGTGGAGGCGCTGCGGGAGCGGGTGCCGCAGCGGTGCGTGCTGGACGGGGAGATCGTGATCGCGCGGGAGGGACGGCTGGACTTCGACGCGCTGACCGAGCGGATCCACCCGGCGGACTCACGGGTGCGGATGCTCGCCGAGCGGACGCCGTCCTCCTTCGTCGCCTTCGACCTGCTGGCCCTCGGCGACGAGTCACTGCTGGAGGTGGCGCTGGAGGACCGGCGGCAGCTGCTGGTCAGGGCGCTGTCCGGGGTGACGGCGCCGGTGCACCTGGCTCCCGCGACCACCGACATCGAGGTGGCGCGGCAGTGGTTCGAGCAGTACGAGGGGGCGGGGCTGGACGGGGTGATCGCCAAGCCGCGCGGGCTGCGCTACCGCCAGGACGAGCGCGCCATGTTCAAGATCAAGCACGAGCGGACGGCGGACGTGGTGGTGGCCGGCTACCGCCTCCACAAGAGCGGCCCCGTGGTCGGCTCGCTGCTGCTCGGGCTCTACGACGAGCTGGGGGTGCTCCAGCACGTGGGCGTGTCGGCCGCGTTCTCCATGAAGAAGCGGGCCGAGCTGGTCGAGGAGCTGGAGCCGCTGCGCCTGGACGACGTCGCCGGGCATCCGTGGGCGGCGTGGTCGCAGGAGGCCGCGCACGAGACGGCGCGGCTGCCCGGCGCGCCCAGCCGCTGGACGGGCAAGAAGGACCTGTCCTGGGTGCCGCTGCGGCCCGAGCGGGTCGTGGAGGTGGCGTACGACCACATGGAGAACGGTGCCCGCTTCCGGCACACGGCCCGGTTCCGCCGCTGGCGGCCGGACCGCACACCGGAGAGCTGCACCTACGCCCAGCTGGAGGAGCCGGTGCGCTACGACCTCGCGGAGATCCTCGGCACGGGCGGCTGAGCCCGGCGGCCGAGTCCGGCGGCTGAGCCCGGCGGCTGAGCCCGGCGGCCGAGTCCGGCGGCTGAGCCCGGCGGCTGAGCCCGGCGGCCGCCGTCCCGCGGCGGGCCGCCGAACCGCGCGGGCCGGATCAGGGCCGCATCAGCACCTTCACCGCGCCGTCCTGCTTGCGCTGGAACATCTCGTACGCGTGCGGGGCTTCCTCCAGCGGCACCCGGTGGGTGGCGAAGTCCTCGACGCCGAGGGGGTCCTCCTCGGTCAGGTACGGGATGATGTCGTCGCTCCAGCGGCGCACGTTGGCCTGGCCCATGCGGATCTGGAGCTGCTTGTCGAACAGGGTGAGCATCGGCAGCGGGTCGGCCATGCCGCCGTAGACGCCGACCAGCGAGAGCGTGCCGCCGCGGCGGACCAGCTCGATCGCGGTGTGCAGGGCGGCGAGCCGGTCCACGCTGAAGCGTTCGGCGAGCGGTCCGCTCAGCGAGCGCGGCAGCATGGCGGCGGCCGACTGGGTCAGCTTGGCGACGACGCTGCCGTGCGCCTCGGTGCCGACCGCGTCGATCACGGCGTCGGGGCCGCGCCCGTCGGTCTCGTCGCGGATGGCGGCGACCAGTTCCTTCTCGCTGTCGAAGCTCTTCAGGTCGTACGTCTCCACGCCGCGTGCCCGGGCCCGCTCCAGCCGGTCCGGGACCAGGTCGACGCCGAACACCCGTCCGGCGCCGCGCACCTGCGCGACCCGGCAGGCCATGTCGCCGATGGGCCCGAGGCCGAGGACGGCGATGCTGCCGCCGGGCGGGATGTCGGCATAGGCGACGGCCTGCCAGGCGGTGGGCAGGACGTCGGAGAGGTAGAGGAAGCGGTCGTCGGGCGGGCCCTCGGGGACCTTGATCGGGCCGAACTGCGCCTGCGGGACCCGCAGGTACTCGGCCTGGCCGCCCGGGACCGCGCCGTAGAGCCGGGTGTAGCCGAACAGGGCGGCGCCCATGCCCTCGCCGTGGACCTGGGTGGTCTCGCACTGGGTGGGCAGCGCGTTGAGGCACATCCAGCAGTTGCCGCACGCGATCTGGAACGGGACGACGACCCGGTCGCCGGCCTTCAGGTCGGGCACTCCGGGCCCGACCTCCTCGACGATCCCCATGGGTTCGTGGCCGAGGATGTCGCCTGGCGTCATGAACGGGGTGAGCACCTCGTACAGGTGCAGGTCGGAGCCGCACAAACCCGTGGAGGTGATGCGGATGATCGCGTCGGTCGGCTCCTCGATCCGTGGATCGGGCACGTTCTCCACGCGCACATCCCTCTTGCCCTGCCATGTCACTGCCCTCATCGCCCGCGCTCCCTCCGTCGCACCGGGGCTGGTCCTGCGGTGGCGCGGCCCGGGTACCCGGACGCAATACGCCGAACCATGACGAGATCCGCGAGGTGCGCCCATCGGGGTGTTCCGTGCGGGCCCATCGGCGTACTCGCCGCGCGTCGTCCGGTGTGACCGGGTATGGCCAGCGCTGAACCTATAAGCGCACAATCAAGGGCACAGGACTGGGCGGGTGGCGACGGTGGGCACAGGACGAAGAGCGCGCCTGAGGCGCGTCGGTGTGACGGCGGCACTTCTGGCCGCCGCGATGACGGTCTCGCTGACGGCGGGCTGCACCTCGGGCGGCGGCTCCCCGTCCGACGACAGCCGCGGCACCTCCCGCGACACACGCGACACGGAGGACCCGCCGACCACGGCGATCGAGGGCTCGGTTCTCGCCGTGAAGATCGACAACGCCCGCCGGGCCCGGCCGCACACGGGTCTGAACGCGGCGGACGTGGTCTACGTCGAGCAGGTCGAGGGCGGGATGAGCCGCCTGATGGCGGTGTACGCGACCGAGCTGCCCAAGCTCGTCGGGCCGGTGCGCAGCGCCCGGGAGGCCGATCTGGAGCTGCTGCGCCAGTTCGAGCGGCCGACGCTCGCCTTCTCCGGCGCGCAGAGCAAGCTGCTGCCGCTGATCGAGGGGGCCCCGCTGAACGCGGAGCCGCCCGGCCGGACGTCCGGGGCCTACCTCCGGGGCGAGGGCCGGCCCGCCCCGCACAATCTGTATCTGCGCCCCGACCGGCTGATCGCCACCGCGTCCGGCGCGGACGCGCTGACCACCGGCTTCCGCTACGGCCCCGCGCCCGCGGGCGGCGCGCCTCAGGCCTCGCGGACCGTGGCGTACCCGGCGGCCCGCTTCACCTTCACCTGGTCCGAGAGCCGGGACCGCTGGCTGGTGACGATGGACGGCACGGCCGCCACCACCACCGACGCGGGCCCGATGGCCCCGGCGACCGTGGTGGTGCAGCACGTGAAGGTGCGCGAGTCGGAGTTCTACGACTTCCGCGGCAACAACACGCCGTACACCGAGACGGTGGGCGCGGGCAGGGCTGAGGTGCTGCGCGACGGCAAGGCGTACGACGCCGTGTGGGAGCGGGTCCGGGCGACCGACGGGACGACGTTCTCGACGCCGGACGGCGCACCGCTGAACTTCGCCGAGGGCCAGGTGTGGGTGGTGTTCGTCGGCACCTGACCACTTGTCGGCACCTGACCGCCGGTCGGCATCTGACCGCGCGTCGGCACCTGACCGCCGATCGGCGTCTGACCGCCGGTCGGCACCCGACCGCTTGCGCCGACGGCGCTCAGCGCTGGGCGGTGACGGGCTCCGCGGGGTTGCGGAGCCCTTCCGCCGCGTCCGAGACACGCTGGATGAGGCCGAGGAACTGGGTGCGCTCCTCGTCGGAGAGCGGGGCGAGGAAGACCTGGTTCATCCGGGCCGCGCGCACCGCCAGCTTGCGCTGGGCGCGCGCACCCTCGTCGGTCAGCCGCAGCAGGAAGCGCCGGCCGTCCTGCGGATCGCGGACCTTGTCGAGCAGGCCCCGGCCGACGAGCCGGCCGATGACCTCGGCGATGGTGGACCGGTCGAGTCCCACCCGCTCCCCCACCGTGCGCTGGTCCAGGCCCGGCTCGGTGACGAGGGTGTTCAGGACGGCGAACTGCGGAGAGGTGGTCTCCTCGGAGACCATCGTGTTCCACAGCAGGTGGTGCGCCTGCTGGAGTCGCCGGGTCAGATGCCCGAGGTGCGTGCTGAGGTCCACCGCGGCCATGTGCGCTCCCGGTTCCGCGTTCGTCATTTTCGTTGGTGCACTGAACGATACCGCGCGATAACCCCTTCTCCCGAGACCACACACTCCTACTCTCCCCCCATCACCGCAGGTCTTGACGGGTGAGTCCTCCGATGGCACCGTGTGGGCCAAGCTCGCGGAAATAGTCAGTGCCCTGATTAATCTGGTGCTGGTTCGCTCGGCAGAGATGGGACTTCTCGGATGGACAAGGTGGTGGCCACGGCCGCGGAGGCGGTGGCCGATGTCGGTGACGGCGCCTCGCTGGCGGTGGGTGGTTTCGGCCTCAGCGGTGTGCCGAACGTGCTGATCCAGGCCCTGCACGAGCGGGAGGTCACCGGTCTGTCGGTGGTCTCGAACAACTGCGGGGCGATGGAGTCGGGGCTGGCGGTGCTGCTGGCCGCCGGGCGGATCGCGCGGGTGACCGGCTCCTACATCGGCGCCAACAAGGAGTTCGCCCGCCAGTACCTGGCCGGTGAGCTGGAGGTCGAGCTGATCCCGCAGGGCACCCTCGCCGAACGCCTGCGGGCCGGCGGCGCCGGCATCCCCGCCTTCTACACCCCCGCCGGTGTCGGCACCCAGGTAGCCGACGGCGGACTGCCCTGGCGCTACGACGGCCGGGGCAAAGTGGCGCTGGCCTCGCCCGCGAAGGAGGTGCGGGAGTTCGACGGCACCGAGTACGTGCTGGAGCGCGGCATCCGCACCGACTTCGCGCTGGTGCGGGCGGCCCGCGGCGACCGGCACGGCAACCTGGTGTTCAACAAGTCCTCGCGCAACTTCAACCCGCTCGCGGCGATGGCCGGACGGGTCACGATCGCCGAGGTCGAGGAACTCGTGGAGCCCGGCGAGATCGAACCGGACGCGGTGCACCTGCCCGGCATCTTCGTCCAGCGGGTGACAGCCCTGACCCCCGAGCAGGCGGCCGACAAGAAGATCGAGCGGCGGACGGTGACCGACTGATGGCCTGGACACGCGAAGAGATGGCCGCACGGGCCGCCCGGGAGCTGACGGACGGCCAGTACGTCAACCTCGGCATCGGCCTGCCGACGCTCATCCCGAACCACCTTCCCGAGGGGGTGGAGGTGATCCTCGAGTCGGAGAACGGCATCCTGGGCACCGGCCCCTACCCCACCGACGACCAGGTCGACCCCGACCTCATCAACGCCGGCAAGGAGACCGTCACCGTCCTGCCGGGAGCGTCGTTCTTCGACTCCGCGCTGTCCTTCGGCATGATCCGCGGCGGCCACATCGACGTCGCCGTGCTCGGCGCGATGCAGGTGTCCGCCCGCGGGGACCTGGCGAACTGGGCCGTGCCCGGGAAGATGGTCACCGGCATCGGCGGCGCGATGGACCTGGTCCACGGCGCCCGCACGGTCATCGTGGTCATGACCCACACCGCCAAGGACGGCAGCCCCAAGATCGTCGAGGAGTGCGTCCTGCCGCTCACCGGCAAGGCCTGCGTGAACCGCGTCATCACCGACCTCGGCGTCCTGGACGTCACCGACGACGGACTCGTCCTCGTCGAGACCGCGCCCGGCGTCAGCACCGAGGAGATCACGGCGAAGACCGCCGCCAAGGTCCGTATCAGCGAGGAGACCACGTCATGAGGGACGTCTACGTCGTCGATGCCGTCCGCACCCCGATCGGCCGCTACAACGGCGCCCTGGCGAGCGTCCGCCCCGACGACCTCGCCGCGCACGCCATCCGCGAACTCCTCGCCCGCACCCCGGACCTCGACCCGGCGCGCATCGAGGACGTGTACTTCGGCAACGCCAACGGCGCCGGCGAGGAGAACCGCAACGTCGGCCGCATGGCCGCCCTCCTGGCCGGTCTGCCCACCAGCGTGCCCGGCGTGACCGTGAACCGGCTGTGCGCCTCCGGCCTCGAAGCCGTCATCCAGGCCGCCCGCGCCATCGCCCTCGGAGACGCCTCCGTCGCGCTCGCCGGCGGCGTCGAGTCCATGACCCGCGCCCCCTACGTCCTGCCCAAGTCCGACAAGCCCTTCCCGGCCGGACACGCCGAGCTGTACTCCACCACCCTCGGCTGGCGCATGGTCAACCCGAGGATGGAGCCCCAGTGGACCGTCCCGCTGGGCGAGTCCGCCGAACTCATCGCCGAGAAGCACAAGATCAGCCGCGAGCAGCAGGACGAGTTCGCCCTCGCCAGCCACCACAAGGCCGCGAAGGCGCAGGCCGAGGGAGTGTTCGACGCCGAACTCGCTCCCGTGCCGGTCCCGCGGCGCAAGGGCGAGCCGGTCGTGTTCGCCGCCGACGAGAGCGTGCGGCACGACGCCTCACTGGCGGCGATGGCCAAGCTCAAGCCGTCCTTCCGCGCGGAGAACGGCACCGTCACCGCGGGCAACGCCTCCCCGCTCAACGACGGCGCCGCCGCCCTCCTGCTGGTCGACGAGGAAGGCCTGAAGGCCACCGGCCGCGAACCCCTCGCCCGGATCTCCGCCACCGGAGTCTCCGCCCTGGACCCGCACTACTTCGGCCTCGCCCCCGTCGAAGCCGTCAACCGGGCCCTCGCCAAGGCCGGCCGGACCTTCGCCGACCTGTCGACCCTCGAACTGAACGAGGCCTTCGCCGCCCAGGTCCTCGGCTGCGTCGCCGAATGGCCCGAGTTCGACACCGGGATCCTCAACCCGCAGGGCGGCGCCATCGCCCTCGGCCACCCGCTCGGCGCCTCCGGCGCCCGTCTCGCCGGCACCGTCGCCCACCAGCTCGCCCGCAAGGGCTCCGGAATCGGCGTCGCCACCCTCTGCATCGGCGTCGGCCAGGGCCTCGCCCTCGTCCTCGAACGTTAAGCACCCAGGAAGCCCCAGGGACTCCCCATGACTCTCACCCAGCACGACATCGACCAGGAGATCGCGGCCGAGCACGCCGCGTACGAGAAGCGGGTCGCCGACGGCGCGCCGGTCGAGCACCACCCGCGGCGCGACTACGCGCCGTACCGCTCCTCGCTGCTGCGGCACCCCAAGCAGCCGCCCGTCACCATCGACGTGAGCAAGGACCCGGAGCTGGTGGAGCTGTCCTCCCCGGCCTTCGGCGAGCGGGACATCACCGAGATCGACAACGATCTGACCCGGCAGCACACCGGGGAGCCGATCGGCGAGCGCATCACCGTCTCCGGGCGGCTGCTGGACCGCGACGGGCGGCCGGTGCGCGGTCAGCTCGTCGAGATCTGGCAGGCCAACTCGGCGGGCCGGTACGCCCACCAGCGCGAGCAGCACGACGCCCCGCTCGACCCCAACTTCACCGGTGTGGGCCGCACCCTCACCGACGACGACGGGCACTACCGCTTCACCACCATCCAGCCCGGCCCCTACCCGTGGCGCCAGCACCTCAACGCCTGGCGGCCGGCGCACATCCACTTCTCCGTCTTCGGCACCGCGTTCACCCAGCGGCTGGTGACGCAGATGTACTTCCCCAGCGATCCGCTCTTCCCGTACGACCCGATCATCCAGTCGGTGACGGACGACGCCGCGCGGCAGCGGCTGATCGCGACGTACGACCACAGCCTGTCGGTGCCGGAGTTCTCGATGGGCTACCACTGGGACATCGTGCTCGACGGCCCGCGGGCCACCTGGATGGAAGAGGGGCGCTGACACCATGACGAGGATCGACACCAGCCGTCCGGAGACCGTGCTGCCCACCCCGTCGCACACGGTGGGCCCCTTCTACGGACACGCGCTGCCCTTCCCCGGCGGCGGCGACATCGCGCCCCTCGGCCACCCGGACACCATCGCCGTCCAGGGATACGTCTACGACGGCGCGGGCGCCCCGCTGCCGGACGCCTTCGTGGAGCTGTGGGGCGCCGACCCCGACGGCCAGGTGTCCCGCACGGACGGCTCGATGCGCCGCGACCCGGCCAGCGGCGGCTTCCTCGGCCGCAACGGCGTGGAGTTCACCGGCTGGGGCCGCGTCCAGACCGACGCAGGCGGCCACTGGTCCGCGCGGACCCTGCGCCCCGGAGCGCGCGGCACCAGCGCCCCGTACCTCAGCGTGTGCGTCTTCGCACGCGGACTGCTGGTGCACCTGTACACCCGCGTCTACCTGCCCGGCGACGAGGCGGCGCTGGCCGCCGACCCGCTGCTGGCCCGGCTCGACGACACGCGCCGCGGCACGCTGATCGCCGAGGACGACGGCAAGGGCACCTACCGTTTCGACATCCGCCTTCAGGGCGAGGGCGAGACGGTCTTCCTGGAGTTCCAGTGACATCCGACGTACCCGACACCGGTCTGCTCGCCCCCGGGTGGGCCGGCTCCGCCGCCGCGTCCGCGACGAGCGACACCGCGTATCTGCGGGCGCTGCTCGACGCGGAGGCGGCACTGACCCGCGCCCAGGCGGCGCTCGGGCTGGCCCCGGCCGAGGCGGCGACGGCGGTCACCGAGGCCGCCGGTGCCGCCCGGCCCGACGTCCGGGCGACGGCCGAGCGCGCCCGGGGCGGCGGGAACCCGGTGATCCCGCTGGTCGCCGAGCTGACCGCGGCGGTCGGACCGGAGTACGGCCCCTATGTGCACCGCGGCGCGACCAGCCAGGACATCCTGGACACGGCGGCGATGCTGGTCGCCGCGCGGGCACTGGACCCGGTGCTCGCGGATCTGGAGCGCACCCAGCGGGCGCTGGCCGCGATCGCCGCCGCGCACCGGGACACGGCGATGCCGGGGCGGACGCTCACCCAGCACGCCGTGCCGACGACGTTCGGGCTGAAGGCGGCCGGATGGCGGTCGCTGGTGCTGGACGCCCGGGACCGGCTGCGGGCGGTACGAGACGCGCTGCCCGCACAGCTCGGCGGCGCGGCGGGCACCCTGGCGGCCTTCGGCGCCTTCGGGGCGGCGGACGCGCCGGCCCTGGTCGACGCCTACGCCCGTGAACTGGGCCTGGCCGCACCCGTGTTGCCGTGGCACACGCTGCGCACCCCGGTCGCGGACCTGGCGGGTGCGCTGGCGTTCACGGCGGGCGCCCTCGGCAAGATCGCCGTCGACGTGCTCACCCTGGCCCGGACCGAGATCGCGGAGGTCTCCGAGGGCAGCGGCGGCGGCTCCTCCGCCATGCCGCACAAGGCGAACCCGGTGCGGTCCACGCTGATCGCGGCCGCGGCCCGGCGCGCCCCGCAGCTCGCGGCCACGCTCTACGGCTCGCTGGCGGCGGAGGACGAGCGGCCGGCCGGGGCCTGGCACGCGGAGTGGGAGCCGCTGCGGGATCTGCTGCGGCTGGTGGGCGGCGCGGCGCGGGACGCCGTGGAGCTGACCGAGGGACTGCGGGTGCACCCCGAGGTCATGCGGGCCCATCTGGACCTCACGCACGGCCTGGTCACCTCCGAGCGGCTGGCCGCCGCGCTCGCGCCGGTGCTGGGCCGGGCACGCGCCAGGGAACTGCTCACCGAAGTGGCCCGCCGCACCTACACGGAGGGCCGCCCGCTCTCCGAACTGCTCGCCGAGCAGCCGGAGTTGAAGGACCTCGACCTCGACGACCTGACCGATCCCACCCGCTACACCGGCTCCGCGGGAGCCCTCACCGACCGTGCCCTGGAGCGAGAGTGACCGACAAGCTGCTCAACCACCGTGCCGAAGGGGCGCCCTCCGCTCCACCGCTGCTGCTGGGGCCGTCGCTGGGCACCTCCTACGCCCTGTGGGACAAGGTCGCGCCCGAGCTGTCCGCCGCCCACCGGGTGATCCGCTGGGACCTGCCGGGGCACGGCGGCTCGGCCCCGGAACTGCTGCGGGCCGGGGCGACCGTCGGTGATCTCGCCGAGCTGGTCCTGGCGCTCGCCGACTCGCTCGGCGTGGCCCGGTTCGCCTACGCCGGGGTGTCGCTGGGCGGTGCGGTCGGGCTGCATCTCGCGCTGCACCACCCGGAGCGGGTGTCGTCGCTGGCCGTGATCTGCTCGTCGGCGCACTTCAACGGCGCCCGGCCGTGGCAGGAGCGGGCCGCGCTGGTCCGCCGCGAGGGGCTGTCGGGGCTGGCGGAGAGCGCGAACGACCGCTGGTTCACCTCCGGTTTCAGCGTGCCGCGGCTGGTGCGGGACCACCGGGAGGCGGACCCGGAGGCGTACGCCGCCTGCTGTGACGCGCTGGCCGCGTTCGACGTACGCGACCGGCTGGGCAAGATCGGCGTGCCGACGCTGCTGATCGCGGGCCGGGAGGACCCGGCGACGCCGCCCGCGCATCTGCGGGAGATCGCCGACGCCGTGCCCGGCGCGGCGCTGGTCGAGATCCCCGGCGCCTCGCATCTGGCGCCCGCGCAGTGCCCGGAGGCCGTGCTGACCGCGCTGCGGGCCCACTTCGGCGGGGCCGCCCGGCGGGGCATCGAGGTGCGGCGCGAGGTGCTGGGCGACGCGCACGTGGACCGGGCGCAGTCCCGGCAGACGCCGTTCACCGCGCGGTTCCAGGACTTCATCTCGCGCTACGCCTGGGGCGAGATCTGGACCGACCCGACGCTCAGCCGCCGCGAGCGCAGCATGATCACCCTGACCGCGCTGGTGGCGCACGGCCACTACGAGGAGCTCGCGATGCACGTCCGGGCGGCGCGCCGCAACGGGCTGACGCCGGACGAGATCGGCGCGGTGCTGCTCCAGACGGCGGTGTACTGCGGGGTGCCGGCGGCGAACTCGGCGTTCGCGGCGGCCCAGCGGGTGCTGGCCGAGGAGGACGGCGCCTCCGGCTGACCCCGGCGTCCGTCCGGCCGGCGGGGGCGCGCCGCTAGCCGAGGTCGCCCGTCAGCGCCGCCAGCGCCTTTTCGGCCCGGCGCGCCAGACCGTCGGCGCCGCAGGACCGCGCCAGGGTCAGGCCCCGGTTCAGCTCGGTCGTGGAGCGGGCCGCGAGTCCGTACTCGACGCGGGCGGCGGCGTGTTCGTACTGGCAGGGCGAGGCCTCCAGATAGGTGACCGCCTGCGCGGCGAGCCGGACCTGCCGCTGACCGGTCTCCAGAGCGGCGGCACAGCGCAGCGCCTCACCGATCGCGGTGTCGGTACCGAACCGCTCGGCCTGCCGGCGGGCGTCGGCGGCGAGCCGGGCGGCGCGGGCCGGGTCCACGGCGGCGAGGGCGCGGGCGAGGTCGACGGTCCAGGGCGCCAGGACCGGGTTGTGGCCGCCGCGCGCGGCGGCGGCCTTCTCCGCGGCCTCCAGTTCGTTGACGCCCTCCTCGACGCGGCCCACGGCGAGCAGCAGCCGGCCGCGGACCGAGCGGGTGTCGGGCAGCACGATGGTCGACGGGTAGGGCGGGGCGAAGCCGTACTGCTCGGCGATCGTCCAGGCCTCCTCGACATGGCCGCGGGCGAGCAGGGTGTCGACCAGTCCGCACGTCGCCGACCAGTACAACGGCAGTCCGCGGCCGACGCGTTCGGCGATCCGCAGGGAGTCCCGCAGCACCTTCTCGGCGTCCTTCAGCCGGCCCTGGCGGCGGAAGGCGAGGCCGAGGAAGGCGTGGGCGAGGGCGAGGTGGCCGCCGCTCCAGCCGGCCGAGGTGTAGCTGCGCAGGGCCTCGGCGAACAGGTTCTCGGCGCGGTCGAGGCGGTCGGTGTAGGCGTAGGAGCTGCCGAGCATCATCAGCAGTTCGATGCCCCACTCGGTGTCGGTCCAGCTGAGGCCGGGTGCGAGGCGGCCGTTGACGAGGGCGCGGTCGCAGACCTCGACGACCTCCTCCGCGTTCTCGCCGTGGGTCATGGCGTCGAAGCCGCGCAGGATGAGCAGGGCGCGTTCGGAGTTGTCGCGGCCGGTGCAGGTACGGGCGAGGTCGGCGAGGCGGGCGGAGCGGCCCGGGGTGGCGGACTCGCCGGCGTAGATGCCCTCCCACATGTACTGCACGGCCCGCAGCCGCATCCTGGCGGGCCCGTCCTCGTGGCGGGCGGCCTCCGCCTCGACGGTGCGCACGGCCTGTTCCAGCTCGTCGTTGTGGAGCAGGGCCTGGGAGAGGCGGAAGACGGCGTCGACGCGCTCGGGTCCGTCGAGGCCGGGCATGGCGAGCGCGGTCCGGAGGTGGTCGATGGTCTTGGCGGGCGCGGTGAGCAGGGTGGCGCAGCCCAGTTCGTAGTGGACGTGGGCCTGGGCCTCGGGCCGGGGCGGCTCCTGGAGGGCGCGTTCCAGGCACTGGCGGGCGGCGTCGGGCGCGCCGACGGCGAGGTGTTCGCGGGCGGCTTCGCGCAGCTGCTCGACGAGTTCGGCGTCGTCGTCCGGGTGGACCTGGAGCAGGTGCCGGGAGGCGGCGGCGGCGCCGAGCCCGAGGTCGGTGACGATCCGCGCGGCGATGCCGTGCATGGCGCGGCGCAGCGCGTCGGGGATGGAGTTGTAGACGGCGGAGGCGATCAGCGGGTGGACGAACTCCAGGTCGCCGGGGAGGACCGGGCCGCCCGCGGGGTCGGGGGCGGTGAGGATGCGGGCGGTGCCCAGCAGGTGGGCGCAGCGCTCGGCCTGTTCGGGGTGCATGGTGGTGAGCCGGGCCACCAGGTCGACGGTGATGCCGGTGCCGAGGATGGCGGCGGCCCAGGCGAACCGGGTGGCGTCGACGCCGAGGCCTTCGAGGCGGGCGACGAGGCCGCCGCCGCGGGCCGAGCGGTTGAGGGCGCGCAGTTCGCCGGCCGAGGCCTCGGTGGGCTCCATCTCGCTGTCGAGCACCTTGGCGAGGAGTTCGACGGTGTCGTACGGGTTGCCCGCGGTGACCGCCCACACCTCGCGGCAGAAGGCGCCGTCGGCGTGCGCGCCGACGGTGGCCCGGGGGAGTCCGGCGGTGGCGTCCGGGGTGAGCGCGCTGAGCGTGGTGACGGACTGGGCCGCGGCGGCGGCGACCGCGTCGAGGTGGCGGGCGCGTTCGCCGGTGACGTCGCCGGGGCGGCGCGCGACGACGACCAGCACGGACAGGTCGTGCAGCCGTTCGGCGAAGGCGGCGAGCCAGCGCAGGGTCTCCTGGTCGGCCCAGTGGGCGTCGTCGATGAGCAGTACCAGCGGCCAGTCGCGCCGGGCGAGCCGGCGGACGGCGGCGACCAGGCCGTCGCAGACGCCCTGCGGGTCGGCCTGGCGTTCGCCGGGGTCCGCTATGCCGAGCGCGGGTCCGGCGATGTCGTACCAGTCGCCGAGGTAGTCGCGGGCCTCCTCGGGCAGCATCGACACCAGCGCGGGCTGGAGCAGTTGCCGTACCACGTTGAAGGGGACGGACCGGAGGGTCTCGCCGCCGCGGGCCGACCACACCGTGCAGCCGCGTTCCTCGGCGATGCGGCGGGTCTCGGCGAGCAGGGTGGTCTTGCCGAGTCCGGCCTCGCCGCGCAGGACCAGCAGGCTGCCGGTGGACGAGCGGTCCGTGCACAGGGCGTCGACGGCTCGCCGGATGGCGTCGATCTCCTGGTCGCGCTCCCACAGGGAAGCCGAGGCGGCCGTCGTCGGCCGTACCTCCGTCATCCCGCTACCTCCCCAAGTCGCCCGAACGACGTACAGGGCGAGCGTAGCCGTCCGGGCCCGCTGGTGGTGGAGGGTCGTACGACCTCTTGTCGTCAGGGGTGACAGCGGGTATGCGGGGGCGGCGCGGCGTGGGTCCGGGCGGCGCTTCCGGGTCGCGTCGGCGGGTGGCCGTGGCGGTCGACTGCTCGCGGGCCGCGGGCGGTTCGGATCGTCGCGGCGGCCGGGCACCGCCGGCCGGGCTCCGTCGCGGTCGCGCGGTCGGCGGCGGGGGCGCCGGCTCGCGGCGGCGTGGGCGGGAGACGCGTCGCGGGGGCGTTACGTGACGGTGTGTCCGTTGTCGCCGGGCCGTGGGTGGTCCCTCTCATCCGGCTTTCACCGTCAACTCATACGGTGGGGACATGACGCAGGTGACTCCTCCCGGGTGGTACCCCGACCCCGGGCAGACAAGTGACGGTCCCGCCACCGAACGCTGGTGGGACGGCAAGGCATGGACGGACCAGATCCGTCCCGTGGGGTCGGCCGCCGCCTGGGGCGCTCCGGCGGGCCCGCCGGCCCCCGGGGCGGGACCGGGGTTCGGCCCCCCGAACGACCAGCCGGGTCCGCCCACGGTCGCGGGCCAGGCCGGGTATCCGGGCTATCCGGCGCACCCCGGGTATCCCGGATATCCGGTGCAGCCGCCGGCCGGGCGGCGCCGGGGCCTGCGGACGGGCATCGCGGTCGCGGTGGCCGCCGCGGTGCTGGCGAGCATCGGCGTCGGCGTGTACGCGCTGACCAAGGACGACGGCGGTGAGGCGAGCCGCGCGGACTCCCAGCAGGGACCGGACGGCCGGGACGACGGCTCCGGCGGCCAGGACGACCCGTTCGGCGACGGCGGCCCGGGCGGCCAGGACGGCGGCCAGTCGGCCGAGCCGGACCAGCCGGAGGCGCCCGAGGTGGAGGGCGGCGGCACGCTGTCCGACCCCGTCAACGGGATCAGCCTCACGGTGCCGACGGGCTGGACCGGCCAGGCGATGAGCGTGGGCGCCCAGATGACGTCCGACGACACCTACGCCTGCCCCGGCGACACCTCCGAGACCTGCACCAAGGGGGGCGCGTACTCGGCGCCCGCCGAGGCGCTGGGCACCGAGGGCAGCACCGCGGAGGCGGTCGCCAAGGCGGACATCGCCGCGAACGCCGAGGAGTCCTACGGCGGCACCACCTACGGGAAGATCACCTCCCACGAGGTGCTGGCCTCGGCGCCGGTGACGGTGGCGGGGCAGAAGGGCTACCTGGTCCGCTGGAAGGCGGTCACCAGCAAGGGCGCCGACGGCTATGTGCAGTCGCTCGCCTTCCCGTCACCCGCCGACAGCGGGCAGATGGTCGTGATGCGCTTCGGCCTGGACACGGACCAGAAGGCGAACCTGATCGACCAGGTCGTCGCCAGCATCAAGGCCGCCCCCGGCGGTGGCGGCAACGGGCAGGACGTCTGATCCGCCCGCACCCACGGTCCGGCCGGGTGGGGTTCCCCTCCGCTCAAGAGGAACCCCACCCGGCCGG
>NZ_JBEPAL010000056.1:0-25181 GCF_040298625.1 Streptomyces sp. NPDC001532
GAACAGGTCCCAGACCTCGTCCGCGTCGTTGCGGGTGATGGTCTCGCGGACGTTGTCGTTGACGGCCTCGATGGAGTCGCCGTAGTCGAGGTAGGCGGTGGTGTCGGAGTGGACGAGCAGATGGCCGTCGGTCTCCGTGAGGGCGTCGAGGCGGGCCATCCACTGGAGGTGGTGGTCCTGGAGACGGTCCATGTCGGTCTTCTGGCCGCCGTTGAGCAGCCAGGCCGCCTGGAAGGTGGCGGTGCCCGCGCCGGAGTTGACGGGCGTGTCGCCGAACCGCTTGGCGCCGAGGAGCAGCAGCTCGTGGTTGCCCATGAGGGCCTTGCAGTAGCCGCCGGCCGCGGCCGCCTCGGCGGACAGCCGCATCACCAGGTCGATGACGCCGATGCCGTCGGGGCCGCGGTCGGTGAAGTCGCCGAGGAACCACAGCCGGGCGGTGCCCGCGCACCAGTTCCCGGCGGCGTCGATGAGGCCCTTCTCCTGGAGGGCGGCCACCAGCTCGTCGAGATAGCCGTGCACGTCGCCCACGACGAACAGGGGGCCGGGGCCGGTGGCGGCGGGCGGGGCGACGGGCGCCGGGTCGACGGTCACCTGAAGCGTGTCACCTCGATTGATGACGGGCAGATCGCGCTCGGTCGGCGTGTACTCCCGCGGGAACTCCGCCGGCTCCGCGACCGCGCCCGCGGCCTCACCGGGACGGGTGCCGCCGAGGTACGGACCGGTCTCGTGGACGTACGCGGGTACCCGGAAGTCGCGCAGCGTCGCCGTCCGCTCCACCTCGGGTCCCTGACCGGCCCCCTGAGTCATCGACCCCTCCACCATCGCGCCGCATCTGCACCGCTTCGGACTGCCTGGTCGCAGCGGCCCGCGGTGTCGTGGGCCCATCATAGGAATGCGGATCGCTCTGTGTGATGACCCAGGGGTGGTGAATCAGAGCAGGACTCCGGTTCAACGCGGCATTCGCCCCGATTGGCAGGGCTTCGACCGTCCTGGTGTCCGCCCCGGTCAGCCCTCTTCGGGCGTGCGCGGCGGGCTGACCGTCGTCCGCGGCGGACGTCGCTGGGACGAGGTACGCACGATCAGCTCGGTCGGTATCACCTGCTCGACGGGCTGGTCCGACTCCACGCCCTCGATGGCGTCGATGAGGAGCTGGACCACGGCCGTGCCGATCCGGCGCGGCTTCAGGGAGAGCGTCGTGATGGGCGGCTCGGTGTTGGCGTACACGGTGGATTCGCTGCAGCAGACCAGAAGCAGGTCGTCCGGTACGCGCAGCCCGTAGCGCCGGGCGGCGGCGAGCAGGTCGGTGCCGTTGGGGTCGAACAGGCCGTAGACCGCGTCGGGCCGGTCGGGGCGGGCGAGCAGCCGGTCGGCGGCTACGGCGCCCGCGCACGGATCGTGCGCCGGATAGGCCTCGTACACCGGATCCTGGCCGACTCGCTCGCACCAACGCAGGTATGCGGTGGTCGAGAGGTGGGTGTAGGTGTCCGTGGTGGTGCCGGTGAGCAGGCCGATGCGGCGGGCGCCGGCGTCGGCCAGGTGGTCGAGGATGCCGAGGACGGCGGCTTCGTGGTCGTTGTCGACCCAGGCCGTGACCGGGAGGGACCCGGCGGGGCGGCCGTCGGAGACGACCGGTAAACCCTGCCGGACCAGCTCGCTGACGACCGGATCCTGGTCGGAGGGGTCGATGACGACCGTGCCGTCCAGGGCGACGTTCGACCAGACGTCGTGGCGGGAGGTCGCGGGGAGGATGACGAGGGCGTAGCCGCGGGCGAGCGCGGCCGAGGTGGCGGCCCGTGCCATCTCCGCGAAGTACGCGAACTCCGTGAAGGTGAAAGGTTCATCCCCGTATGTCGTCACGGTCAGGCCGATGAGTCCTGACTTGCCGGTACGGAGGGTGCGGGCCGCGGCCGAGGGCCGGTAGCCCAGCCGGTCGGCGACCTCTCGGACATGGCGTCGGGTGGCGTCCGGGAGCCGGCCCTTGCCGTTGAGGGCGTCGGAGACGGTCGTGATGGAGACCCCGGCGGCGGCGGCCACGTCTCTGATGCCCGCCCGGCCCGGCCGGCTTCCTCGACGTGAGGTTTCCGCGCGGCTCACCTGGTGCTTCCCTGCTGCTGTCATGGCGAGCCGATAGTAGGGCTCATGCGGTGGGGTAGTGCGGACGCATATGCACCCGTTGACAGGCACGTTTCTGCATGGCGGAAGCCTGCTAAATGCCTTTGAATGCAAGGCGGTTGGCGGGTTGGGGGTAAGGACGTGACTTGTCGGCGTGCACCGGCCTGCCAACTGGACGATGTTGCGAAGAGGTCTCAACTCACCTTCACGAGGGATGCGCGCCACGGCGTGAGCCACCGGCGCGTAGATATATGTACGGCGCGCCCCCGCTTCGTACGCCTTCGGGCGGTGTTGCCCCTGATGCCTGTGTGACCAACGAGGCCGGCTGCCCGGAGAGGTGGTCCGCTCTCACCTGTTCGCAGCCGCGCCGAATCCTCATAAGGTGAGAAGCATTGAGAGCCGGCGGCGGTCAGGCGACGCCGGTGGTCGCGAGGAGGACTGCGGTGAGCGAGACGAGCCCCAAGCTGCGCGCCGAGCTGGAGGGTATCCCCACCTACAAGCCGGGCCGGCCCGCGGCGGCAGGCGGCCCGGTGGCCTACAAGCTGTCCTCCAACGAGAACCCCTATCCGCCGCTGCCCGGCGTGATGGAGAGCGTCACGGCCGCGGTCGCGTCCTTCAACCGCTACCCGGACATGGCCTGCACCGGCCTGATGGAGGAGCTGTCCGAGCGGTTCGGGGTGCCCGTCTCGCATCTGGCCACCGGCACCGGTTCGGTCGGTGTCGCCCAGCAGCTGATCCAGGCCACCGCGGGTCCTGGCGACGAGGTCATCTACGCCTGGCGGTCCTTCGAGGCGTACCCGATCATCACGCAGATCAGCGGCGCCACCTCGGTGCGGGTGCCGCTCACGCCGGGCGATGTGCACGACCTCGACGCGATGGCGGCCGCGATCACCGACCGGACCCGGCTGATCTTCGTCTGCAACCCCAACAACCCGACGGGCACGGTGGTGCGCCGGGCCGAGCTGGAGCGCTTCCTGGACCGGGTGCCCGGCGATGTGCTGGTCGTCCTGGACGAGGCCTACCGCGAGTTCATCCGCGACCCCGAGGTGCCGGACGGCGTCGAGCTGTACCGGAAGCGGCCGAACGTGTGTGTGCTGCGGACTTTCTCCAAGGCGTACGGCCTCGCGGGCCTGCGGGTGGGCTTCGCGATCGCCCACGAGCCGGTGGCGGCGGCGCTGCGCAAGACGGCGGTGCCGTTCGGGGTGAGCCAGCTCGCACAGGAGGCGGCGATCGCCTCGCTGCGCGCCGAGGACGAGCTGCTGGGCCGGGTCGGCTCGCTGGTGTGCGAGCGGAACCGGGTGGTCGACGGACTGCGTGCCCAGGGCTGGACGGTGCCCGAGACCCAGGCCAACTTCGTGTGGCTGCGGCTGGGGGAGCGCACGGTCGCCTTCGCCGAGGCCTGCGAGCAGGCGGGTGTGGTGGTGCGGCCGTTCGCCGGCGAGGGTGTGCGGGTGACGATCGGTGAGGCCGAGGGCAACGACATCTTCCTGAAGGCCGCGGAGGCCTTCCGCAAGGAGCTGTGAGCCCGAAGCGACGGTGAGCGCCCGGGGGCGGTGGCTTCCGGGCGCGGTCATGACGCCTGTTCGCGCTCCGGGGTGCCGCGCGGCCCGGCCGTCGCCCCGAGGTCCTCGCCCTCGCCTTCGGTGTCGATGCGCGGCAGCAGCCGGTCCAGCCACCGGGGCGTCCACCAGGCGCGCTCGCCCAGCAGGGTCATCACGGCCGGCACCATGAGCAGCCGTACGACGGTGGCGTCGATGAGCACGCTGACGGCCAGGCCCAGCCCGAGCATCTTCACCACGATGTTGTCGCTGATCAGGAAGGCCGCGAAGACGCTCATCATGATCAGCGCGGCACAGGTGATGACCCGGGCGGTGATCTCCAGGGCATGGGCGACGGAGGCTTTGGCGTCGCCGGTGCGCAGCCAGGCCTCGTGGACGCGGGAGAGCAGGAAGATCTCGTAGTCCATGCTCAGGCCGAAGATGATGGCGAACATCATCATCGGCACATAGCTCTCGATGGGCACGGTGCCGTGGACGCCGAGCGCGGGCCCGCCCCATCCCCACTGGAAGATGGCGACGACCACGCCGTACGAGGCCGTGATGGACAGCACGTTGAGGACGGCTGCCTTGACGGCGACGAGCAGACCGCGGAAGACCGCCAGGATGATCAGGAACGACAGGGCGACGACCACCCCGATGATCAGCGGCAAGCGGCTGGCGACGACGTCCCGGAAGTCGACCTGGGCGGCCGTGGTGCCGGTGACGTAGGTGTCGGCGTCGGTGCCGGAGACGGCGTCGGGCAGCGTGTCGTGGACCAGGTGGTTGGTCAGGTCGGTGGTCGTGGCGCTCTGCGGTGACTCGGTGGAGTAGACGGTGGCGATCAGCACATCGCCGTCCTGGGTGGGCGTCAGCTGGGTGACCGTGGCCGCGTCGGGCAAGCCGTCGAGGGTCTGCTGCGCCTGGGACTGGAGCTGGGAGCGCTGGTCGGACGGGACGGAGCTCTGGTCGATGACGACGGTCAGCGGACCGTTGGATCCGGGCCCGAAGGCGTCGGTCATCAGGTCGTAGGCGCGCCGGTCGGTGAAGGAGGTGGGGTCGGCGCCGTCGCCGATGTGACCGAGCTGGATCGAGAAGACCGGGATGGCGAGGACTGCGACGGTGGCGACGCCCGCCGCCAGGTAGCGCAGGGGGTGGTGTTCGACCCGCAGGGCGTAGCGGTGCCAGGTGCCCTGAGGAGCGCCGTCGGCGGTGTCGCCTTCCGCCACCGGGTGTCGCACGTGGTAGCGGTCGATGCGCCGCCCGATCAGCCCGAGCAGGGCCGGGACGAGCGTGAGCGCGCCGAGGACCGCGGAGACCACGGTGACGGCGGCGGCGACACCCAGTTTCCCGATGAAGCTCACGCCGGAGGCGTACAGACCGGCCAGGGCGATGATCACGGTGGTGCCGGAGACCAGGACGGCCCGGCCGCTGGTGGCGGTCGCGTGCCCGGCGGCACGGGCCGGATCGGCGCCGTTCATCAGGTTCTGGCGGTGCCGCGTGATCAGGAAGAGCGCGTAGTCGATGCCCACGCCCAGGCCGATCATGGTGGCCAGGGTCGGTGAGACCGTGGCGAAGGTGAAAGCGGCGGCGAGCAGCCCGAGCAGGCCGAGACCGCCGATGACGCTGATGAGCGCGGTCACCAGGGGCAGGCCGGCGGCGACGACGCTGCCGAAGCCGATCAGCAGGACCACGATGGCGACGGCGAAGCCGATGAGTTCGCTGATCCGGTCGTCCGCCTCCGGTCGGGCCAGTTCACCCAGCGGGCCGCCGTACTCGACCTGGGCGCCGGCCTCCCGCAGCGGCTGGACGGCGTCGTCCACGCCGTCCAGGTAGGAGTCGCCGAGGGTGGAGGGCTGCTGGTCGAAGCGGACGGTGATGTAGGCGGTCTTGCCGTCGGTGGACAGCGGGCCGATCTTGGAGGCCGGAGTGGACAGCGGGTTCTGCACGGACAGGACGTGCGGCAGTTTCTGAAGATCGGTGACCGTGGTGGACATCGGTGAGCTGAGGGCGCTCAGCGACTGGTCGGCGTCGTGCAGGACGATCTGGCTGCTGTAGCCGCCGGCTTGCGGATCGTGCTGTTTCAGGACGTCGAGACCTTCTTGGGACTGCACACCCGAGAGAGTGAAGTTGTCGGCGTAGTCGCCGCCGTAGGTGCGGTTGAGAGCCTGAACGGCGACGAGGGCGACCAGCCACGCCACGATGACGATCACGAAGTGGTGAGCGCACCATTCTCCGAGCCGCCGCAGTCCCCTGGCCCTTCTGTGTTCCCCCGCACGGGCACGGGCAGGTTCCATGGCTGCGATCTCTCCGGCCTGTGGTGCCGGGCGGTTGCCCGACACGTCCATTGGACGCCCGCCCGATCGGGACGGCATCCCGGCCGTTGGTCGATCGAGGGGTGGCTAGAGGTCGGCGAGTTCGACCCGTACCGGGTCGCCGTTGCGGACCGTGGCCAGGAGGCGCGGGTCGCCGTCGAGGTGTCCGAGGACGTTGCAGGGACTGGCGAGGCGGCACTCGTCGCCGTGCGAGATCGGGGTGGGGCCGTAGGGGAGGGCCAGGGCGTCGCCGTCGGTCCAGAAGGCGACCGTGCCGGGCTCGACGACCTGGCGGGCGTCGGTTTCACGTGAAACAGCGACCCCGGTGTCGAAGTAGACCTCCTCGCCCCAGGTGTGCGCGGTGGAGGAGAGCGGCAGGGCCTTGGCGAGGGCCCGGGTGGTGGGGGTGTCGTCGAGGGTGGCGGTGAGATGCCCGGCCGGCCAGGAGATGCGGATACGGGCCCGTGGATGCGATGTCTGCATGAAGCGCAATTCAACAAGATGTTGAATTCACTGCCAAGAGGCTGACGTGAAGGCCAAGGAGGTACCCCCCTGTCTCTGTCGAAAATCAGTGAGTCATAATTGCTTGTGAATGTGAACGCGTTCACAAGCGTGTCCCGGTTGTTCCCGTGATGGGCGTGACAGAGCGGGGCAAACCGCCGCAGTGTCCACGGCGATGTAAGGAGACAGACGACGTGGAATTGGCTTTGGCGCCGGAGACTCTGGCGCGTTGGCAGTTCGGCATCACCACCGTCTACCACTTCCTGTTCGTTCCGCTGACGATCTCGCTCGCCGCCCTCACGGCCGGCCTGCAGACCGCCTGGGTGCGCACGGAGAAGGAGAAGTACCTCAGGGCGACGAAGTTCTGGGGCAAGCTCTTCCTGATCAACATCGCGATGGGTGTGGTCACCGGCATCGTGCAGGAGTTCCAGTTCGGCATGAACTGGTCCGACTACTCCCGCTTCGTCGGTGATGTCTTCGGCGCACCGCTCGCCTTCGAGGCGCTCATCGCCTTCTTCTTCGAGTCCACCTTCATCGGCCTGTGGATCTTCGGCTGGGACAAGCTGCCGAAGAAGATCCACCTGGCCTGCATATGGATGGTCTCGATCGGCACGCTGCTGTCGGCGTACTTCATCCTCGCGGCCAACTCGTGGATGCAGCACCCCGTCGGCTACCGGATCAACGAGGAGAAGGGCCGCGCCGAGCTCACCGACTTCTGGCTGGTCCTCACCCAGAACACCACGCTCAACCAGGTCTTCCACAGCTTCTCGGCGGCCTTCCTCACGGGCGGCGCCTTCATGGTGGGCATCGCCGCCTTCCACCTGATGCGCAAGAAGCACATCCCGGTGATGCGGACCTCGCTCCGCCTCGGCCTCGTCACCCTGGCGGTCGGCGGCATGTTCACCGCGATCAGCGGCGACACCCTCGGCAAGGTCATGTACGAGCAGCAGCCGATGAAGATGGCCGCCGCCGAGGCCCTGTGGGACGGCGAGGAGCCGGCACCCTTCTCCGTCTTCGCCTACGGAGACGTGGACAAGGGGCACAACAAGGTGGCCCTGGAGATCCCCGGGCTGCTGTCCTTCCTCGCCCACAGCGACTTCGAGTCCTACGTCCCCGGCATCAACGACACCAACAAGGCCCTCCAGGAGAAGTTCGGGCCCGGCGACTACAAGCCCATCGTGCCCGTCGCCTACTGGGGCTTCCGCTGGATGATCGGCTTCGGCATGGCGTCCTTCGGGCTCGGCCTGCTGGGCCTGTGGCTGACCCGGAAGAAGTTCATGCTGCCGGCCGCCTGGCGCACCGGTGAGGACGAGGTGCCGCATCTGGTGCTGCTGAAGAAGCCGCTCGGCGCCAAGCTCACCCGGCTGTACTGGCTGCTGGCCCTCTGGACCATGGGCTTCCCGCTGATCGCCAACTCCTGGGGCTGGATCTTCACCGAGATGGGCCGCCAGCCGTGGGTCGTCTACGGCGTGATGCAGACCCGGGACGCGGTCTCCCCCGGTGTCTCGCAGGCCGAGATCCTCACCTCGATGATCGTCTTCACGACGCTCTACGCCGTCCTCGCCGTGATCGAGGTCAAGCTGCTCGCGAAGTACGTCAAGGCCGGCCCGCCCGAGCTCACCGAGGCCGACCTCAACCCGCCCACGAAGATCGGCGGCGACATCCGTGACGCCGACAAGCCGATGGCCTTCTCGTACTAGGCCGAGGGAGCTGCACCGTCATGGAACTGCACGACGTCTGGTTCGTCCTGATCGCCGTCCTGTGGACCGGCTACTTCTTCCTGGAGGGCTTCGACTTCGGAGTCGGCATCCTCACCAAGCTGCTGGCCCGCGACCGGCCCGAGAAGCGGGTCCTGATCAACACCATCGGCCCGGTCTGGGACGGCAACGAGGTGTGGCTGCTCACTGCGGGAGGCGCGACCTTCGCCGCCTTCCCCGAGTGGTACGCCACCCTGTTCTCCGGCTTCTACCTGCCCCTGCTGCTCATCCTGGTCTGCCTGATCATCCGAGGCGTCGCCTTCGAGTACCGCGTCAAGCGGCCCGAGGAGAACTGGCAGCGCAACTGGGAGACCGCGATTTTCTGGACCTCGCTGCTCCCGGCATTCCTGTGGGGCGTGGCCTTCGGCAACATCGTCCACGGGGTGAAGATCGACCAGGACATGGAGTACGTCGGCACCGTCGGGGACCTGCTCAACCCCTACGCGCTGCTGGGCGGACTGGTGACGCTGACCCTGTTCACCTTCCACGGCGCGGTGTTCACGGCGCTCAAGACCGTCGGTGAGATCCGCGAACGCGCCCGGAAGCTGGCGCTGCGCGTCGGCCTTGTGACCGCCGTGGTGGCGCTGCTCTTCCTGCTGTGGACGCAGGTCCACACCGGTAACGGCAAGAGCTTGGTCGCCCTGGTCGTGGCGGTCGGCTCGCTGCTGGTGGCACTGGCGGCCAACCAGGCCGGACGCGAGGGCTGGTCGTTCGCGCTCTCCGGCCTGACCATCGTGGCGGCCGTGGCGATGCTCTTCCTGTCGCTCTTCCCGAACGTCATGCCGTCGTCGCTGAACGAGGAGTGGAGCCTGACGGTCACCAACGCCTCGTCGAGCCCGTACACGCTGAAGATCATGACCTGGTGCGCGGCGATCGCCACCCCGCTCGTGCTGCTCTACCAGTCGTGGACCTACTGGGTGTTCCGCAAGCGGATCGGCACCCAGCACATCGCTTCCGAAGCCGCGCACTGAGGTGTGTTTCACGTGAAACCGATCGACCCCCGGCTCCTTCGTTACGCCCGAGCCACCCGGCTCTTCCTGGTGGCGGTCGTCGTCCTGGGCGCCGTCGGCGCCGGGCTGGTCATCGCGCAGGCGATGCTCATCGCCGAGACGGTGGTGGGCGCCTTCCAGCACGGGATGACGGTCGCCGAACTCCGCACTCCGCTGCTGCTGTTGGTGGCCGTCGCCTGCGGCCGCGGGCTGGTCGCCTGGCTCACCGAGCTGGCCGCACACCGGGCCGGCGCGGCGGTGAAGTCGGAGCTGCGGGGGCGGCTGCTGGAGCGAGCGGCGGCGCTCGGCCCGGGATGGCTGAGCGGACAGCGGACCGGTTCGCTGGTCGCGCTCGCGACGCGGGGAGTCGACGCCCTGGACGACTACTTCTCGCGCTATCTGCCCCAGTTGGGGCTCGCGGTGGTCGTCCCGGTGGCGGTGCTGGCGCGGATCGTCACCGAGGACTGGGTGTCGGCGGCGATCATCGTCGGCACCCTGCCGCTCATCCCGATCTTCATGATGCTGATCGGCTGGGCCACCCAGTCCCGGATGGACCGCCAGTGGCGGCTGCTCTCCCGCCTCTCCGGTCACTTCCTGGACGTCGTCGCCGGGCTGCCGACGCTGAAGGTGTTCGGACGGGCCAAGGCCCAGGCCGAGTCCATCAAGCGGATCACCGGCGAGTACCGGCAGGCGACCATGCGGACGCTGCGGATCGCCTTCCTGTCCTCCTTCGCCCTGGAGCTGCTGGCCACCCTCTCGGTGGCCCTGGTCGCCGTGACCATCGGCATGCGGCTCGTGCACGGTGAGATGGACCTGTACATCGGTCTGGTCATCCTCGTCCTCGCCCCGGAGGCCTATCTGCCGCTGCGGCAGGTGGGCGCCCAGTACCACGCGGCGGCGGAAGGACTGGCCGCGGCCGAGGAGATCTTCTCGGTTCTGGAGACCCCGGTACCGGCCACGGGCACCGCCGCCGTCCCGTCCGGGCCGCTGACCTTCGAAGACGTCACCGTCCGCTACCCGGGACGCGCCACGGACGCGGTCTCCGCGGTGTCCCTCACCGTCGCCCCCGGCGAGACGGTCGCCCTCGTCGGCCCGAGCGGCGCGGGCAAGTCGACCCTGCTCAGCGTCGCCCTGGGGTTCGTACGGCCGACCGAGGGCCGGGTGCGGATCGGGGGAGCCGACCTGGCCGACGTCGACCTGGAGCAGTGGCGCGGACACCTCGCCTGGGTGCCGCAGCGGCCGCACCTGTACGCCGGGACGATCGCCGAGAACGTACGGCTGGCCCGTCCCGACGCCGACGACGAAGCGGTACGCCGCGCACTGCGGGACGCCGGCGCGCTTCAGTTCGTCGACGCCCTCCCCCAGGGCGCCGGCACCGTGCTGGGTGAGGACGGCGCCGGACTGTCCGCCGGGCAGCGGCAGCGCCTCGCACTGGCCCGGGCGTTCCTCGCCGACCGGCCCGTGCTGCTCCTGGACGAGCCGACGGCCGCGCTCGACGGAGCGACCGAGGCGGAGGTCGTGGCGGCCGTCCGCCGGCTCGCCGCCGGGCGGACCGTGCTGCTCGTGGTGCACCGGCCGGCGCTGCTGGACGTGGCGGACCGGGTCGTACGGCTGGACGGGCCGGACACGCCCGCGAGCCGTCCGGTGGCCGACGGCGTACGTGCCGCCGCACCGGAACCGACGCCCGGCACCGCTCCCGACGAGCCCGCGCGCGAGACGGCGAACGCCGCCCAGGGCTTCACCGAGGCGTCCGACGAGACTTCCGCAGGCGCCCCGGCCCATGTGCTCGCCCGCGTCCGTGCCATGTCGGGCGCCCGCCGGGGACGCCTCGCCCTCGCACTGCTGCTCGGCAGCCTCGCACTCGGCAGTGCCGTCGGTCTGATGGCCACCTCTGGCTATCTCATCTCGCGGGCCTCGCAGCAGCCGCCCGTGCTCTATCTGATGATGGCCGTCACGGCCACACGGGCCTTCGGTATCGGCCGGGCCGTGTTCCGCTACGCCGAGCGGCTGGTGTCGCACGACGCGGTGCTGCGGATGCTCGCTGACACCCGGGTCGCCGTCTACCGGCGCCTGGAGCGACTGGCACCCGCGGGCCTGCGCACGACCCGGCGCGGCGATCTGCTCTCCCGGCTGGTCGCCGATGTGGACGCCCTCCAGGACTACTGGTTGCGGTGGCTGCTCCCGGTCGGTGCCGCCGTCGCGGTCTCCACGGCGTCCGTCGGCTTCACGGCCTGGCTGCTGCCCGAGGCAGGCGCCGTGCTCGCCGTCGGCCTGCTGGCGGCCGGCGCCGGGGTTCCGATGCTCACCGGCGCGGTGGCCCGGCGTGCCGAGCGCCGGCTCGCCCCGGCGCGGGGTGTGCTCGCGACCCGGGTCGCCGATCTGCTGACCGGGACCGCCGAACTGGCCGTCGCCGGTGCGCTGCCCGCCCGTACCGCAGAGACCCGGCGCGCCGACGCCGAGCTGACCCGGATCGCCTCGCGCGGGGCCACCGCCACCGCCCTCGGTGACGGGCTCACCGCGCTGGTCTGCGGCCTGACCGTCGCCGCCGCCGCCCTCGCGGGCGCCCAGGCGGTGGCCGCCGGACGGCTGAGCGGGGTGGCGATGGCCGTCGTGGTGCTCACCCCGCTGGCCGCCTTCGAGGCCGTCCTCGGACTGCCGCTCGCCGTGCAGTACCGCCAGCGGGTGCGCCGCAGCGCCGAGCGGGTGTACGACGTCCTGGACGCCCCCGAGCCGGTCCGCGAGCCGAGGCAGCCCCGGCCGGCGCCCGCGACGCCGTTCCCGCTGGTGCTGCGGGATCTGTCGGCCCGTCACCCCGGGCAGGACCGGGACGCGCTCGCCGGGCTCGACCTGACGCTGGAGCGGGGCCGCCGGATCGCGGTCGTCGGCCCGTCGGGCTCCGGCAAGACCACCCTGGCGCAGACGCTGCTGCGGTTCCTGGACGCCCGCGCCGGCTCCTACACCCTGGCCGGCGTGGACGCGTACGCCCTGGACGGCGACGACGCACGGCGGCTCGTCGGCCTGTGCGCCCAGCACGCGCACCTCTTCGACAGCACCGTGAGGGAGAACCTGCTGCTGGCCCGGCGGGACGCGGGCGAGGCCGAGCTGCGCGACGCGCTCGCCCGGGCCCGGCTCCTGGACTGGGCGGACGGTCTGCCCGACGGGCTGGACACGCTCGTCGGCGAGCACGGGGCCCGGCTCTCCGGCGGCCAGCGGCAGCGGCTGGCGCTGGCCCGCGCGCTCCTCGCCGACTTCCCGGTGGTGGTCCTCGACGAGCCCGCCGAGCATCTGGACCTGCCGACCGCGGACGCGCTCACCGCCGATCTGCTGGCCGCCACCGAGGGCCGTACGACCCTGCTCATCACCCACCGGCTGGCCGGGCTGGAGGCCGTGGACGAGGTGATCGTGCTGGACGCGGGCCGAGTGGTGCAGCGCGGGCCCTACGCGGAACTGGCGGCGGTGGAAGGGCCGCTGCGGGAGATGGTGGCCCGGGAGGAGGCGTCGGACCTGCTGGTGGGAGCGCGCTGACGGGGTCGCGTCGACGAGGTCGCGCTGACGGGCGGGCCGTGCCGACGGGGACGCGCTCGGGCCGTCGGCGTCGGCTCGCCTCGCGCCCGTCCGCCCCCGCACCGGCAGCCCACACCACACCGGCGGCGGGCCGCCCGGCCACTCGGCAGCCGAAACCACCGCGAGGCATGCCGACTGACACATCGTCACCCGGTCGGAGAACTGCTCCATCCGGGCCCGACCGTCCCCCATGCGTACGCTTTGAACGGGCTTGTGCCGGTCCGGCGGGCGACGATCGCTGACATGCGCTCATATCGCCGTCATCCGCTGCTCCTCACGGTGCTGCTGTGCGCGCTGGCCGTGCTCGCGGCCCGGCCCGGCTCCACCGACGGCGACACCGGTGCTCAGGTGGCGCAGCTGTACCAGGACGCGGCCGTGGTGACCCAGCGGTACGAGGCGGGGCTGCGGGAGGCCGAGGCGCAGCGGGCGGAGGCCCAGCGGCTGGAAGGGCTGCTGGACGAGCGGCGGCGGGAGATCGCCGGGCTCCACGAGGACCTGGGCCGGATCGCCCGCGCCCAGTACCGCGACGGCGGAGGCCTTCCGCTCGCCGCCCAGATCGTCCTCGCGGACAGCCCCGACGAGCTGATGCGAGGTCAGCGGGCGTTCTCCCGCGCCCATGCCGCCGTGGACAACGCGATCGGCAGGAGCCGCCGCGCGGAGGCCCGGCTCGCCGCCGACGAGGCGACCGCCCGGGCGGCATGGCAGAAGCTGGACGTGCGGAACGCCGAACTCGCGTCGCTGAAGCAGTCCATCGAGCAGAAGCTGGAGGAGGCCCGCCTGCGTCTCCAGGGGGAGGCGGACGCCTCGGCGGCGGCGGGCAACTGCCGGGGCGCGGTACGGCTGGACCAGCCGAGCACGACGTTCACGAACGCGTGGGTCTCGCCGGTGGAGACCTACGTGCTGTCCGCCGGGTTCGGCAGCGGCGGTGCCCGATGGGCCAACCGGCACACCGGGCAGGACTTCGCGGTGCCGATCGGCACGCCGGTGCGGGCCGTCGGCGAGGGCAGGGTGGTGAAGGTGTCCTGCGGAGGCGCGTTCGGGGTGGAGATCGTGCTGGAGCACCCCGGCGGCTACTACACGCAGTACGCCCATCTCGCGTCCGTCGCCGTCGACCAGGGCGAGCGGGTGACGACCGGCCAGTGGATCGGCCAGGCCGGCACCACCGGCAACTCGACCGGACCGCACCTGCACTTCGAGGTCCGCGTCACCCCGCAACTGGGCTCCGGAGTGGACCCGGTCCCGTGGCTCGCGGCCCGAGGCGTCACCGTCTGACCACGGCAGCGGCGGCGGCGCCGGCCTGACACGACCCGCAGACCGGTAGCCGCGCCGCTCACCCACGCCGCGCCGACTACCCCCGCAGCTCCAGCAACCGCTCGATCACGACCGCCACCCCGTCGTCGTTGTTCGCGACCGTCCGCCCCGAGGCCGCGGCGATCACATCCGGGTGGGCGTTGCCCATGGCGTACGACTGTCCCGCCCAGGTCAGCATCTCGACGTCGTTCGGCATGTCCCCGAAGGCGACGACCTCCTCGTGCGAGATCCCGCGCTCGGCGCAGCACAGGGCGAGCGTGCTGGCCTTGGAGACGCCGGGGCCGCTGATCTCCAGCAGGGCGCTGGGGCTGGAGCGGGTGACGTTGGCGCGGTCGCCGATGGCGAGCCGGGCGAGGGTGAGAAAGCCGTCCGGGTCCAGCTCGGGGTGGTAGGCGAGGATCTTCAGCACCGGTTCCCCGGCGCCCGCCGCGTCCGGTGCCAGCAGCCGCTCGGCCGGCGCGAGGGTGTCCGGGACCTCCATGTGCAGCTTGGGATAGTCCGGCTCCTGGTGGAAGCCGTACGTCTGCTCGACCGCGAACACCGTGCCCGGCGCCGCCTCCCGCAGCAGCCGTACGGCGTCCAGCGCGTTGTCCCGGGCCAGCTCCCGCACCTTCACGAACCGGTGGGCGCCGGGGCCGCCGTGGAGGTCGACCACGGCCGCGCCGTTGCCGCAGATCGCCAGGCCGTGGCCGTGGACGTGGTCACTGACGACGCCCATCCAGCGGGCCGGGCGGCCGGTGACGAAGAAGACCTCGATCCCCGCCTCCTCCGCGGCGGCGAGAGCGGCCATCGTGCGCGGGGACACCGACTTGTCGTCGCGCAGCAGCGTGCCGTCGAGGTCGGTGGCGATCAACCGGGGCGGTATCGCGGGGGCCGGAGTCTCTGGCTGTCGAGTCGCTGAGGTCACCGCGCCATTCTCCCGCATATGCCCGCACGGGCGTGCGGGACTCCGCACATCTGA
Organism: Streptomyces sp. NPDC001532; assembly: GCF_040298625.1. Classification (NCBI taxonomy): domain Bacteria; kingdom Bacillati; phylum Actinomycetota; class Actinomycetes; order Kitasatosporales; family Streptomycetaceae; genus Streptomyces; species Streptomyces sp. NPDC001532. The sequence continues at coordinate 15,046 of NZ_JBEPAL010000056.1, forward strand.
GTGGTTACCGGCCCCACCGGCGTCGTCACCCTCCGTCCGTCAGCGCAGTTGCGCCGGTGCCTCCATGGCGATCTGCTCGAAGATCTTCTCGTCCGAGGCGAAGTCCGAGCCCGGGATCGGCCAGTGGATCACGATCTCGGTGAAGCCCAACTCCCGGTGCCGGCCCGCGTAATCGACGAAGGCGTCCAGGGACTCCAGCGGCCGGCCGCGATCCGGGGTGAATCCGGTCAGCAGCACCTTGTCGAGCGCGTGCACATCCCGGCCGATCGCCGCGCAGGCGTCCGCCAGCTTCTCGACCTGCCCGCGAATGGCCTGAACCGACTGCTCCGGAGTGCCGTTCTCGAAGAGCCTGGGGTCACCGGTGGTGACCCACGCCTGCCCGTACCGCGCGGCGAGCTTCAGACCGCGCGGACCGGTGGCGGCGACGGCGAAAGGCAGCCGCGGCCGCTGCACACAGCCCGGGATGTTGCGCGCCTCGTGGGCCGAGTAGAAATCGCCTTCGTACGACACCGAGTCCTCCGTGAGGAGCCGGTCCAGCAGCGGCACGAACTCGGCGAACCGGTCGGCCCGCTCACGAGGCGTCCAGGGCTCCTGGCCGAGCGCGGTGGCGTCGAAGCCGGTGCCGCCCGCGCCGATGCCGAGGGTGACCCGCCCGCCGGAGATGTCGTCGAGGGAGATCAGTTCCTTGGCCAGCGTCACCGGGTGCCGGAAGTTCGGCGAGGTCACCAGTGTGCCCAGCCGCAGCCGCTCGGTCACGGCCGCGGCGGCGGTCAGCGTCGGCACGGCACCGAACCACGGCCCGTCCCGGAAGCTGCGCCAGGAGAGATGGTCGTAGGTGTAGGCGGTGTGGAAGCCGAGCTGCTCCGCGCGCTGCCAGGTCTCCTTGGCCCCCTCGTGCCAGCGGCGGTACGGGAGGATCACAGTGCTCAGACGCAGACTCATGCCATCGAGCCTAAGCGGCCCCGGACGTTTCACGTGAAACGCCGACGCCGTGTGATCAGTGCGGCTGGTCAGCGCCTGATCAGTGCGGGGAATCAGTACGCGGAATCGGCACCCGTGATCAGTGTGAGGGATCAGTACGAGGGATCAGCAGTGCGCGAGATCGGCTCGCGAGATCAGTGCCCCTCCGGAAACCGCAGATACCGCGGAGGCACCGCCTCCACCAGCCACACCCCGTTGGCGCTGAGCCGGAACACATGCCCGTCCCGGTGCATGGCCCCCGCGTCGACGGAGAGCACCACCGGGCGGCCACGGCGGGCGCCGACGCGGGTCGCGGTCTCCCGGTCGGACGACAGGTGGACGTCATGACGGTCCATGGCGCGAAGCCCTTCGGCCCGGATCGCGTCCAGGTTGCGGCCCACGGTCCCGTGGTAGAGGTACGGCGGCGGGGTCGCCGGCGGCAGATCGAGGTCGACCGCGATGGTGTGGCCCTGGCTGGCGCGGATCCGGGTGCCCTCGACCGCGAAGCGCCGCTTGTCGTTCGCGACGACCACGTGGTCCAGCTCCGCGCGGGTGAAGTGGAAGCCGTGCGCGGCCGCGGCCGCGAGCAGATCGTCGATCTCGACCCATCCGCCCTCGTCCGGCGTCAGCCCGATCCGCTCCGGCTGGTGGCGCAGATGCTTCGAGAGGTACTTGGAGACCTTCACGGTGCGTCTCTCATCCATGGCGACCAGGGTGCCGCGCGAGACGCGGATCACGCACCCGATATACGTCCGGAGGTTTGATCCACAGCAACGTCAGTTATCCACAGGAGAATTGAGTGACCCTGTGGACAATGAGCCCCGACAACGCCAGAGGCCCCGGATCTCTCCGGGGCCTCTGGCCTGTGTGCACTCGGCAGGATTCGAACCTGCAACCTTCTGATCCGTAGTCAGATGCTCTATCCGTTAAGCTACGAGTGCTTGTTCTTTTTTCTCCGCCGCTTCCGTTCCTTCCGGCCCGTCGCGGCGACAGGAAGAACATTACATGACTGCCGCCGTCATGTGAAATCCGATTGGTCTACCCCTTCTGACCTGCAGAAACGTCGGTTTGAGGGCAAGGGGCGGCGGTGCGGGAAGCCGGGAACGACGAAGCCCCGGTCCATCGGACCGGGGCTTCGGTGATCTTGCGCGGAGGCGGAGGGATTTGAACCCTCGATGGGCTTTAAGGCCCAAACCGCATTAGCAGTGCGGCGCCATAGACCGGACTAGGCGACGCCTCCAGCACAGCCGCCCGCGCGAGCGCGAGTGGTGCGTGCAGATGATGACACAGTCGAGCGTGCTGTCACCAATCGCCCCCCACGGTACTAGGCAGGCGGGCCGCAGGGCAAAGGGCTTCCCGGGTGAAGCCGGTACGGGTCGCGGCCGAACGCAACGTCCCGGGGCGCGCGGCGTTAGTCAGGTCATGTTGCAGGTCACCACCCCCCACGCGCTCCGGCGGCTGATCGTCGCCGCCGGCACCTCCCTCGCGGCGCTCGGCTCGCTCTCGGCCGCTCCCACGGCCGCCGCCCTCGCCGTCCCGTCCCCCGCCGCGCCCCCGTCGATCCCCGGTGCCGACCGGGCCGGCGCCGACCATCTCACCGTCACCGTCCGGCACACCGGCGGCGCCGAGGACGGGACGTTCGAGCTGGACTGCCATCCGGGCGGCGGCAGTCACCCGAACGCGGCCGGCGCCTGTCAGGCGGTCGACCGGAACACCGCGTGGGGCAAGGAAGCCTTCGCGCCGGTCCCGGAAGGGACCGTCTGCACCATGCAGTACGGCGGTTCCGCCACCGCGCACGTCACCGGTACGTGGGCCGGCCGTCCGGTCGACGCCCGGTTCGACCGGAGCAACGGCTGTGAGATCGCCCGTTGGGACCGGTTCGTCCCATTGCTCCCCGAGTTGGGCGACTGAGCGGCCGGCGAGCCGCCCCGCGCGGGGCCGTAGCGACCGGACGCGGGAAGCGTCGAGCAGGACGGATCACGAGACACATACAAAGTGCGGGCTGCTGTAAACGTCCTGCGGAGGTGGCGAGGAGGGCGCATGGGAGCGGACCTCAGCGGTCATGTGCTCCCCGACGCTTCGGCGTCGGGCCGGGTTCACCGGCTCGTGCGACCTCTCTCGCATCCGGCGTCGCGAGCGCAATCCCAGCCCTTAGACTCCCTCGCGTGACACGCCGCGGGCCGGTTGGCAAGATGGCCCGAGCGGTCGGCAAGGTGCGGTAACAGGGAGGAAGCGTCTCGTGAGCAGCAGGCCACCCCGAGGCGCTGCTCGCCTCGCAGCCATACTCGACGCGCTTCCCGACGCGTTGGTCCTGGTCAACGCCAACGGAACCGTCGTCAACGCGAACGCCATCGCCCTGGAGGCCTTCGAGACCCCGGGCACCGCCCTCGTCGGGCGCGGGCTGCTCGATCTGCTGCCGGAGTTCGACTCCAAGCTGATCCCCGGCTCCATGCGACGGCCCGACCACATGGACCCGCGCGGCCGGACCAAGCCGACCCGGATGATGGCCAGGCGGACCGACGGCAGCGAGTTCCCGGTCGAGGTCACGTCCGCGAATCTGGAGAACGGCCAGCAGGCCTACGACAGCTACGGCTACACCGGCGACGAGCTGCTGATGCTCGTCGTCCGCGATCTGTCCGGCACCGTGGACACCGAGGCCGAGCTGGCCCGCTCGCAGCGGCAGACCGAGATGATCCTGCGGGCCGCGGCGGAGGGCGTCGTCGGCACCGACACCGACGGCCGGATCGTCCTCGTCAACCCGGCCGCCGCCCAGATACTGGGCTACCGGGCCAGCGATCTCGGCGGCAAGGAGCTGCACACCCTCGTGCTGCACTCGCGCGCCGACGGCTCGCCGTTCCCTTACGACGAGTCGCCGCTCGCCGACACCCTGCGCTCCGGGCGCAAGCACCGGGTGCGCGGGCAGGTGCTGTGGTCGAAGGCCGGGGACAAGGTCTCCGTCGACCTGACGACCGCTCCGGTGCGCGACGGCGACCAGCTCGTCGGCGCTGTGATGACCTTCCTCGACCGGCGGCCGTACGACACGCTCGCCGAGGAGAAGGCGGAGGCCGAGCGGCGGCACGCCGAGGAGCTGGAGCGGCTCGCCGAGGAGCACGCCTCCGACCTCACCGCGCTGCGCCAGAGCCACGTCACCGAGCTGGAGGAGCTGCGCGAGCGGCACGCGGAGGAGCTGGCCGCGGGCGAGGAGCGGTACGCGGCGCTCGGCGAGCGCGAGAAGGACCGTTACGAGGCGCTCGCCGGACGGCACGAGCAGCTGCTGACGCTGCTGGCCACCTCGCTGCGCGGTCCGCTGGACGAACTGCGCCGCGAACTCGCCGCGCTGGCCGCGGACGACGCCGGGCAGCTGTGGCCCGAGGCCAACCAGGTCCTGCACCACCTCTCGGCGGGCTACTCCCGCATCACCACCCTCATCGACAACGTCCTCGGCTACCAGCGCCTGGACTCCGGCAGCGACGGTGTCGCCCGGACGAAGGTCATGCTCGACTCGGTCGTCGCCGCCGGTGTGGACGGCGCCGTCGAGCTGATCGGGCCGGGCCGGGTGCAGTTCGCCGTGCACGCGCCGCCCATCGAGGCCGAGGTCGACGCCCGGCTGCTGGCGACCGCGCTCGCGCATCTCGTCGCCGATGTCGCCGGGGTCGACGCGACCGGGAACTCCCCGGTGTCCGCGGGCGGTTATCTGGACAACACCGTGGTGGTCGCGGCGGCCCAGCGGGGCGAGGTCGTCCGGATCGAGGTGCGCGGGCCGTACGCCGGGGGCGATCCGGTGCACGAGCCGATCGTGCGCGGGATCGTGCGGGCCCACGGCGGTGTGCTCCAGACGCACGAGGTGCCGGGCATGAGCGGCAACGCGTACGTCCTTGAAGTGCCCATCGGCGGTGGCGCGGGCGCCGTGTCCGCGGTCGAGGCCGAGGGCGAGGCGGTGCCGGCCGCCGACCAGACCTCCGGCGGGCGGCGGCGGGCCCGGCGGTCCTCCGTGGACGCCTTCCTGGAGAGCGAGGTGCCGGGCGCGCCCGACGGCGGTGCCGAGGCGGAGGCGGAGTCCCCCTCCCCGGCGCCCACCGGACGGCGGCGCAGGCGCGCGGCGGCCGAGGCGCCGGAGCTGCCCGCCGCGGTCGAACCCGTCGAACCCGTCGAGCAGGTCGAGCCGGCCGAGGCCGCCGGCGGTACCGGTCGACGGCGGGGACGTGCCGCCGAGGACGCCGCTGCCGCGGCCGTCGCCGCGGCGGCGACCGTCGCCGGGGTGGCCGAGGGCGCCGTGGTGACGGCCGACGAGCATGCCGCGGGCACCGCCGCGGTGGGCACCGGCCTGGGCGGAACGGTGCCGCCGCAGGGCGTGCCCGCGTCCGGCGGCCGGCGGGCCCGGCGCGCTCCGGAGGAGCAGCACGCCCTGACGCCGGCGCTGCCGACCGTGTCGGGGGAGACCCCGCCGCAGCCCACGGGCCGCCGTCGCCGTGCCCTCGCCGCAGCCCAGGAGCGCGCCGCGGCGCAGGAGGCCGGGCCGCGCACCGTGTTCGCGCTGCCTCCGGCCGAGGCGGACCGGGTGTCCGACGGCACGGAAGCGGAGGTGCCGCCGCAGTCTCAGCCACTGCCTCAGCAACCGCTCCAGCCCCAGCAGCCCCAGCCCCAGCAGCCCCAGCCCCAGCCCCAGCAGCTCCAGCCCCAGCCGCAGGCACAGCAGCCGCAGCCTCCTCAGCCGGTGCTGCCCCAGGGTCTGCCGCAGGCCCTGCCGGAGCAGGAGCCGCAGCAAGGGCCGCAGCAGGGGCCGCAGCCGGAACCGCGGCAGCCCGCCGACCAGGCACCACCCGTGGCGTCCGTGCCGCCCGTGCCGCCCGTGGCGCCCGCTCTCCACCCCGAGGTTCCCGGCGCTCCCGTACCGGGGCCCGCGCAGCCCCTCCCCGGCCCCGCGCCCATGCCCGTTCCGGCGCCCGCCGCCCCGGTGAGCCCGCCCGCGCCCCAGCCGGCCCCGCAGCAGGTTCCGCCGCAGGCCCCGCCCCAGGTGCCGCAGCAAGCCACCCCGGCCGTCGCGCCCGGTCACGCCCACCCGGACGCTCACGGGACCGGTGACGCGGAGGCCCCCCAGGTCACGCCCCCTGTCGCGCACCCGGTCGCGCCTCCTGTCACCCACGCCGACGACCACGGCCGGCACGACGCCGTCCCGCACGACCAGTCCGCCGACCACACCCCGCCGCAGCCGCATCCCACCGGCGCGCCGACGGGCCGCCGCCGTCGGGCCGTCGCGCCGCCGCCGGAGCAGTCCGGCACGCCCGCGCAGGGGGTACCGGCCCAGGTGAGCGCCCCGCAGGCGGCACCGGTTCCGCAGCCCGCGGCCCAGCCCGCTCCGGCACCCGTACCGGCGCCCGTACCGGCGCCCGCCCCGGTCCCGGCGGCGCCGGCACCGTCCGTCGCACCCGCCGCGCAGGGCCCGGCCGTACCCGCGCAGCCCGTGTCCGGCACCGGTCACCTCGCCGTGCCCGCGCAGGCCGCGGCGGCGCAGCCCGCTCCGCAGCCGGTGGCGCACTCGGTGGTCCAGCCCGCCGTCCAGCCCGTGGCGCACCCGCTTCCCGGGCTGCCGCTCCCGGCCGAGTCGGTGCCCGGCCCCGGCACGCCCGCGGCCGGCACGCCCACGCCGCAGCCCTGGCCCGCCGCCGACGGCGACACCTCCGGAGCCGGCACGCCGGCGGCTCCGTCCGGTGCCGGCACGCCGGCGGCTCCGTCCGGTGCCGACACCGCCGTACCGCCGCAGGCCCACCCCGGCACCCCGCTGCCGCCGCCGGCGCGCGTCGCGCAGCCGCTGCCCGCCGAGGCGGCGGCGCCCGTGGACCCGAACTCGACGCAGGGCCGGGCCATCAGCGTGCGCACGCTGGGCCAGGGCGTGCCGTTCACCCGGCAGGCGGCGCAGGCGCAGCAGCCGTCGACCGCCACCCCGCCCCCGCATCAGCCGGGCGGTTCCGGCCGGCGCCGCAAGCTGGGCACGCCGCCGGACCCGGCCGCCGCGCGCCCGCATCCGTCGGCCGAGGCGCCCGCCTCCCAGCCGCCGCCCGCGCGGCTCCCGGCGCAGGCCAGTGAGGGTGCCGGACGGTCGTACGCCATAGGCGCGCCGGACGAGAACGCCGCCGAGGGCCCGGAACCGCTGGACGGTCCCGGTGGGGCCGTGGAGGTGGCCGACACCCCGCGCCCGCAGCCGATGGACGACGAACTGCCGCCGGAGCCGCTGGACAACCCGCGGCGGCTGCTGGTGTGGCCCGCGCCGGACGTGAGCACCCAGCAGGCGCTCAGCGACCGTGGCTACCGGCCGGTGATCGTGCATTCGCGCGAGGAGGTCGACGCGCAGATCGCCGCGTTCCCGGCGGCGCTGTTCGTGGACCCGCTGACCGGGCCGATCACGCGGACCGCGCTCCAGTCGCTGCGGCAGGCGGCGGTGGCCGCCGAGGTGCCGGTGATGGTCACTGCCGGGCTCGGTCAGGCGACCCGCGAGGCGGCCTACGGCGCCGACCCCGCCGTCCTGCTGAAGGCGCTCGCCCCGCGCGACAGCGAGCAGCACCCGCCGCGGGTGCTGCTCATCGAGGAGCACGCGGAGATCGCGCTGGCGCTGACGGCGACGCTGGAGCGGCGCGGGATGCAGGTGGCACGGGCCGCCAGCGACACCGACGCGGTGACGCTGGCCGGGCAGTTCCGGCCGAACCTCGTGGTGATGGACCTGATGCAGGTGCACCGGCGCCGGGCCGGGATCGTGGACTGGCTGCGCGCCAACGGGCAGCTCAACCGCACTCCGCTGGTGGTCTACACGGCCGCCGTCGACCAGGCCGACCTGCCGCGGCTTGCCTCGGGCGAGACGGTGCTGTTCCTGGCCGAGCGGTCGACCAGCGCCGAGGTACAGGCACGGATCGTCGACCTGCTGGCCCGGATCGGCACGAACTAGCGGGCACGGGTCCGCACGCACCAACCGGAACGGTTCGGCGCGGACCAGCGGGCATGGTTCCGCGCGGACCAGCGGGCACGGTTCGGTGCGACCCTGCGGGCGCTGATCGGCACGAGCTGGTCGGCACGAGCCTGACGGCACGAGCCTGACGGCACGTACAGGCATGACGGTTGCGGGCGCGGGCCGGCGCGACCCTGCCGGAACAGGTCGCACGGACCAAGCGGGCGCGGTTCGGCGCGACCCTGCGGGCACGGTTCGGCGCGGGCCTGCGCACCGGATCCGCAAGCGCTAGCGGGCGATGAGGCGGCGGGCCCCTTCCTTGATGGAGGCCCGGAGCCGTTCGCGGTCGGCGTCCCGGGTGCCGACCAGGATGCGTGCGATCTGCGGCACGACGGTGGCCCAGTTGGCCAGCGCGGTCAGCAGGAGCAGCAGATCGGGCGCCGGGATCGCGTCGGTGACGACGCCTCTGCGCTGGCCGTCCGCGAGCGCGGCGATCTTGCGGGCGTAGTGCTCCCGGCGGTCGGTCTCGTCGGGGAGTTCGGACGAGCCGTACTCCAGCCCTTCCCAGTAGAGCAGGCGCAGGACCTCCGGGTGGGCGGAGTGGTAGTCGAGCAGGTGGTCGACCCAGCCCTCGATGTCGTCCGGGTCGACGGGGACCGAGGCGGCGAGGTCGAGCATCTTCTTCTCGAGGACGTGGGTGAACAACTGGTCCTTGTTGCCGAAGTAGGCGTAGATCAGCTGCTTGTTGGCCTTGGCCTCGGCCGCGATGCGGTCGATGCGGGCACCCGCGATGCCATGCCGGGCGAACTCGGCCACCGCCGCCGCGAAGATTCGGGCCTTGGTGGCCTCGGGGTCCCTTGCTCCCATGGGGGACAGGGTAGCGCGGGGCGATAACCAACCGTTTGGTTGACAGGGAATCGAGTGGGATCGCAGACTGTTCTCCCATCGTCCAACCAAACGGTTGGTTATTCGAGTCGGCTCGAAGGGGTCTCCCGCTCATGCCGCCGTCAGCGAGCACCGCCCAGCCCACCGCGACCCGCACGTCCCCCGCACGGGAGCCGCACCGTCCCGCTCCCGCCCTCTTCCTCACCCTCCTGGCCGTGTGCAGCGCGGTCACCGCGGCCAACATCTACCTCGCCGCCCCGCTGCTCACCCTCATCGCCCGCGACTTCGGCTCGGCGCCCTCCGCCGTCGCCTGGATCGCCTCGGTCGCCCAGTTCGGCTACGCGCTCGGCCTGCTGCTCTTCGCCCCGCTCGGCGACAGCGTCAACCGGCGCCGGCTGGTCGGCGGCCTCACCGTGGTGACCGCCGTCGCGCTGGCCGCCGCCGCGGCCGCCCCCGGCTCCGCCGCCCTCGCGGCCGCCGTGCTCGTCGCCTCCGCCGCGACCGTCGTCCCCCAGCTGCTCGTCCCGCTGGTCGCCGAGCGTGCCCCAGCCGAGCGCCGGGCCCGCCATGTCGCCGCCGTGGTCGCGGGACTGTTCACGGGCATCGTCGCGGCCCGCGTGGTCGGCGGACTGGCCGGTCAGGCCTTCGGCTGGCGCTGGGTGTTCGCCGGCGCGGCCGTACTGACCCTCGCCCTGGGCCTCGCCACCTCGCTGGTCCTGCCGACGGAGCGCGGGCAGCGCACCGGCGCGCTGTTCGGCGGCATCGCGACGCTGCCGGGACTCGTGCGCCGTTCGCCCGAGCTGTGGCGGGCCTGCGTGCGGCAGGCGGGGATGTTCGGCGCGTGGAGCGCCCTGTGGACCTCGCTGGCGCTGCTGCTGACCGGCCCCGAGTACGGCCTGTCCACCGCCACCGCGGGACTGTTCGGCCTCTTCGGGCTCGCGGCGAGCGTGGTGGCGCCGCTGGCGGGCGGGCTGGTCGACCGGTTCGGCGCCGCCAAGGTCGTCCGCACCGCGTATCTGCTCGCCGCCGTCTCCGTGCCGCTGTTCTGGGCCGGCGGCCGGGTCCTCGCGGCGCTGTTCGTCGCCGCGATCGCGATCCACGCGGCGCTCGTCGCCTCGCACGTCGCCAACCAGACACTGGCCCTGACCACCACCTCCACCCCGGCCACCGCCAACACCGCCTACGTCGTCGCCGGTTTCGCGGGCGGAGCCACCGCCTCGGCCCTCGCGGGCTCCGCCTTCACCCACTTCGGCTGGGGCGGGGTGTGCGCGGTGGCGGGGGTGTGGCTGCTGCTGGGCTGGGGAACGACCGTCGCACGGCGGTGACCTCCTGCCCGAGGCGGCCGTCGTACGGC
>NZ_JBEPAL010000056.1:25269-54270 GCF_040298625.1 Streptomyces sp. NPDC001532
CGTTCGTACGGCGGTGAGCTCGGCTCGTGCCCGGAGGCGGCGGTCGTACGGCGGTGAGCTCGGCTCGTGCCCGGAGGCGGCGGTCGTACGGCGGTGAGCTCGGCTCGTGCCCGGAGGCGGCGGTCGTACGGCGGTGAGCTCGGCTCCTGCCCGAGGCGTGAGCGGCCTGGGGCGGAGCCGAGCGTCGTCATCGCCTCAGAGCCGGGTCACGTCCAGCTCGCCCGCCGCGTACTGCCGGCGCAGCACCTTCTTGTCGAACTTGCCGACGGACGTCTTCGGCACCGTGGGGATGATGGACCAGCGCTCCGGCAGCTGCCACTTGGCGATCTTGCCCTCGTCGGCGAGGAAGGCGCGCAGGGTCTCGAAGTCGGCGGTGGCGCCCTCCTTGAGGACGACCGTGGCCAGCGGGCGCTCGCCCCACTTGTCGTCGGGGACCGCGACGACGGCGGCCTCGGCGACGTCCGGGTGGGCCATCAGGGCGTTCTCCAGCTCCACCGAGGAGATCCACTCGCCGCCGGACTTGATGACGTCCTTGGCGCGGTCGGTGAGGGTGAGGAAGCCGTCGGGCGAGATGGTCCCGACATCGCCGGTCTTCAGCCAGCCGTCCTCGCTGAACTTGTCGGCGGGGCGCAGCGGTTCGCCGTCCGGGCCGTTGTAGTAGGCGCCCGCGATCCACGAGCCGCGGACCTCCAGCTCGCCCGCCGACTCACCGTCCCAGGGCAGGCGCTCGCCGCCGGGGCCGGTGAGGCGGGCCTCGACGCCCGCCGGGAAGCGGCCCTGGGTGAGCCGGTAGGCGAACTCCTGCTCGGTGCCGACGGCGTGGGCCGGCGGGCGGGCGATCGTGCCGAGCGGGGAGGTCTCGGTCATGCCCCAGGCGTGGCAGACCCGCATGCCGAGCTGGTCGAAGGCCTCCATGAGGGAGGGCGGACAGGCGGAGCCGCCGATGGTGACCTGGCCGAGCGAGGAGACGTCGCGCGGCTTGGCGGTCAGCTCGGCGAGCAGCCCCTGCCAGATGGTGGGGACGGCGGCCGCGTGGGTCGGCTTCTCGCTCTCGATCATCTCGGCGAGCGGGGCGGGCTGCAGGAACCGGTCCGGCATCAGCATGTTCACGCCGGTCATGAAGGTGGCGTGCGGCAGGCCCCAGGCGTTCACGTGGAACTGCGGCACCACGACCAGGGAGGTGTCCTGGTCGGTGAGGCCCATCGACTGGGCCATGTTGACCTGCATGGAGTGCAGATAGACCGAACGGTGGCTGTAGACCACGCCCTTGGGGTCGCCGGTGGTGCCGGAGGTGTAGCACATGGAGGCGGCCTGGCGTTCGTCCAGCTCGGGCCAGTCGTAGCTGTCCGGCTTGCCGGCGATCAGGTCCTCGTACTCGTGGACGCGTACGGCGGCCTCGGCGAGCAGGGAGCGGTCGCCCGGGCCGGAGACCACGACGTGCTCGACGGTCTTCAGGTGCGGCAGCAGCGGGGCGAGCAGCGGCAGCAGGGAGCCGTTGGCGATCACGACCCGGTCGGCGGCGTGGTTGACGATCCAGATCAGCTGCTCCGGGGGCAGCCGGAGGTTGAGGGTGTGCAGGATCGCGCCCATGGACGGGATGGCGAAGTACGCCTCGACATGCTCGGCGTTGTTCCACATCAGGGTGGCGACGCGGTCGTCGTCGGCGACGCCCAGGTCCTCGCGCAGGGCGTGGGCCAGCTGCGCGGCCCGGGCGCCGATCTCGGCGTAGGAGCGGCGGTGCGGCTCACCTTCGCCGGTCCAGGTGGTGACCTGCGACGATCCATGGATCGTGGACCCGTGGGTCAGGATCCTGGAGATCAGCAGCGGTACGTCCTGCATGGTGCTCAGCACGGCGTCCTCCCGGGGGCGACATTGCCTACGCGGTGGTAATGGTTGCGCTGATTCTGGACGCATACCGCGCGGTATGTCACTAGGGGCGGGTGATCGATCACGTCACTCCGCCGTCTCACCGGTCCATTCCGGGGGCACGCGCATGCCCCAGTCGGCGCAGGCCCGCACCATGACGGCGCGCAGCGCGGGCCCGGCGCAGGCGTACGCGGCGGCGCCCTCCCGGTCCAGCAGGTAGTCGCCGACGAGACCGCCCAGGAAGTCCAGGACGACCGGCTCAGGTGAACCGGCGACCCGCTCCAGGAAGCCGAGGACCCGCCGCAGCTCCCGGTCCCGTGCGGGGCCCGCCCTGGTGTTCAGCAGCGGCAGCAGCACCTCGTTGAAGAGGTCCCAGAGCAGCGGGTAGACGTCCGTGCGGGCGAAGGCCACATCAGCCGGGTCGTGGTCGAGGGCGATGGCGGAGCGGATCCTGCGCGTGACCGGCGCGCTCATCTCGGGCACGGCGTCGAGCATCGCGCCGAGGAAGTCGCGGCTGGTGAGGCCGTCCGTCAGGGGTGCTCTCGTCACGGCCGTCAGCGTACGGGTTCCAGCTCCGGGTCCTCGCGCAGCTTTCCGAGGGCGCGTGAGACCGCCGACTTCACGGTGCCGATCGACACGCCCAGCACCTCGGCGGTCTGGGCCTCGCTCAGGTCCTCGTAGTACCGCAGGACGACCATCGCCCGCTGCCGGGCGGGCAGGCGCATGATCGCCCGCCACATCGCGTCGTGCAGCGCCTGGCGCTCCGCCGGGTCGTCGCCACCGGGCAGGGGCTCCGGTTCCGGCAGTTCCTCGCAGCTGAACTCGTCGACTCTGCGCTTGCGCCACTGCGAGGTACGGGTGTTCAGCAGGGCGCGGCGCACATAGCCGTCGAGCGCACGGTGGTCCTCGATGCGGTCCCAGGCGACGTAGGTCTTGGTCAGCGCGGTCTGCAGCAGGTCCTCGGCGTCGCACGGGTTCGCGGTCAGGGACCGGGCGGTCCGCAGCAGCACCGGCTGGCGGGCCCGCACGTACGACGAGAACGACGGGTACGGGGCGTACGGCGGCGTCCGCGTGGCCAACGTGGCGGCGTCCGAGGCGCTGGTGCAGACGGATGTGGTCATGGCTCCACGCTAGGTTCGCGAGCCCGTGGTCCTCATCGCCCGTAGGTCCCGAAGGGGAGTCCCCCTCAGGTTGTAGAGGCGGTGCCGGCGTCACCTCCTGGAGGCGGACGGGAGGAGCAGGACGACTGCGGGTTCACCCCTGGGGGTTCGTCTGCCGGGAGGATGACGCAAGGGCTCCGGTCGGCGGCGAGGAACGGTCGTGGCCGTCGTCTGCCGGGCACACGGCTGCACACGGCTGCACACGGCGACACTCGGCTGCGCACGGCGACACGCGGCTGCAGATCGGCTGCATACGACTGCGCGGTGGTGCCTCGGCACCACCGCGCAGTCGTTCTGCTCACCCACCACACGCCCCACCGGAGTCTCAGGAGCCGGCGTCAGGACACCGGCCCCTCACCTCACCACCAGAGCGGCGTGAAGGCGACGGCGACGTTGTCGTTGCCCTGATTGACGGCGGTGAAGGCCGAACCGTCCACCTGGGCGGTATTGCTCTGGTTCGAGGCACCGGAGCCGTTGGCCTGCTGCTGGGTGGTGGACGAGTTGCCGTTGTTGTCGCCGCCGACCCCGCTGCCGAGGATGCCCTGGAGGGCGTTGGTGACGGTCGCGCTCGATCCGTTGTCCGCGATCGCACCGTTGTCGGCCGTCGCCACCCCGCTGAAGAGGGCGGCCGCGAGCGGGAGGGCGGAGACGGCGGCGATGACGCGGGCGGTACGGATGCTTGCCATGTTGGTTCCTCTCAGAAGCAAATGACGCACCGGCCTGTATGCCGTTGTGTGCGTAAGTACGGCTTCCACCAAGGCAATTGGCCGACCGCCTCGGTGCTGTGCACGACGTCGCGAATCCAGAGTTGCCCACCGAATCCCCGGCGAACCACCCCGGAAGCCGTGATTCGCCCTCAAGCGTGAGGACAAGTCGATAAACCCCTTTCGCCACCTTTCCTTGACTGGAACCGCAGGTCAGGGCAGGTGCGGACAGCTCCACCCCAAGTGCCGCAAGGGGTGAAGCGTTCCGTCGTATTTCCGGCCGGTCGCCCCGCTCCGGCGCGTCGCACCGGGCACTCCCTTCCCTTTTTCGAACGTACGTACGAACATGGAGGGATGGCCACCTCCGACCGGCAGGCCACGACCTTGGCCCTCGCACACGCGCTGTCAGCCGCCGAACGCGGACTGTCCGTCATCCCGCTGTCCCGGACGAAGCTCCCGGCCCTGCGCTCCCCCCACCGCGACGACCCCGACCCCGCCCCCTGCCACGGTGAGTGCGGCCGGTTCGGCCACGGGGTGTACGACGCCTCGACCGACCCGAGGCGCATCCGCGCGCTGTTCGCCGCCGCTCCCTGGGCCACCGGCTACGGCATCGCCTGCGGGCTGCCCCCGCACCACCTGATCGGCGTCGACCTGGACACCAAGTCCGGTACGGACGCCCCGGCGGCCCTGCGCGAGCTCGCTCGGCGGCACCTGTTCACGATCCCCGACACGGTCGTCGTCCTGACCCCGAGCGGCGGCCGCCACCTCTGGCTGACCGGACCGCCGGACGTCGCCGTCCCCAACTCGGCCGGCCGCCTCGCCCCCGGCATCGACATCCGCGGAGCCGGCGGCTACCTCGTCGGCCCCGGCTCCCGCACCGAGCACGGGGTGTACGGCACCGAGCCCGGCACGGCCGACCTCGCCCCCGCCCCCTGCCCGCCGCCCTTGCTCCAACTGCTCCTGCCGCCGCCCCGGACGACCTCCCACGCGCCGGCCGCCGACGGGCACGGCCAGGGCCTGATCCACTTCGTCCTCGCCGCACACGCCGGGCAGCGCAACACCCGCCTGTTCTGGGCGGCCTGCCGCGCCTACGAGAACGGCCTCGGCCCGGCCTTGGCCACCGCCCTGATCGACGCGGCCCGCAGCACCGGCCTCACCGAACACGAGGCCCGCACGACGATCGCCTCGGCGGCCCGGTCGACCGGACACCGGTACTGAGAGCGGGGGCCGCATGCGAGCGGCCCCCGACCGTTTCACCCGGTCAGGGGCCGCTCGCACTGCTCACCACGCGGTGGGTGTGGGATTTGAACCCACGGTGACTCGCGCCACGACGGTTTTCAAGAGCGTTGTGTGGAGCTGCCTCCAACCACGTCTGACCAGCAGTTTTCCCGGCGGTCACCACGACCGAAAGCCTGCCTTGGCCAGAGGGTGGCCACGTGGCGACAAGAGGGCGGCAGAAGCTGGCCGGTCAGGCACCCCGCTAGGACGCCGGTGGCGGCGATGGCGATGCCGACAGGCGGGGCGAGCGCCGATCGGTGGTGAATGGCGTATCAGTCGCCTGAGGGCCGATGGGGAGAGGGGTCTAGGGCTGCAATGACGGCCGCAGCGTCGCCGTCATAGGTGAGGTGCGGTTCGTCGGCTTGAGGGGGGATGAACCGGGATCGGTACCGCTTGAGGTCGCTCTCTGAGAAGTAGATCGAGTTGGGGTCATCTTGGTGGAACTCATTGCGCTTACTGATCCTCGCCCAAAGTTCGTCATGGCTGGCGGCGAGGTAAACGAGCACAGAGGTAGCGCCGGCATCGGTAGCAATCGCCCGCCACTTAGCCCGGTCTTCCGGGGTCCAAAAGCCGTGGTCAACGACGACATCCCGCCCAGCTTTTAGCTGCTTCTGGAGGTCGACCGCCACGTCTTCGAGGACGGGTCGCTCAAGGGTGGGGAAGAGGCCTCGGGGGAAGTCCACTCCGTAGACGCCGTGTCGGCGGAACATCTCTTCGTCCGGGCACAGTCGTGCGAACCCACGGGCGGTGAGGGCGCGGGAAAGAGTCGTTTTGCCGGAGCCGGGGAGCCCGGCCATCAGGACGCAGTACGGCGGACGTGGGGGCATCGGTCTCGTCATGGTTCGTGAGATGGCGACAATCTCTGCTTCGGCTTCGGGGGTGATTGTGCCAGCCCGGCGGGCCGCAAGCAGTGCGTCTAGGCGGTCTTCGAGCACGCTCACGAGCTTGTCATCCGCGACCGTCACGGGGAGACCTCCGATTCTGTGCGCCATGTCCGGCCGGGACCACCGAGGTCCACCCCGTACTCCACGATGCTGCCTTCGCTGTCCACGAATTTGGCTGTCATCACAACCACCGGGTCCGTCGGCGGGTCTTCAGGGTCCAGTTCCAAGAGCCGCGCGTACTCCGGTGTCAGCAAGCGGGCGGAAGCTGTGTCGATGCGGTGGCTGATCGGGTGGCCGGTCGCTTGGGCGATGAGCTGGAGCGACGTTCCCCCCTTCAGGCGCTCGCTCATCGCTAGCTGAGGAATCAGCTTCCCGTACCGGGCCGGAATCCACGAGGTGCTGTGAGCGACGATGCCGTGCCGGTCCCGGTACACGCGGCTACGGCGCACCACATCGGAGCCGGGCTGAATGTCCAGTGCTTGCGCCACTTCATCGGGCGCGGGCACCACGGCCGCCTGGTGCGAGTCGGACCGCTCGCCCGCTCCCCAGCTAGACCCGGTTCGGCGACCCCGGTCCTGCCGCTGGGCTCCGGACGACATTGGCGTCGGCTGGTCCAGCACTTCGGTACCGATGCCGTGGATGCCGCGGACAAGCCCCTCGTTGCGCAGCTTGCGCAGGGCTTTCTCCGCTGTCGCCGTGCTCACCTTCCACTCTTCCGAGAGGTTCTTGATGCTCGGCAAGAGGGTGCCTGGCTGGAGCTGGCCGGACGTAATCAGCTCCGCGTAGTGGGCGGCGATCTTCGCGTACGGGGCCCGATTGTCGGCCTGGCCTGCCATGTCAGTTGCTCCCTGTCGTCACTTCCCTGGGGTTCCCTAGCTTACCGCTTGACACCGCAGGGAACCCTAGGGAACCTTAGGGATGTGCCTGCCGGGTCGGATCGGTCGAGCGGCGGGCATCTCGACACACCTGTGTCCGCCGCCCGGAGGGCCCCGTGAAACGAGCCCGAAGGAAGCGCCAGCAGCTTGATAACTGAACAGCGTGCCGAGGTATCCGCTCCACCTCTGCGATCAAGAGGGCGGCGCGCAGGTTGCCTGCCTGTGCGAGAGACAGCTCAACTCCGACCTTTCCGCAGCGTTGCGACGCTGCGGCCGGTTGCCTCCGCTGCTCGTCTCGTACGAGCAGCGCTGAGGGGAGCCGGGTCTACCGACTTCAACGGCGCGCGCCCCGGAGCGGCTACTCCGGGGCGCTGTTCGGGCCGTTTCCACCTGCTAGGGAGACCACGACCCATGGAACCCATCGTGACTGATCAGGACGCTGTTACCGCGTTCGCCGACTTCATGGAGCCGACGGATGCGGAGCTGGACGCGATCGAAGAGGAGATGCCCGCGATCCTCGCGGATGTCGACCTGTTGGACGCGCAGATCATCACCCTTGACCGCACCCCCAGTGAGCTGGACGCCCGCCGCATCCGCCGGGCCCGCCGCCGCGTCCTCGCCGAGCGGCGGGCGCTGACCAACCGCACCGCCGGCGTGAGCGCGCCGGGGGGTGCGGCGTGAGCACCCCGGTCGAGAACCTGCGGGCCGCGCATGCCGAGGTTAAGGCGGAGATCGCGCGGACGGACACCAAGACGGCGCTGCTGCTGGCGTTCGTCGGCGCGGTCCTCGCCGGGAGCTGGACGGCCGCCCGCGACCTGCCGCTGAACACCCCCGCCCACGTCGCCGGCGGGCTCGGCATGGCCCTGCTGCTCGGCGCGGCGGGGCTGCTGCTGCGGTCGGTGCGCCCGAACCTGCGGGGCCGGCACGGCTTCCCACTGTGGGCGACGCTCACCGCCGAGGAGATCACCGCCACCACCGCGAACCAGGACCTGGCCGCGAGCGTCGCGGGGCTGTCCCGGCTGGCGGTCGCCAAGTTCACCTGCCTGCGCCGCGCGGTCGACCTGGTGCTGACCGCCGGGGCCCTGCTCATCGTCGCCGCCCTGCTCGCCCTGGGGGATGCCCGGTGAACCGCACCAAGCTGACCCGTATCCAGGTCGGGGTGCTGTCGGCTGCGTTCGTGCCGATGCTGGCCACGGGCGTGTTCGGCGGCATCGGCACCTACAGCAACATCGGCCACGCCTACGGCAAGGGCACCGCGCTGGGCGCGCTCGCCGCCGGCGAGGGCGCCACCGCCGTTCTCGCCTTGGTCCTGCTGGGGCTGACCATGCTGGGCCAGTCCTCCCCGCGCATCGTGCGCCTCGGTCTGTGGGCGCTGCCGGCCGCCGCCGCCGTCATGGGCGCGATGGCCGCACCCGATCCGGGCCGCACCGTCATCTACGCCCTGACTCCGATGGGCATGTCCGTGTCGGCGGAGGGCATGGCGTTCCTCGCTCGGCGGATCGTCGTGCACACCGACGGCCGCGACGCCGAACACGAACGGCGGACCGCCGATCTGGTGCAGGCGCTCGCCTACCACCGGGCCCGCGCCACCCAGCACCCGAGCGACTGGGTCAAGCGGTGGTCGGAGCGCAAGTCCTGGCGTCTGGCCCGCAAGGTCGGCGTCGGTGACACCGCGCTCGGATCGAGGCTGCTGGACGTACAGCGCGACCGTGTCACCGCCGGCGCGGACGCCGCACTCGCGGCCATGTTCACCACCACCACGCCCGACCCCGCACCGACCGCGAATGCGGAGGTATCCACCGAGACCACAATGAAACGGTCTACGGCTGAACTGGGGGAATCGACACCGGAGCCGGTGGTGACACTGACCCGGCTGACGGTGCCGGAACCGGTCGCGGTCGACCTGGGCAAGTCGATTCCCCCGCTCAAGCCGCTCCCGGCACTCCCTGCTCCGATCGAGCCTGCCGTGACGGAGTCCGAGCGGCGGACCGCTCCGGCCGAGTCGACCCGGCCGCGCCGGGCGACCGGTCGACTTCCCGAGGTGGCCCGATCGCCTCGGCCGAAGCGCACGCCGGATGAGTTGCTGGCGGAGGCGCGGTCGGCGACAGCCGGTCTGCCGGACGCGAAGGTGACGGCGGAGGGCATCCGCCGCGCGATCCACACCTCGCCGGCGAACGCCCGCAAGCTGCGTGATGCCCTGCTCGCCGAGCGGGCCGCTACGGCGGCTGAGGCCGTGTGATGGCCGCGCTGCCGGTGTTCCGGTGGCGCTACGCCCCGGACGGTTACGCCACCTACCGCCAACTCCGTGCACGTGGCTTGCGCCCCGGCGGTCAGCCGGTCGCTGCCGAGTTGCAGCGCCCGCGCCGCCGGCGTGGCCCGCTGGTCGCCTACCTCTACCGCATCGACCTCGCCAAGCCCGTCCGCCCGATGACCTACGCGAAACGGGCGGCACTGGCCAGGGCGAACGCTGCCCGCCGCATCTGCCCATCGTGCGGGCGCGATGCCGGATACGTCATCCCCGCCGCTCTCGGCACCTGCGTGCCCTGCGCGGACAACATCCCTGAAGGGACCCGCTGATGGGTAAGCCCGACACCCGCAAGCTGGACCGCGAGATCAAGGCCACCGAACGCAAGCTGGAAGCGGTCCGGGAGCGTGAGCTGTGGCCACTGACCGGCCCGGAGCGCCGGGCGATCCTGCGGGGCGCGGTCGGCGGTTCCTACCGCGTCAGCCGGGGCCGTAGTACTGGCCGTGCCGAGTCGCGGATCGACACCGCGTGGCAGTCGGCGGAGACCCGGCTGCTGGCCGAGCTGACCGCGCTGCGGATCGAGCGGGCCCGCATCGTGCGTGAGGCCGCCGCCGACAAGGCCGCCCGCAAGTCCTCCCGCTGGTTCTGACCAGCCGATCCCGTACCGGGGTGGCCGCTCTTTCCACGGACCCGGCCACCCCGGCTCACCCTCCATCCCGCCCCATAAGGGCAGACGGGAGCACTTCCAGCATGTCTGAGAACGTCGTGCACCTCCACAAGGACACCGACCCGCCCGCCGACCCGGCGGAGGGGACCACGTTGACCGTGGTCCCCGACCTGCCTGCCACGCCACCCGTGCCGCTGTGGGTGCGCTCCGGTCGGGCCGTCCGCCGGATCGTCACCCACGAGCGGACCGCCACCGCCGGCCGCGCTCTCGCCCGTCACACCCTCTACGTCACTGGTGGCGCGCGGATCGTGGCCCGCCGCACGTGGGACGGCCGTACCGCCGCCCGCTACGAACGCATGCTCCGCGCTGCGGAAGCCGCGGGCAACTACGAGGCTGCGGCGGAGTGGGAGGAGCGCGGGCAGCGCTTCCGCGAGGCCCGTCACCGCCGCCGCATGGACCTGCTGCACTCCCCGCTCGACGCCGCGAAGGGCGTGCTGGTCGGCACCGGCATGGGCATCGGCTCGCTGGTGGCGCTGGGGGTGGTGCTGGCGATCGCCAACAAGGACATCACCGACGTGATCACCCCGATTCAAGCGGTCATCGACCTGATCGCGCTGATCATTCGGATCGTGCAGGTGGTGTGGGGGCCGCTGGTCACGATCGGCCCGTTCCTCGCCCTGCTCGCCTTGTGGTCGGTCGGCCGCCACCAGCAGGCCGCACCCCGGTGGGCGCTCCCGGCGCACGTCCGTAGCGGCGAGGGTGAGCCGATCACTCCGTCGATCGTGGTCAAGGCCCTGCGTGACCTGGGTATCTCCGCCCTGCGTAACGCGATCAAGGAGATGGGGGACGCGGGGGCGTCGATGCTGTCCCCGATCGTGCTCGCCGGCTGCGGCGTGGAAGTCGACGTGACGCTGCCGTCGGGGGTGTCCACGGACGAGATCCAGAACCGGCGCCGCAAGCTCGCGGAGAACCTGTCCCGTCATGAGCACGAGGTGTTCATCACCATCCCGCCGGCCGCCCGCACCGTGCGGCTGTGGATCGCCGACTCCGGCGCGCTGGACGAGCCGATCGGCCCCTCTCCGCTGGTCACCGACGACACCCTGACCGCGAACTACGGCACCGGAAGGGCACCGTGGGGCCAGGATCTGCGCGGCGACGCCGCTGCGCTGAGCCTCTACCAGCGGCATCTGCTGATCACGGGTCTGTCCAATCAGGGCAAGACGGCCGCGCTGCGTGCGCTCGCGCTGTGGCTGGCGCTGGACCGCGCGGTGGAGTTCCGGATCGCCGACCTCAAGGGCGCCGGTGACTGGGCCGTGTTCGACGGGCTCGCCACCGTCCTGATCCAGGGCCCGACCGACGAGCACGTCGTCCAGGCGACCGAGATGGTCGAGGACGCGGTGGACGAGATGAACCGCCGTCTCCAGGCGCCGCCCGGCACCGACTTCCCGCCGCTGATCGTGCTGGTCGACGAGGCGCAGGTGGCGTTCATGTGCCCGCTCACCGATGAGGAGAAGCGCCCCTACGGCGGCTCCAAGGCCACCTCCCGCTACTTCATGGCCGTCCGCAAGATCCACAACCAGGGCCGGGCCGTGAACGTGCTGATGTGGCAGGGCACCCAGGACCCCACCAACGAGAACCTGCCCAAGCTCGTCCGCGAAGGCGCCCACACCCGCGCCGCCCTCGCCCTGGGCACCGAATCCCAGGCCCGCATGGCACTCGGAGACAAGGCGGTCGACGGCGGCGCCGCACCGAACCTGCTGCGCGCCGGCCTGGACAAGGGACAGGTGGTCGTCGCCTCCGACGGCATCGACATCCCGGCCGGCCAGTCGTTCATCAACGTCCGCACCCACTACATCGACAACGACGACGCCACAACGATCGCCGGCCGCGCCAAGGCCCTGCGCGACGGCGTCACCACCCTGCGCGTCATCGAACGCGGCGAGGACCGCGACCCGCTCGCCGACATCGCCTCCGTCTTCGGCCAGACGCAACGACTCGTCACCCAGGACGTACTCAAGCGGCTCAGCACGCTCAACCCGGACGCCTATGGCCGGTGGACGTTCGCCGACCTGCGCCGCGTCCTGGACGGCACCGGGGCCGAGCCCTACAAGTCCGACGGCCGCATGGTCGTCGCCCGCGACCGCGTCACCCGCGCCCTCACCAACCGCGACACCGACGGTTCCGCTTCCACCGCCGAATAGAGGGAGCCGACCCCCGATCCGGGCAGGGAGGCAGGGAGAACTCCCTGAACCCCTCCCTGACCCGCCTCCCTGCACCTGACCAGCATGAACGATCGGTTAGGGAGTCAGGGAGGACCGCAGGTCAGACCCCCGAAAACCCCCGCCCGGAGGCACCCCGAAGGGGGTGTGTCCGCCTCCCTGACCAACTGCCGGAAGGGATTCCGTATGTACCCCGAACCCGCCCCCCACGGGCCCCAACAGCGGGCCGTGGAAGTCCACCGCCCCACCGTCATCACCCCCGCGACCCTCACGCCGGCGCCGGTCGTCCCCGCCCAACCGGACAGCGTCCCGGCGGTCGCGAGCGTCGTCCTGCTGGACGGCCGCGTCGTCACCGGCTACGCCATCAACCCCGCCCAACCCGAACCGATCGCCGCCAAGCCAGCAGTCTCCCGCACTGCGGTGAACGTCGCCCTCGGAGGCGTCGGGTTCCTCGCAGTCTGCGGCGGACTGCTCCTGCTCACCTCGTTCATCGCCGCGCTGACCGCGTTCGTCACCCAGCTCATCACCCTCGCCGCCGTCATCTTCGGCGGCTGGATCGCCGTCCAGATCTTCGGCAACGACCGCCACAGCGGCGGGACCACGGTCACCATCCGCAAAGCGATCTTCAAGCGCAACCACTTCCACGGCTAGCTACGCCAAGGGCGGCCCCCATCGTCTCGCCAAAGCCGCGGGGCCGCCCTTGTCCACCTGCCATCAATCTGACCTGTGGAGGTCTCCCAGCATGACGCAACCGACCCTGATCCGGCGAGGGCGCGACGGCATGAGCGCGCTCCCCGAACCCCTGCCGACTGCGCTGGGGCTGGCCGCCATTGGCGTGCCGGTGCTTCCCCTGCGTGCGGGGAAGGCACCGTTCGGCAACTGCCGGCAGTGCGTGGACAACGCGTGCGGCGGCCGGCCGAACATGAAGAACGCGGGCCCGTGCGACTGCCCCGGCGTCTGCCACGCATGGGCCGCCGCCACCACCGACCCGGCCGTCCTCACCTCCCCGGCCTGGCTGGCCGCGTGGCGGCGGGCCGTCTGCGTCGCCTACCACCCCGGCGCCGCAGGACTGACCGTGGTCGACCTCGACGACCCGGCGGCCGTCGACTGGGCCCGCACCACCCTCCCCGCCACACGGACCGTGAAGACGACGCGAGGCCAGCACTGGATCTACCGGGGCGCCATGTCGTCGCACAACGCGGTCCGGCCCGGCGTCGACATCAAGTCGACCATGTCCTACGCCCGCTACCTCGGGCCCGGCACCGGCACCCCGACCGCTCTGCCGGACACCGTCCGCGCACTGGCCCTCAAAGAACCGTCCCCCGTCCGGCCGGCGCCGCAGGCCGTCACCATGCCCGCGGGACCGGGCGGTGGGGAGTGCCCGCACCGCACGCCCGCCTACCTGGCCCGTGGCATCGCGATGGCCGAGCAGCGCATCACCGACGCCCGCAGCGCAGTCCACGCGACCGTGTACCGCACGTTCCTGGCCGTGCTGTCCACGCATGGCCGGTGCGGCTGCCTCACCGACACCCACGTCGCCCGCCTGTTCACCGCCGCGCAGGCCAAGGGCGAGACCCTGCGGCACTGCACCGACGCGTGGACCAACGCCCGCACCCGGTTGGGACTGTGACCATGTCCGACGACGACAAGAGCCCGGCCCGCGAGATCATCACCGACTACGCGCAATCCCACTTCCGGTACTTCCGCACCGCCGACGGCACCGTCTACGCGCAGAGGAAGGGCCACCCCGTGGCCCGCCCGATCCGCTCGCAGGGCACCACGGGAAGCCACCGGCAGGAACTCATGGTCGGGCTGTTCCGCGACGGTATCGGCGTGTTCAACGGCACCGCCATGAAGGAAGCCCTGGACCTGATCGAAGCGCTCGCGCTGACCGAGGACGTTCAGCCCGTCCACATCCGCGTCGCCCCCGGATTCGACGGGGCCACCTGGCTGGACCTGGGCCGCGCCGACGGGCAGTCGGTGCGTATCCACCCCGCCGGCTGGGATATCGCCGTCCCCGACCCGCGTGAGGTGTGCTGGCGGCGCACCCAGCTCACCGGGGAGCTGCCCCTGCCTGCGCGGGACACCAACGGCAAGGGCATCGATCTGCTGCTGCGGCTGTGCAACTTCGCCAACGCGGAGACCGAGTGCCTGGCCATCGCCTGGCTGATTGGCTGCCTGGGGCCGGCCGTGCCCGTCCCCGCCCCGTTCCTCACCGGCCCGCAGGGCGCGGGCAAGTCCACCGGCGGGCGGATGCTCGTGCGGATCATCGAGGGCATGACCGGGGACCTGCGCCGGGCCCCGAAGGACGAGGAGAACCTGATCGCGGCGGTGGCGGCCGGCTGGGTCACCGCCCTGGACAACCTCTCCCACATGACCCCGGACCTGTCGGATGCGATGTGCTGCATCGTCACCGGTGCTGAGAACGTCAAGCGGGCCCTGTTCACCGACGGGGACGTCTTCCGCGTCGGCTACCGCCGGCCCCTGCTCCTGACCGGTATCGACGTCGGCGTCATCCGGCCCGACCTCGCCGAACGGCTCCTGCCGCTGAGGCTGGAGCGGCCCAAGGTCCGGCGCACCGAGGCGGAGTTGTGGGCGGAGTACGAACAGGTGCTGCCGGTCGTGCTCGGGTCCCTGCTCGATCTCACCGTTCAGGTGCGCGCGGCGGAGGCGGACATCCCGACCGATCTGCGCATGGCCGACTTCGCCCACCTGTGCGCCCAGCTCGACGCGGCCACCGGCCTCGGGGCGCTTGCCGCTTACCGGGCCAGCCTGGACGACCTGAACGACGACGTCATCGAAGGCGACCTGCTGGCGCAGACCGTGCTCAAGCACGCCGCGGGCATCGAGCCGGGGACCGAGCAGCGGATGACGTCGGCCGAGTGGCTGTACTGCCTCACCGGCCTCTACAGCGGCG
This sequence comes from Streptomyces sp. NPDC001532, assembly GCF_040298625.1. Lineage (NCBI taxonomy): Bacteria > Bacillati > Actinomycetota > Actinomycetes > Kitasatosporales > Streptomycetaceae > Streptomyces > Streptomyces sp. NPDC001532. Next base: position 40,085 of record NZ_JBEPAL010000056.1, read on the forward strand.
AGGAGTGCCGCCCCCTGCCCAAGGGCTGGCCGACCACCGGCAAGGTGCTCTCAGACCGCCTCAAACGGCTCCAGCCCACCCTCGCCGCCCGCGGTGTCCTCATCGACTGGGGACGCACCAAAACATCCCGCTACATCGAGATCGCTCGGCCGGCCGTCGCACCGCCCCCGCCGCACGAGCAGGAAGCGGCCTTCTGACCGCGCGGCACCACGGTCCGACCGCACAAGCAAGAAGAGCACCCGGCGGCGCGTGCTCCTCTTGCGGTTCGGCGCCAGTGGCGCCCTGCGATGGTCGCGCCGCGCAGCGGCTCCTGCTTCACGCGCTGAGCCGCGCAGCACAACAGACACCACCCCTCTTTTGTCCTAGGTAGGAAGACGCTGCGTCACCTGCGTCACCAGCGCCCCTCAAACGGGCCGTGACCTGCCGAAAGGCGGGTGACGCAGACGGTCAATCTCTGCGTCACCCCGCGTCACCCGCGTCACCCGATGACGGAGGCCTGCGTCACCGGTGACACACCCTTCGGACGCTGCGTCACCCGGAAACCGCAGGTCAGATACCTAAATGACGCAGATGACGCGGGTGACGCAGAAATCCGTACTTCGGACACATCGCCCCGCCGCAAGACCACGTCAAGCGAGGAGTAGCAACGATGGTTCGCCCCAAGATGCTCAAGCTCCCCGAAGTCCTCGAAGAGATCGAGATGAGCCGCGCCGCGTTCTACCGCCTGCGCGCTCGCGGCTTGGCCCCGAAGCTCATCAAGCTCCCCAACGGGCAGATCCGCTGTCGGCGCAGCGACCTGGATGCGTGGTGGGCCAAGCACGAAGTCGCAGCCTGATCCTTGACCACTTCGACGGGACCTCGCCTTGGCGGGGTCCCGTCCCTATGAGGGAGCACGATGCACAGCTACAACGTGCGCATTTGGAGTATTCGCAAGCGCCCAAGCAAGGTCGCTCCGTTCCAGCTCCGTTGGCAGGTGGCCGGCGATGAGTATCAGGAGAAGTTCCCCACCAAGACCCTCGCGGATGCTCGCCGTGCTGAGTTGCTGACCGCCACCCGCAAGGGCGAGCCCTTCGACACGGAGACCGGTCTCCCCGTCTCGGAGGTACGGGAGCGGAACCGCACGAGCTGGTACGCCCACGCCCGTGCGCACGCAGCGCGGAAGTGGCCGACGGCGGCGGCAAAGCACCGGGCAAGCATCGCCGAAAGCCTGACCATCGCCACGATGGCTCTGTGTCCAGCGGGCAAGGGTCGGCCGGCGGACGACGTGTTGCGCCGCGCGCTCTATCAGTGGGCCTTCAACGCCGGACGGCACGGCCAGGAACCCCCGGAGGCCGAAGCCAAGGCGCTGGCGTGGGTTGAACGCAACGCGCCGGCCGTGGCCGACTTGGACAACGCCAAGCGCGTCCGTGGGGTGCTGGAACATCTGGCCAAGCGACAGGACGGCAAGCCGGCCGCCGCGAACACGTTCCGGCGCCGCCGCGCGGTGCTGAGCAACTGCCTGCGCCTGGCCGTGGAACACGAGCTGCTGCCCGGCAATCCCCTGCACCGTGTGCATTGGGAGACGCCCAAAGCGGTCGAGGAACTGGATGTGCGCAGCGTCGCCACTCCTGCACAGGCACGGGCCCTGCTCGATGCGGTCCGGGCTCAGGGTCCCCGAGGTGCCCACCTGGTCGCGTTCTTCGCATGCATCTACTACGCCGCTATGCGGCCCGAGGAAGTGTCCATGCTCAGCGCTGACCAGTGCGACCTCCCCACCCAAGGTTGGGGGCGACTCCTGCTCGCCGGCGCCCGCCCGCAGGTGGGCTCCGCATGGACGGATGACGGCAAGCCCTACGAGGAGCGCCAGCTGAAGCACCGGGCCCGCCGGGCGGTCCGCCCGGTGCCCATTCCCCCGGTGCTGGTAGCCATCCTGCGCGCTCACCTGGACGCGTTCGGCACCACGGCTGAGGGCCGACTGTTCAGCGCCGTACGCGGCGGGCCGGTCCGGTCGCAGGAGTACGGCGCGGTATGGAAGGAAGCCCGCAGAAAGGCGCTCACGGCCGCGCAGGTGGCCTCACCGCTGGCCGCGATCCCGTACGACCTACGCCACGCGTGCGTGTCGTTCTGGCTCCGTTCCGGTGTGAGCCTCGCCGAGACAGCCCGGCGCGCGGGACAGAGCGTCGCCGTGCTCCAGCGCTACTACGCCAAGGTGCTGGACGGCGAGGAAGCCAAGATGAACGCTCTGATCGAGCGGGGGTTGGCTGAGCACGAGGGCGACGCCGACAGCTCCTGACTTTGGCCGCAGGTTGGCCGCACGCACTGGTCAGAGGTGGGAAACCGGCGAGCCAAGGTGAGACAAGGTCATGCAGAAGGGGTGCCGCTCCGGAGAGCTGCACCCCTTCTGACCTGCAAGGTCTCTCACCTGCTGGCGGTGGGTGTGGGATTTGAACCCACGGTGACATCACTGCCACGACGGTTTTCAAGACCGTTCCCTTAGGCCGCTCGGGCAACCCACCCGCGCTCCGCCCACCAGGGCCGGAGCGGGTACAGAGTACCGGGATCGGGCGGTCTTGGGGGGCGCGGCCCGAACGGGCCTCGTCGGCGCCGGTCCGCTCGCCGTGGGGTCCGTCGCCGTGGCCGACGTGAAACCTCGTGCGCACCAGGCGCTCATCCGCCCCTGATACCGGCGGCCGTTCGCAATGGCGATGGCCTCTGTCCCAGTCGACATCGCCGGTGCCGGCATGAATGGCGGCCATGCCGGCTCCACGCACCAGGCCGCGTCGGAGCTGGCCAGGTCGAATTTCGTCATGGGCGACGAACTCATGACGACGTTGACGATTTAGGAAAGCCAGGTGAAGGCGGTGCGCCAGGCTTGTGCCCACATCTCGAACCACCTGGACTTCAGCAAGAAGCTGCACGCCGACGACGACGCCGAGATCGCCGCTGTGATCGCGAGTCGTGACGGCTCGGCAGTGCCCGTCTCCGAGCTCGGCAAGTACTTCGAGTAGCCCAGGGGAGCTCAGAGATGACCCTCGCCGACCACGACCTCATGCAGGTCGACCTCGGCAAGCTGGGCTCTGCGGTCTCCGACTGGAAGAAGGCGGTCGACCATCTGAAGCAGCTGGAGACCGACGCATGCGACGGTCTGCAGAAGTCCGAAAGAGCCCGCTGGGAAGGCCTGAACGCAGGCGTCACACAGCAGTTCGTCAGCAGGACCGCCAAGGACATCGCGGATCTCCACATGGAGGCCAACGGCATCCACAAGGTCCTGGACGACGCTCACCGTGAGTCGGAGGCGCTTCAGAAGGGGATGCGAACCCTCACCGTGACGGCCAAGGAGAAGGGCTACACCGTCCGGGACAACAGCGACGGCACGGTGAGACGGCGGCAATGCGGGCATCTCAAGCGGCCGTCAACAGCTACTTCGTGCACCAAAGCGGGATCGACACGGATACCAGGGACGGCATCATCCGAGCGGTTCGCACCCAGGCCGGCTTGAGCCACTCTGACCGAGCTCAGTGGAACTCCTCGGGAGACGGAACATGAGAAAAGACCTACGCCGGGTCCGCGTATTGACCGCTGCCTGCCTCGCGGCGGCGCTCACCGCTTGTGGCTCGTCGGACGATCAGAAGCTCTCCTATCCCGTCCCGGACGACATCTGTGGCATCGCCGCCGACAAGGGCGTCCTGGAGGCGTTGCTCGATGACGGCGAAGAGTTTGAGCAGGACAGCGGCCACTTCAGCCTGGAAGAGGGCCAGATCTGCCACATGTACGTGGATGGAAACGAGTCGGTGATGAGCATCGCCGACTGGAACGAGAAGGGTTACGAGCTGCCCGATCTCTTCCAGGGCGACGAGCCGGAGGGACTTCGCTTCATCAAGGGGGGCACCTACGCGTCCTGGGACTTCGGCGTAGCCACCGTGATCGCATGCCCGGGCGTCAGTGAGGAGGGCGATGTCGTGTCCGTGGAAGTCACGGACATGAAGTGGGACGAGGAGTCGCGGGCCCTTTTGGAGAAGCTCGTGCCCTCCTACTTCGACGCCTACAAGAAGGAGCTCGGCTGCCCGGGATGAACGCGGTGAGCAGGGAAAAGGGGCCCCTCGGTGAGAGGGGCCCCTTGCTGTGCGGGGTGGGGTCAGCTGTCGCCGATCCTTGAGCCCAGGGTGAGTTCGACCGTCTGGGTCTTGCCGTCGCGCTCGTAGGTGATCGTGACCTCGTCGCCGGGCTTGTGGGTCCAGATCTCGCCGATCAGGGTCGGGCCGCTGTCGATGACGGAGTCGTCGAGCTTGGTGATCACGTCGCCGGGCTTGAGGCCCGCCTTGTCCGCGGGGCCGCCCGACTCGACCGGGTCGGAGCCGCCGGCGCCGGTGTCGGTGATCTTCGCGCCGCCGGAGCTGTCCTCCAGGGAGACGGAGGCGCCGATCTTGGCGTACACCGGCTTGCCGGTCTTGATCAGTTCCTGGGCGACGTACTTGGCCTGGTTGATCGGGATGGCGAAGCCGAGGCCGATCGAGCCGGACTGGCTGGTGCCGCCGAGGCCGTTGCCGGCCGACTGGATCGCGGAGTTGATGCCGATGACGTTGCCCTTGGCGTCCAGCAGCGGGCCGCCGGAGTTGCCGGGGTTGATCGAGGCGTCGGTCTGCAGGGCGCTCATGTAGGAGGCCTGGCTGCCCGTGCCGTCGCTGGAGGCCACCGGGCGGTTCTTGGCGCTGATGATGCCCGTGGTCACCGTGTTCGACAGACCGAAGGGGGCGCCGATGGCGATGGTGGAGTCGCCGACGGCCACCTTGTCGGAGTTGCCCAGGGTGAGCGGCTTCAGGTCCGAGGGGGCGTTCTTGAGCTTGATGACCGCCACGTCGTAGCCCTGCGCGTGGCCGACGACCTCCGCGTCGTACCGCTTGCCGCTGGGGAAGGTGGCGGTGAGCTTGCCGCCGTCCACCGCGTCCGCGACGACGTGGTTGTTGGTGACGATGTGGCCCTCGGTGTCGAAGACGAACCCGGTGCCGGTGCCGCCCTCGCCGCTGCTGCTCTCCGCCTCGATGGTGACCGTGCTGGGCAGCGCGGTGGCGGCCACGGCGGCGATGGTGCCGGGGTCGCGCTTGAAGTCGCCGCCGCCGTCGGAGGAGGAGACGGTGGTGGAGCTGGAGCCGTCGTCGTTCTTGGCCAGGGTGTAGCCGAGGCCACCGCCCAGGCCGCCCGCGACCAGCGCGGCCACCAGGATCGCGGCGACCAGACCGCCGCGCTTGCGGCCCGGCTTCGGCGCCGGCGGCTGCTGGTACGAGGCTCCCCAGGCGGCGCCCGGGTCACCGGGACCGGCCCCGCCCGGCTGCGCGACGCCCGGCTCCGCGCCACCGGGACCCACGGGACCCGGACCCACGGGACCCGGGCCCGGGGTGCCGGTTCCGTCGGCGGCGTAGGACGGGGTGGGCGGCGGCGGAGGCGGCCAGCTGCTGTCGGGAGCGGAGCCCGAGGCCGCGGGCGCGGCGTACGGGTTGCCGTCCGCGTGCGCCGGGGGCTGGTCCGGTACTCCGGGGGTGCTCGGGGGCGTGGGCGCGCTCGCATGCGGGGAGGCTGCGGGAGTGTCCACCGGCACTGGAGGTGCGGACGGGGCCGGGGGTACCGCAGTGCCCTCGTTCTCGGTGCTCACAGCTTTTCTCCTCGATCCTCGGTCACGCAGCTGTGCCGGTGCTTTTTGTATGCGGTCAGCTTTTCCCACGGGCCGTCAGGGCACCATAAGCCGTGGCTGTGGGTCTGCGGTCACTCTTTATATAGGATCTATCGGTGTCAAGCGGTGCATGTCCGGCACCGTGAACCGTCCGTAGACCCGACGGCTACCCCTTCCCGGTGGCACCATGACGCGGTGACCCACGTACGGCAGCAGCGGATCCAAGTCGTCGCTCACCGGGGAGCCTCGGAAGACGCCCCGGAGCACACCCTGGCCGCGTACAAGAAGGCGATCGAGGACGGCGCCGACGCCCTCGAATGCGATGTGCGGCTGACCGCGGACGGCCATCTGGTCTGTGTGCACGACCGCCGGATCAACCGTACGTCCAACGGTCGCGGTGCCGTCTCCGCCCTGGAGCTGGCGGATCTCGCCGCCCTGGACTTCGGTTTCTGGAAGCGCACCGAGGCCGGTCGCGCCCGGGACGAGGATCCCGACTGGGAGCACCGCCCGGAGGACCCCGCGGAGACCTCCGTCCTCACCCTGGAGCGGCTGCTGGAACTGGTCGCCGACGCCGGGCGCCGGGTGGAGCTGGCCATCGAGACCAAGCACCCCACGCGGTGGGCGGGCCAGGTCGAGGAGCGGCTGCTGATCCTCCTGAAGCGGTTCGGCCTGGACGCCCCGCCCTCCCCGGAGGAATCCACGGTGCGGGTCATGAGCTTCTCGGCGCGCTCGCTGCATCGCGTCCGGACCGCGTCCCCGACCCTGCCGACGGTCTACCTCACCCAGTTCGTCTCGCCCCGGCTGCGGGACGGACGGCTTCCGGCGGGGGTCGGGATCGCCGGCCCCTCCATCCGTATCGTCCGCAGTCACCCTCTGTATGTGGAGCGGCTGCGGCGGTCCGGGCACCAGGTGCACGTCTGGACGGTGAACGAGCCCGAGGACATCGCCCTCTGTGTCGATCTCGGCGTCGACGCGATCATCACCAACCGTCCCCGCGCGGTGCTGGACCGGCTGGGACGCTGACCGGAAGTCGCCCCTTCGAGCAGGGACGACCTCGGCTGAGAGCCCTTTCGTCACGGGGAGTGCTCCGGCGCGTTCGGTCCGTGTTCGATCGTTGCGAATGCGTCACCGGAGATGAATCGGCCGGTTTCCGGTACAGGCCAATGGGGCATCCACACCGTGGCGTGGGGCGAAGGAGGTCTCGGGGGTGGCGTTGGTGGTGGCACAGGAGGTGCCCACGTCGTCGAGCATGGCCGTACCCCATGGCCCTGCGGGCGTGGGTGCAGCGAGACACCGTATGCGCGATCAACTGCGCAGCGGTGGCGTGGCGGAATCGGTCATCGACGACGCCGTGTTGATCCTTTCCGAACTTCTCAGCAACGCGTGCAAACACGGCCGGCCGCTGGGTGCCGCGTTGGCCGGGGACGGTGATGTCCGGGCCGCCTGGCGTGTGGATCCGGGCGGCCGCCTGGTCGTCGAGGTGACGGACGGCGGCGGCCCGACCCGCCCCGCCCCGGCCACCCCGTCGGTCACGGCCCACGGCGGCCGCGGGCTGAACATCATCACGGCCCTGGCCGACGACTGGGGGGTCAGGGACGACATCCGCGGTGAGGTCACCGTCTGGGTCGTGGTCCACGACGACGTGCACGATCCCGACGCCGGTCGGCGCCGCGACGACTTCGCTACGCGCGTCGCGGCCCCCTCGGTGGCCGCCATGCCGGAGCTGGACTTCGCGGACGCCTTCGACGACCTGGACTGAGCACGACTCGGACTGAGCACGACTCGGACTGAGCACGACTCGGACTGAGTACGACTCGGACTGGGCGCGACCTGGACTGAGCACGACTCGGACTGAGTACGACCTGGACTGAGTACGACTCGGACTGAGCGCGACCTGGACTGAGCACGACCTGGACTGAGCACCGCCGGGCGAGGGTGGCGCCGGTCTCCGGACCGCCGCCCTCGCAGTGCCCCGCACGCGCACCCTGTACGCGCGCCGCGTACGCGCACCCGCACACGCACACGCACTCGCACCCGCACGCGCATCCGGCCGGGGCCGGTCCGCGGTCCGGGGTCCTCGTCCCGCCGCTCGGGTTGTCCACAACCGGAGCGGCGTCCACAGGGTCCCGTCGGCCATGGCGCAAACGGCTAGGCTCCCGCCGTACGAGATGACGAGCCGTCACCGGGAGACACCCACCATGGCCAAGAAGCGACCCCAGACGAAGGCCAAGCGGCCGCAGATCACCGACGGTGAGATCCCGGTCGTCGGCGCCCGCGAGCCGTGCCCCTGCGGCAGCGGCCGCCGCTACAAGGCCTGCCACGGCCGGGCCGCCGCCCAGGCGGTGACCGAGCTGGTGCAGCGCCCGTTCGAGGGACTTCCCGGCGAGTGCGACTGGGTGGCCCTGCGCGAGCTGGTGCCCGCCGCGACCGCCGAACTGGTCCTCAGGGACGGCCTCCCGGAGGACGTCCCGTCGGTCACCCTGGCGACGGTCCTGCCGATGGCCTGGCCCGCCCTGCGCCGCGAGGACGGCTCGGTGCTGATCGGCCTCCAGAACGACACGGCGTCCGGTGACATCAGCCGGGATCTGGCCGACACCCTCCAGCGTGCCCTTCAGGCCAAGCCGGGCACGCCGGTCCAGGGCCGCCGCGCCCCGGCCGACGGTCCCCGGCTCCAGGACCTGATCGACCCCGAGGGCGCCTTCACGCCGGTGGTGCACAGCGGCTTCGAGTTCTGGGTCCCGGACGCGCAGAACGCGACCGCGGAGGTGACCGCCTCCCTGGAGCGGGCCAACGCCGCGGCCATCCCGACCGTCAAGCTGACCGGCGTCGACGCCGCGTACTGGTGCCGGACGCCGGAGAAGAACCACCTGCGCTGGGTCATGCCGCACCCGGAGGAGCAGCTTCTGGACGCTCTCGCGCGGCTGCACGCTGCGGGCCGTTCCAGCCTCGGCGAGGGCACCCGTCTGGTGGGCTCCTTCCGCGCTCACGGGCTCACGGTCCCGGTCTGGGACCTGCCGAGCGAGGTCTCGGCCGAGGACATCGAGAAGCCGGCCGCCGAGTTCGCCGAGCGCCTGGCGGACGCCCTCGCCGCGGACGAGCCGCTCACCGCCGAGGAGCGCCGGGCCCGTGGCGGACTGACCAACCGGCAGGTCACGCTCAGCTGACGCACAGCGCGGACAAGGGGTTCGGCTGACCGACCGGTCAGCCGAACCGGCCTTCGCGGCACGGGTGACTCCGGTCACAACTCCCTTGCGAGCAAGGTGAGTCGGTGTCCGAATAGCCAAGGGAAAGCGGAGATCGAATTTGCGAACAGCCGATCTCTTGTTACCGTTCGAGTAGCCCGGTTGCTGGTGCATCCCCCGTCGCCAGCAACCGGGTCTTTCCATGCGCGCACTCGCGCACGGTGTGCCGCCGCCTGTCAACCGCCAGTGACGGCAGCCGAGTTGCTGCCGACGCGCAGCAGCAGCGGCCCCTGACCGCCCGGCTCCGCGAACTCCGCGACCGCCGTGTACTCGGCCGCCGGACCCCGGCCGGCCTCCCGCGGCGTCTCACAGCTCGCCGGCTCGTCCCCGGCGTCCACCGCACAGCGGATCTGCACGGTCCGGCCGCCCGGCGCCATCAATGTCAGTACGGCGTCCAGGGCGTGGCCGGTGGCGTTGCGGTAGTAGGTGCGACCCCAGGTGTCCTCGGCCTGCGCCAGCACGCAGGTCTGCGCCTCGATGCCGTCCGGCGAGGTCAGCTCGGGACCGCAGCGGGCGGCGGTGGACACCCCGAGGCCGAGCAGGAAGGGCGAGCGACGGGCGCCGGGCTCGGCGGCACGCTCGGTGAGGGGCGCCTTGTCGTTCCCGGCGGCCGAGTCGTGCCCGGCGACGGTGTCGGGCGCGGCGTTCCCGGCGGCATCGCGCGCCTCGCCGGGTACGGCCTGCTCAGGTCCGCCCGCGGACCGTCCGGAGCCCACCGGCCCCGCCGAGGCCATGGCCAGGGGCAGCGCCGCGGCGCACACCACGGCGACGGCCAGACCGAACAGACGGAGCTTTCGGGCGTCCGGCCGGCCGCGGTGCGGCGAACGGGTTCGGTGGCCCCCGGAGTGGCGCAGCATGAACCGGACGATAACGATCCCGGCCGGGCGCCCGGTTCGCGCGCGCCCGACACCCTCAGAACTCGGGCGCGCTCACACCCGTACGAGTGAGGGCGTCGACGACGGCGTCCACCACGGCTTCGACGTCGGGTACCCAGGGGGCGGCGGAGCCGGGCAGCGGGGCGCGTTCCCAGCGGATCTGGCCCTGGCCCGTCCCGGACGGCGGCAGGGCGAGGTAGCCGCCCTCGCCGTGGAAGCGCAGGGAACCGGGGACGAAGTCCTTGGCGTACAGCAGTTCGCCCAGCTGCTCCATGGAGTAGGGGCGGACGAGCACGGCCCAGCGGGTGGGCGAGGCGATGACCGGGCCGAGGCGCATCCCCGTGCGGTCGAGCGCGTCGAGGGCGCGGGCGGCCGCGGGGGCGGGCAGGCTGACGGCGCAGGGCGCCTTGCCGCCGGTGGCCAGGACGATCGGTGCCGTCGGCCGGTTGCCCCACCACCAGCGCACCATGCGTTCGTCGGTGGTGGCCGCGAGCAGGCCGGGGTCGAAGGGGTGGGCGCCGGGGACCGGGCACTCGGGATCGGGGCAGCCGCAGCGGTCGCGCCCCTGCGGGTCGGCCGCCACACCCGGGAGTACGGGCCACTGCCATTCCGTCGCGAAGGTCAGGGCCGCGCCGATCAACTCACGCCTCCCGTCCTTCCGCCTGGACAAGAGCCTGCGTCGCCTTCCGAGGATCTCGCGCATGAGCGCTCGTTCCTTTCCGTTGCACGCCTGGCAACACCGTGGGCCACATTCACATCATGTGTCGATCACTTCACTGTGCGTACCTACTGGCGCATCACACCCCTGCGTGGAAGCACGGGGAACCCCTATGGGCCGAGCGTTTGGCTGCCTCCGCCCACTGCGTCTTTCACAAGCATGGGCATGGCGCGGGGTGGCGAAGTGTGGCGTTTTGCCGTCTCGCGTATTTCTCTCCGCCGCCGCCGCGGGAGGATGGGGCACGGTCGTCGGTGGATAGGACGCCCGGGTCCGTCGCCAGGTTCCGGGCGGTTCCCAACCACCCCTGGCCTTCTCCGAGTACGTACCCATCACGACCGCTGTGACGCTCCGTCGAGCAAGGCCAGTCGACCGCAATATGTGCTTACCTGAGGCAGTTTTGAGCCAACTTGGCCTTTCCGCAAGAGTACCTGCTTCAAGTCCCGTGAAACCCACGGACACCAGGAATCCCACCAGGACAATGCTGGACATCTCCTCATGACTGCGTGTACATGTGGAGACATTGCCAGCGGCGCAGATTGACATGGGGGTTTGCGATGCTTTTGAGCAATACGCACCGGTCGGAAAGCCGGACGCCATGAACGCCCCGCACCCTCCGAAAGTGGCCGGAATCGATTCAACGGTTCCGGCCCCCGCACACACTGTCGCGCCCGCGTCGCCGGCCCCGGAGGTCCCCGCCGTCACGACCGGCCCAGGTGAGCTGCTCCAGGACCGGCTGGCAGGCTGGGTCTCCGACCTCACCACCCTCCACGAACTCACCGAGCGGCTGGCCCGCACCGACGACCTCCCGGACGCGCTCCAGGAGGTGCTCCGTGCCGGAGCGGCCCTGGTGGGCGCCCGGCGCGGACTCGTCGTCCTGGACCCCGCCGACGGACTGGGCCCCCGCAGCACCGTCGGCCTGGGCCTCGGCCCGTCCGATCTCGGCCATCTGGAGACCGTCCCGCACGCCGCGCTGCCGTACGGCGACCTCCTCGACCCGCCCGCCGGACGGCCCGGCGGCGTCAGCGAGAGCGTCCGCCCCGATCTGTTCGCCGAGGAGGGGCTCGACCCCCGCCACCGCGAGGTGGCCGCCCGCCTCGGCTACGCCGCCAGCTACGCCGTCCCCCTCTCCACCGACACCGCGGGCCGTCTGGGCGCCGCCGTCTGGCTCTACGACGAGCCCGCCGAGCCCGTCGAACGCCAGCGCCACCTCGTCGGCCTGTACGCGCGCTACGCCACCGAGCACCTCGCCCGGCTGCTCGAGGTGGAGCGCACCCGCGTCTGCATGACGACGATCGCCGAGGAACTGCTGCCCTCCCGGCTCCCCCGGGTCTCCGGAGTCCAGCTCGCCGTGCGGCACCGCACCGGACCGCGCGGGGGCGGCGACTGGTACGACGCGCTGCCGCTGCCGGACGCCGCCCTCGGCCTCGCCGTCGGCTCCGTGACCGGCTCGGGGCCCAGCGCGATCGCCGCGATGGGCCGGCTGCGGGCGTCCTTGCGGGCGTACGCCGTGATGGAGGGCGAGGATCCGGTCGCGGTCCTGTCCGACCTCGAACTGCTGCTGCGGCTGACCGAACCGGCCCGCTCGGCCACCGCCCTGTTCGCCTTCTGCGAGCCCGCGCTGCGCAAGATCACGCTGGCCGGGGCCGGCCACACCCCGCCGCTGCTGATCGGCGAGCGGCGCACCGCGTTCGTGGAGACCTCCGTCTCCGCCCCGCTCGGCATGCTCGCCTGCTGGGAGGCGCCGAGCGTGGAGTTCCAGGCGGAGCCCGGCGAGACGGTGCTGCTCTACACCGACGGGCTGCTGCACCGCACCGGCGATCCCGTCGACCGCGCCTTCGCCCGGCTGCACGCCGCGGCCGCGGGCCTGCCGCGGACCAAGCGGCGCGACCCGGAGGCGATCGTGGACCACGTCCTGCGCACGGTGCTGCCGGACGGACTGGACGAGGCGGACAGCGAGGAGGACGTCGTGCTGCTCGCGGCCCGTTTCGAGTGAGCGGCCGCGACGCCGGGTGACGGGTCCTCCGGCCCTCCGGGCCCCCCGCCGTACGACCGTACGATGGGGGTGGTCCAGTGCCGTATCAAGGAGGATGACCGTGGCCGACGAGCTCACCCCGGAGACCCCGGAGGAGACGGAAGAGCCGATCAAGCAGCGCAAGAACGGCCTGTACCCGGGCGTCTCCGACGAGCTGGCCGAGAGCATGCGGTCCGGCTGGGCCGACACCGAGCTGCGCGACTTGGAGCCGATCGCCCAGGCCGCCGAGACCGCCGCCCGTCGCGCCGCGCTGTCCGCCCGTTTCCCCGGTGAGCGCCTGGTGATCCCCGCCGGCAACCTGAAGACCCGCTCGAACGACACCGAGTACGCCTTCCGCGCCTCGGTCGAGTACGCGTACCTCACCGGCAACCAGACCGAGGACGGCGTCCTGGTCATGGAGCCGACCGCCGACGGCCACAAGGCCACGATCTACCTGCTGCCCCGTTCCGACCGGGAGAACGGCGAGTTCTGGCTGGACGGCCAGGGCGAGCTGTGGGTGGGCCGCCGGCACTCCCTCACCGAGGCGGAGAAGCTGTACGGCATCCCCGCGTCCGACGTGCGCGAGCTGGCCGGCGCGCTGCGCGAGACCACCGGCCCGGTCCGCGTGGTGCGCGGTCACGACGCCGGCATCGAGGCCGCGCTGACCGACAAGGTCACCGCCGAGCGCGACGAGGAGCTGCGCGTCTTCCTCTCCGAGGCCCGCCTGGTCAAGGACGACTTCGAGATCGGCGAGCTGCAGAAGGCCGTCGACTCCACCGTGCGCGGCTTCGAGGACGTGGTGAAGGTCCTCGACAAGGCCCAGGCCACCAGCGAGCGCTACATCGAGGGCACGTTCTTCCTCCGTGCGCGCGTCGAGGGCAACGACGTCGGCTACGGCACCATCGCCGCCGCCGGACCGCACGCCTGCACGCTGCACTGGGTGCGCAACGACGGGCCGGTGCGCGCGGGCGACCTGCTGCTGCTCGACGCCGGTGTGGAGACCCACACCTACTACACCGCCGACGTCACCCGGACGCTGCCGATTGACGGCCGCTTCACCGAGATCCAGAAGAAGATCTACGACGCCGTGTACGAGGCCCAGGAGGCCGGTATCGCGGCGGTGAAGCCGGGCGCCAAGTACCGCGACTTCCACGACGCCGCCCAGCGGGTGCTGACCGAGAAGCTGGTCGAGTGGGGTCTCGTCGAGGGTCCGGTCGAGCGGGTGCTGGAGCTGGGGCTCCAGCGCCGGTGGACGCTGCACGGCACGGGTCACATGCTCGGCATGGACGTCCACGACTGCGCGGCCGCGCGGACCGAGACGTATGTCGAGGGTGTGCTGGAGCCGGGCATGTGCCTCACGGTGGAGCCGGGGCTGTACTTCCAGGCCGACGACCTGACCGTGCCGGAGGAGTACCGGGGCATCGGCGTGCGGATCGAGGACGACATCCTCGTCACGGAGGACGGCAACCGGAACCTGAGCGCCGGGCTGCCCCGGCGGTCGGACGAGGTCGAGTCCTGGATGGCCTCGCTGCAGGGCTGATCGCGGTCGTCCGATGGCCGGGTACCCGATGGGTGCCCGGCCATCGTCGTGCTGTGCGCTTCTAGTAGTGCTTGGTCATGTTGGTATGGGTTCTGGCATGTCGCGGTGACAGGTGGGGCAGGCGCCGGTCCAGACCGCGAGGAGTAGTTGTAGTTC
>NZ_JBEPAL010000057.1:0-16042 GCF_040298625.1 Streptomyces sp. NPDC001532
GCGTACGGGATGCGGATCATCGGCCCCAACGCGTTCGGGATCATCAACAACTCCCCGCAGGTCCGGCTCAACGCCTCCCTCGCCCCCGAGCCCACCCCGACCCCGACCCCGACCCGGAGCCCGGCCCCGGCGCCCACCCCCACGCCGACCCCGACACCGCCTCCCCCGCCGCCGCCCGCGCCGGTCGTCTACCGGTGGAGCGAGCTGGCGTACGACGTCAGCGGCGACGGCAGCGGGCCCGAGATGCGGATCGGCGAGAGCAGCTGGGTGTGGCAGCGGCAGGGGCTGTCGATCGGCGGCACGTCCTACGCGCGCGGTGTCACCGTCCACGGCGAGTCCTCGGTCACCATCGACCTCAACCGCGAGTGCACCTCGTACCGGGCACTGGTCGGCGTCGACGACATGACGCTGAAGCTCGGCAAGGTCTACTTCTCCGTCTGGGCCGACGGCGTGCCCCTGTGGAAGTCCCCGATGATCAAGGGCGGTGACCCGGCCGTGCCGGTGCGGGTGAACCTGGCCGGGCGGGAGTCCGTGCGCCTGGTGGTCGAGCCGCACAGCCACTTCGACGACCTCGCGGTCGCGGACTGGGCGGACTCCGAGTTCACCTGTACGTAGCGCCTCGGGTCAGCCCCGCCGTACCGCCGCTCCCGCCGCCCAGCGCCCCGCGCTGCGGCACGATGCCCGCGGGCACGGCACGGGCGCGGGCCGGGGTGCCGGTCCAGCAGGTGCCCCGGCGGGCCAGCAGGCGGCGCAGCCACAGTTCGAGGGAGACGAGGTCGGCGAGGCCGTCCAGGGGCAGCGGCTCGCCCTCGGCGGCGCGGCGCAGCGCCTTGCGCACGACCCGGGCCTCGACCAGGCCGGCCTGCGCCAGCAGCGGGGTGTCGAACAGGTCCATCAGGGAGTCGGCGGCCACGCGCAGTCCGGTGCGGGCGGCGAAGGCCGCCGGGGCGTGGGAGGTGGCGCCCCAGCCGGCCGGCAGGTCGGCGACGCCGGCACCGGTCAGCACGGTGCGCAGGATCGCGGCGCGCGCCCCGGGCTGCACCCGCAGCGCCTCGGGCAGTTCCCGGCAGGCACGGACGACCTGGTTGTCCAGGAAGGGCGCGTGCAGCCGCTGGAAGCGGATCTCGGCGGCCTGTTCCAGGACGCGGACGTCGGCGGCGGCGCGGGCGAGGGCGGCGCGGGCGCGGAAGTCACCGGGGCGTCTGCCGGGGCCGGCCGCGGACCGCTGCACGGCCGTCTGGAGGCGAACCGATACTTCGGCGAGCGCCTCCCCGGTCAGCCAGCGCGCCGCGGGCCCGGGTCTGGCCCAGGTGAGCGCGGCGAGCGACGCCCCCACGGCGCCTCCGGGCTCGTCGAAGCAGCGCTCCAGGAGCCGTTCGGCGAGGCCTTCGACGCCGGACCGGTAGGGCGTACGGGCGAGGCGGCGGGCGGCGGCGTACACGCGCGCGGGGACCAGCACCGAGCTGTCCGCCTTGGCCAGGGCGGCCACCGGGCGCACCAGATGGCGTCGCCGGCGGTCCATCAGGAGGTCGGCGAGGCGCGCCGGGTGGGCGTCGAGGACCTGGCGGGCGCCGTAGCCGGTGAGGTGGTCCGCGCTGCCCGCGGCGAGCCGGGCGCGGTGCCGGGCGGCGGACACCAGGCAGGCGCCGGGTTCGTCGGTGAGCGGGCCGTCGAGATCGGCGTACGGCAGGGTCTCCTCGCCGCCGGTGACCACCACGTGGTGCAGCCGAGGTCCGGCCGCGAGCGCCCCGGCGCGTTCCAGCTCGGCCTCGCGGCCGCCGACGGCCAGGTCGTTGAAGGTGACGGCGAGCAGCCGCTCACCGGCGCCGGTGCCGTGTCCGAGGACGGTGCCCGGCATGCCCGGCAGTCCGGCGGCGAGCAGCGCCAGGGTCGCGGAGGCGGGGCCGCCCGAGAGGTCCGCGCCGATGCCGGGGACCGGCATGCCGCGCGCGGCGCGCCGTTCCGCGGGGCCCATGCCGGGCACGGGTCCGGGGTCGATGTCGGCGCCGGGGACGTGCCGGGGCGCGGACAGCCGGGCCCGTACCGCCTCCACCAGCGCGTCGCGTACGGCGTCCACCGCGCGGTCGGGGTCGGCGGGGGGCGCGGCGACCGCGAGGGAGGCGACCTGCTCGTATCCGGCGATCTCACGGGCCCCGGCGCGCAGGATCAGCGCATGCCCCGGCGGGATGCGCCGCACGCCGTCGTACGGGGTGGACTCCTGGACGGCGGCCGGGACGTCGGGGGCGGCCAGCAGGGCGGCGAGGTGGCCGAAGTCGAGGTTGGCCTCGATGAGGTCGGCGAGCGGCAGCGCGGCGGTGGCGTAGGCGGTGCCGCCGGCCCACGGGGTGTGGAAGACGGGACGGGCGCCCGCGAGGTCGCCGCAGACGGTGATCCGGCGGCCGACCTGGACGACCGCCGTGTAGCTGCCCGGCCAGGCGGTGAGGTGGCGCAGGGCGCCGCCGCGCGCGGCGAAGAGCCCGACCCGCAGCTGTTCGTCGGTGGCGCCGCAGGTGCCGAGGACGGCGATCCGGGTCTGCGGGTCGGCCGTGACCACCCGCACCTCGTCGGGCCGCCAGTCGCCGACCGCCCACAGCGGGTCGGGGTCGCCCCACAGCAGCTGGGAGCCGACCGGGTGCAGGGTCTCGCCGTCGTGGCCGGTGGCACCGGCGGAGCCGAACCCGACGGCGCCCGTGGCGGTGCTGCTCCAACCCACCAACCACCGCATCGACGCCTCCACAGGCTGTGGACAACCAGTGCACCGTAGGAACCGGTTCACCATGCTGCCACGAAGGACGCGCCGGGGAGCGTCGGCGGAGCCGCTTGTGATCCGTCCAATGCGCCCCACGCGCCCTCGAACGCGCCCCTGGGAAGGCCCCGGCGCCGTGAACGCCCGCCCGGAGCATGGAGGTTACGGCACCACGACGATATGAATGCGCCCCCGGTACGCCCCCCGAAAAACTCCAACGCGCCCTCAAATGGCATGGTGGACACGGAGATTACCCAGAACCGGTGAGGCGGTTTTCGGCCATTCCAAGACCACGAAATCCATTTCCCGTCCGCGCCGTGCACGCTCCGTACAGGCTCTGCGCATCGCACGGCGGGCGCACGGCCCGGGAAACGGAACTCGCCCCCCGGGCCGGACCGCCGCCCGCGGGGATGTGAGGCGGCGGTGTCCCCCAGCCCACTGGTCAGTACAGCGGGCCGACCCACGCAGGAGCCATGGAACCGCTCCCGAGGTGGCCGGAGAAGAGCGCACGGACGGGCGCACGGCCACACAACGGGAGCACGCGGCAACGGTGCGTACAGGACCCGTACTCCCGTACGGACCACAATCCCGCCATCCGGAACAATGCCTCTTAACGCTTGGGATGCGGCGAACTACGCTGGGTTTACGAATGCCGCGTGGTTATGCCAGCGCGGCGGCCGTCTGTGTCGAGGGGTGGCGCATGTCCAGGGAGCAACGCGGGCCGAACGAAAAGCTCGGCACCGTTCTCGCCCTCGCGGGAATCAGCAACGCCGGCCTCGCCCGGCGCGTCAACGACCTCGGCGCCCAGCGCGGGTTGACCCTTCGCTACGACAAGACGTCGGTGGCCCGCTGGGTGTCCAAGGGCATGGTCCCGCAGGGTGCCGCGCCGCATCTCATCGCGGCCGCCATCGGCCAGAAGCTCGGCCGCCCGGTGCCGCTCCACGAGATCGGCCTGGCGGACGCGGACCCCGCCCCGGAAGTCGGCCTCGCCTTCCCCCGGGACGTCGGGCAGGCGGTGCGGTCGGCGACCGAGCTGTACCGCCTCGACCTCGCCGGACGCCGGGCCGGCTCCGGCGGCATCTGGCAGTCCCTCGCCGGGTCCTTCGCCGTCAGCGCCTACGCCACACCCGCCTCACGATGGCTGATAACCCCGGCCGACAGCTCGGTGGCGCGCGAGGCGAGCCCCGCGGAAGGCTCCGGCGCACCGCTCAAAGTCGGCCACAGCGATGTGCAGAAACTGCGGGAGGCCGCCGAGGACGCGCGGCGCTGGGACTCCAAGTACGGCGGCGGCGACTGGCGCTCCTCCATGGTCCCCGAATGCCTGCGCGTCGAGGCGGCCCCGCTGCTCCTCGGCTCCTACTCCGACGAGGTGGGCCGCGCCCTGTTCGGCGCCAGTGCCGAACTGACCCGGCTGGCCGGCTGGATGGCCTTCGACACCGGCCAGCAGGAGGCCGCCCAGCGGTACTACATCCAGGCCCTGCGCCTCGCCCGCGCGGCGGCCGACGTCCCCCTCGGCGGGTACGTCCTGGCCACCATGTCCCTCCAGGCCACCTACCGGGGCTTCGGCGACGAGGGCGTCGACCTCGCGCAGGCCGCCCTGGAACGCAACCGCGGGCTGGCCACCGCCCGCACGATGAGCTTCTTCCGGCTCGTCGAGGCCCGCGCGCACGCCCGCGCGGGAGACGCCCAGGCGGCCGGCGCGGCCCTGAAGGCGGCCGAGGGCTGGCTGGAGCGGTCCCGCGACGGCGACAACGACCCGAGCTGGCTCGGCTTCTACTCCTACGACCGGTTCTGCGCCGACGCCGCCGAGTGCTACCGGGACCTGAAGGCCCCCCGCCAGGTCCGCCGGTTCACCGAGCAGGCCCTGTCGAAGCCCACCGAGGAGTTCGTCCGCTCGCACGGACTGCGCCTGGTCGTCTCCGCGGTCGCCGAACTGGAGTCCGGCAATCTGGACGCGGCCTGCGAGCAGGGCGTCCGGGCGGTCGAGGTCGCCGGGCGGATATCGTCGGCGCGCACCACGGAGTACGTGAAGGACCTGCTGCACCGCCTGGAGCCGTACGGCGACGAGCCGCGCGTGGTCGAGCTGCGCGAGCGGGCCCGGCCGCTGCTGACCCCCGCCTGACGCCGGCCGCCTCCCCGGGTTTGAGCGCATTGTCAGTGGCGCAGTGCACTATCGAAACCGGGAGGTGGAGCAGGTGCGGAAGATCGCCTACGACTGTGACGTGCTGGTGATCGGCGGCGGGATCGTCGGCCTGTCGACGGCGTACGCGATCACGCGCGCCGCGCCGGGCACCCAGGTCGTGGTGCTGGAGAAGGAGCAGGGCCCGGCCCGGCACCAGACGGGCCGCAACAGCGGCGTCATCCACAGCGGCATCTACTACCGCCCCGGCTCCCTCAAGGCGCGGTACGCGGTCGAGGGCGCCGCCGAGCTGGTGAAGTTCTGCGCCGAGTACGACATCGCGCACGCCGTCACCGGCAAGCTGATCGTCGCCACCGACCGCGCCGAGCTGCCCCGGCTGCACGCGCTGGTGCAGCGCGGCCGGGAGAACGGCATCCCGGTGCGGGAACTGGGCGCGGCGCAGATCGCGGAGTACGAACCGGAGGTCCGCGGCCTCGCCGCCATACACGTCGGCACCACCGGGATCTGCGACTTCGCCGGCGTCGCCCGCCGCCTCGCCACCGCCTCCGGCGCCGAGATCCGCTACGGGGCACAGGTCGTCCGGGTGGACCGCCGCCCCGAGCTGGGGGTGGCGGTGGCGACCGCGGACGGCACGGTGGTGCGCGCCCGGGCGCTGGTGAACTGCGCCGGACTGCACTGCGACGAGATCGCCCGGCTGAGCGGCGACGACCCCGGCATGCGGATCGTCCCCTTCCGAGGCGAGTACTACGACCTGCGGCGCCCCGAACTGGTCAACGGCCTGGTCTACCCCGTCCCCGACCCGGCGTTCCCCTTCCTCGGCGTCCACCTCACCCGGGGCATCGACGGCACCGTCCACATCGGACCGAACGCGGTCCCCGCGCTGGCCCGCGAGGGGTACGACTGGGGTGTCGTCCGGCCCCGCGAACTGGCCGCCACCCTGGCCTGGCCCGGCACCTGGCACATCGCCCGCCGGCACTGGCGGTACGGCGCGGGGGAGCTGCGCCGCTCGGCGTCCCGGGCGGCGTTCACCGAGGCGGTGCGCAGACTGCTGCCGGCGGTGCGCGAGGCGGACCTGGTCCCGACGGCCGCGGGAGTGCGCGCGCAGGCCGTGCTGCGGGACGGCACCCTCGTCGACGACTTCCTCATCCGCGAGGCCCCGCGCACGGTCCACGTCCTGAACGCCCCCTCCCCCGCCGCGACCGCCTCCCTCCCCATCGGCCGAGAGGTGGCCCGCCGAGCACTGTCGGCGCTGCGATGAGCGGCGGAGCGCGGAGGGCCGGCTTCCCCGGACGCCGTAAACTCGACCCCACTGTGTCTGACTCCCTGAACCCCACCTCCCACCCCCGCCGGCCCAAGGGTGAGCCCCGGTTCCCCGAGGGGCCGCAGGCGGATCCCGCCGGTTCGCACTTCGAGCGGCGGATCCGTAGTTTCCAGCCGCGGCGGAGCCGGGTGACCACGGGCCAGGCGGACGCGCTCCAGCGGCTGTGGCCCAAGTGGGGACTGGACATCGACGGCCGGCGGGTCATCGACCTGGCCGAACTGTTCGGGAACGACGGCCCCGTCGTCCTGGAGATCGGCTTCGGCATGGGCGAGGCCACCGCGCAGATGGCCGCCGCCGACCCCGGCACCAACATCCTCGCGGTCGACGTCCACACCCCCGGCCAGGGCAATCTGCTGAACCTCGCCGACCAGGGCGGCCTGACCAACATCCGGGTCGCCAACGGCGACGCCATCATCCTGCTCCGCGAGATGCTGCCCCCGGACGCCCTCGACGGCATCCGCGTCTACTTCCCGGACCCCTGGCCCAAGAAGCGCCACCACAAGCGGCGGCTGATCCAGCCGGAGTTCCTGACCCTCGCCGCGACCCGACTGAAGCCCGGCGCGATCGTGCACTGCGCCACCGACTGGGAGCCGTACGCCGAGCAGATGCTCGATGTGCTCAGCGCGCACCCGGACTTCGAGAACACCCAGGCCGACGGCGGTTTCGCGCCCCGCCCCGAGTTCCGGCCGCTGACCCGTTTCGAGGGCCAGGGACTGGACAAGGGTCATGTCGTGAACGACCTGCTCTTTCGCCGCGTACCACCCATAACGTCAGCCCAGCCCCCCGCCGGCGCCTGATCCCCCGCGGGCGGCTCCGTCCCTCGTGAGGGCAATGCCGTGGCCACCAGTCCCCCGTACCCCACGCCTCCCGGCTTCCCCGCCCCCGGGGCGCCCCGGCACGCGCACTGGTGGCAACGCGCCTGGGTGCGCTACGGCGCCCTGGTCACCCTGCTCGCCCTCTCCGGCCTGGTCATCCTGGCGCTGGTGCGCGAGCAGACCGGCACCCAGGGCTTCCTGGTCGGTCTCGGCCTCGCGATCCTGCCGGTCCCGCTGCTGACAGCCGCCTTCCGCTGGCTGGACCGGGTCGAACCGGGCCCCTGGCGGAACCTGGTCTTCGCCTTCGCCTGGGGCGCCTGCGCGGCCGCGCTGATAGCGATCGTCGCCAACAGCTTCGCGACCCGCTGGATAGCGACGGCCACCGCGGACCCGGCCAGTGCGGACACCCTCGGCGCGACCGTGATAGCGCCGGTCGTCGAGGAGTCCGCGAAGGCGGCGGCCATCCTGCTGCTCTTCCTCTTCCGCCGCCGCGACTTCACCGGGATCGTGGACGGCGTGGTGATAGCCGGCGTCACGGCGACCGGCTTCGCGTTCACCGAGAACATCCTCTACCTCGGCACCGCCTTCGGCACCGACCAGCTCACCGGCGGCAGCGGCATCGCCTCCGTCACCGCGGCCACGTTCTTCGTGCGCGTGGTGATGTCCCCGTTCGCGCACCCGCTGTTCACCGTCCTCACCGGCATCGGCTTCGGCATCGCCGCGCTCTCCGGGCCCCGCCAGCATCTGCGGCGGGTGCTGCTGCCGCTGTCCGGACTGCTGCTCGCGATGGGCATGCACGCGTTCTGGAACGGCTCGGCGACCTTCGGCGAGTTCGGCTTCTTCGCGGTCTACGGCGCGTTCATGGTGCCCATGTTCGGGCTGCTGACGTGGCTGGTGATCTGGACCCGCCAGCGCGAGCTGCGGACCGTGCGGGAGGAGCTGCCGCCGTATGTGGTCGCGGGCTGGCTGGGCCCGGCCGAGCCGTTCGCGCTCGGCTCGATGCGGGCGCGCCGGCTGGCCCGCGAGTTCGCCGGGCACCACCTGGGCAAACCGGCGTCCCGCGCGGTGGCGGAGTACGAGGCGTACGCGACGTCGCTGGCGTTCCTCAGGCACCGGGGGCGCCGGGGCCGGGCCGGCGCCGACTTCGTGGTGCGCGAGGGCGAGCTGCTGCACGAGCTGTGGCGCCGCCGCGAGGTGGCCCGCCCGGCGCTGGAGTACGCCGCGCGGGTCACGGCACCGCCGGTGCCGGTGCTGATGCCGTGGCCGGCGCACGGCCCGGGACACGCTCAGGGGCACGGCCCGGTGGCGGCGCCGAACCAGCCGTACCGGACCCACCAGCCGGTGCACCAGCCGGCGCACCCGGTGCACCACCCGGCACCGGCACCCCACCCGATGCCTTACCCCGCGTACAACCCGTACCGAACGTGACGGACGTGACGGCCGTGACCGCCGCGACCGGCGTGACGGCCGTGACCCGCGACGAGCGCCCGGCCCGGCGGACCGGCCCTCAGGCGGACGCCTCCGTCAGCCGCGCGACCTCGTCCTCGGTGAGCCGCAGTTCGGCGACCCCCACCAGGTCGGCCAGCTGCTCCACGGTCCGCGCGGACGCGATCGGCGCCGCCACGGTGGGCTGCGCGGCGAGCCACGCCAGGGCGACCGTCGCGACGGGCACCTCGTGCGCGGCGGCCACGGAGTCCAGCGCGTCCAGCACCCGCCGCCCCCGCTCGCTGTCCAGGTGCTTGCCGGCGCCCGCCGCCCGCGCGCTGTCGACGGTCGTGCCGGGCCGGTACTTGCCGGTCAGGAAGCCGGACGCCAGCGCGTAGTACGGCACCGCGGCGAGGCCCGCCCGCGCGGCGACGTCCCGGAGCTCACCCTCGTAGGTCTCCCGGGACACCAGGTTGTAGTGCGGCTGGAGGGCGACGTACCGGGCGAGGCCCTCGCGGTCGGAGAAGGCCAGGGACTCCCGCAGCCGCTGGGGGGAGATGTTGGAGGCGGCGATGTACCGGACCTTGCCCGCCTCCACCAGTTCGTCGAGCGCGCCGACGATCTCCTCGACCGGCACGTCGGGCTGGTCGAAGTGGGTGTAGTAGAGGTCGATGTGGTCGGTGCCGAGGCGTCGCAGTGAGGCGTCGGCCGCGGCCTTGATGTTCACCGCGCTCAGGCCCGGGTACTCGGGGTGCTGGCTGACCTTGGTCGCGATGACCACCTCGGAGCGGTTCCCCCGGGCCTTGACCCACTCGCCGATGATCGTCTCGGACTCGCCGCCGGAGTTGCCCTCGATCCAGGCCGAGTAGGAGTCGGCGGTGTCGACGAAGTTGCCGCCCGCGGCGGCGTAGGCGTCGAGGACGGCGAAGGAGCGGTCCCGGTCCGCGGTCCAGCCGAAGACGTTGCCGCCGAGGGAGAGGGGGAAGACCTCCAGGTCGGAGGAGCCGAGCTTGCGCAGAGAAGTCATGCCGAGTGACAACACGGCACGGGGAAGCGCGTATTCCGTGAACCGGCAGCCCTGACGTCGGGGGGTTGTCGTCAGGACCGCCGGGGTTCAGCGTGAGCGTGGGCTCAGGGGGTGAGGCCCTTGCTCTGGAGCCAGGCCATCGGGTCCAGCGCGCCGCCGTCGCCGGTGTGCACCTCCAGGTGCAGGTGCGGGCCGGTCACGTTGCCGGTCGCGCCCACGCGGCCGATGACGTCACCGGTGTTGACCTTCTGGCCCACGCTGACGTTGATCGACGACTGGTGGGCGTAGAGGATCTCGGTGCCGTCGTCCAGGGTCAGGACGGTCTTGTAGCCGTACGACCCGTCCCAGCCGGCCTGGGTGATGGTGCCGGTGTGCACCGCCTTGATGAGGGTGCCGGTGGGCGCGGCGAAGTCCAGGCCGGTGTGGTAGCCGGAGGACCACATCGAGCCGGCCTGACCGTAGGTGGAGGTCAGGGTGTACGAGGAGGTCGGCAGCGTGAACTGCTTGGCCAGCTCGGCCAGGCGCTCGGCCTCGGCCTTCTTGCGGGCCTCCTCCTCGGCCGCCTTCTTCGCGGCGGCGGCCTCGGCCTCGGCTTCCTTCTCCGCCTTGGCGGCCGCCTCGGCGGCGGCCTTCTCGGCGGCGGCCAGCGCTTCCGCGGCGGCCTTGGACTCGACCTGGTCCTGCTGCTGCTCGGCCTGCGCCATGATGCGGGCGCGCAGTGCCTCGCCGGCGTCGGTGGTGCCCTGCGCGGTCTCGGTCTCGGTGACGCCGACGCTGCTGAGCGGGGTGGCGGTGGTCTCGGCCTCGGGCTCGGGCTCGTCGGAGATGAGCGAGCCGACGTTCGGCAGGTCGGGCATCGAGATGGACACCGGCGGCTTGCCGGTCTGCGCGGTGGCCATGCCGCCCGCGCCGACGGCGGCTATGACACCGACGCCGAGAACGGTGGAGCTGCGGGCGAGTCCGCCGCCGCGCTGCTTGGCGACGCGGTGCCGGCCGCGTACGGGGCGAATGGATTCCTTGGTCGGATTCCACTCCTCCCAGGGGCCCTCTTCGGTGCGCTGACCGCCGTAGACGAAGGTGTCGGCGGGATCGACAGTGCGCTGGCCGGGCACGAACGGGGCCCCGGGGGCAGGCCGGTTGGACGCCACGTGGGCGTACTCCTTTCCTTCCTTCTCGCCTACCGGGTTAGCTGACGGGTTCGGAGCAGGAAGGTCTCCTACGCGCGTAAATCAGCCGTGTGAACACGACTGGCCACGAGCGATTCACCCCAAGGTGGTGGTTCCCCGGTTCCCTACGGGATTCGGCGCGTGCGCACGGAGCCGCCTCTTGTGACGGCTGGGACGACCGCGCTGCGTTATCGGACGTTAATAGAACCGGGGCCTGAATTCCAAGCCGTTCCGCTTGATCATTACGGTTCTCCGGGCGGACGTTCGACCCATGACCGGCGAAAAACGGGCGAGTTGACCAGCGCTCAGCAGCGTTCTTTCTTTTGATGGTGTCTCAGATGTTATGCGGAGTGGGGTTGCTCACTTACTCCTGGTGACGGCGGTCGGGGCCGCCGTACGGCCAGCAGCGCCATGTCGTCCGTCAGCCTGCCGCCGGAGTGCCACCGCACATCTTCGGCCAAGATCGACAGCAGCTCGCCCGGCCCGCCGAAGGTCCGCCCGGCCAGCCGCCGCGACGGGTCGTAGAACTCGCCGCGCGCGTCGCGGGCTTCGGACAGCCCGTCGGTGTGGAGCAGCAGCGTGCTCCCGCCCGGAAAGCCGGCCTCGTCCGCGCGGTCCGGCCAGACGCCCAGCTCGCCCATGCCGAGCGGCAGCGCGGGGTTCCGGGCCGGCAGCGGCCGCAGCCGGCCGTCGGCGTGCAGCAGCAGCGGCGGCGGATGGCCGCGGTTGAGGATCCGTACGACGCCGTCGCCGTGCGGGATCTCGGCCAGTACGGCGGTGGTGAACCCCTCGAAGGCGTCGATGCCGTCGCGCCGGGTGCCCTCGCGGGCCAGCGCGTGCTCCAGCCGCTGGGCGACCGCCTCCAGCGTCCCCTCGTGCTCGGCGGCCTCACGGAACGCGCCGATCACCACGGCGACGGCGGCCACCGCGCCCATCCCCTTGCCCCGCACGTCCCCGACCACCAGCCGCACCCCGTACGGGCTGTCCTGCACGGCGTAGAGGTCGCCGCCGATGGAGGCGTCCGCCTGCGCGGCCTCGTAGCGCGCGGCGATCTCGTAGCCGCCGATGCGTGCCGCGGGCTCCGGCAGCACCGCGCGCTGCGCCGCCTCGGCGATCTCACGGGCGGTGGCGAGCCGGGCGTGGCCGCGGCCGACGAGGCAGTTGACGACCACGGCGAGGACGGAGACGACCGCCACGGTGACCGTCTCGGTGATCGCGTCGACGCGCAGGGCGATGCCGTACCGGATGTGCACCACGAGGACGACGGCGAGCGCCGCGATCCCGGTGAGGACGGTGGCCCGCCGGGAGAGCAGCGGGGCGGCGATCAGTGGCGCGGCGACGAAGAGCGGGGCGGCGGTGTAGTTCTCGGGGGTGAAGTAGTCGTAGCAGCCGCCGAGGACGACGAGGAGCATGGGCAGGGTGCGGACCAGGGTCCGCGCGTACGAGATCCGCCGTTCCTCGTCAGGGCCGGACGGCACGGGCGTGGGCGTAGGCGTGGGCGTGTGTGCGGACGCGGGCACGCCGCCGGGGCCAGGGCCGGGGCCGGGGCCGAGGTCTTCGGACCGCACCACTTGTCTCCCGCACCACTCGTCTCCCGCCAGTCCCACGAGCCCCATGGGTCCGCCGGTCCCGCCGGGTCCCTGAGATCGTCCGCCACCGCCTCGCACCGCCTCGCCCGTCCAGAGTCGCCGGAGCGGCTGCGGGCGGCGAGCCGGAAGGGCCGACCGGGGGAGAACACACCGGGGGCAGACACGCAGGGGAAAGCACTCACGGGAAAACACTCAGGGCCGGAACCCATCTTCATGGGTTCCGGCCCTGAGTCTTCAGTAGCGGGGACAGGATTTGAACCTGCGACCTCTGGGTTATGAGCCCAGCGAGCTACCGAGCTGCTCCACCCCGCGTCGGTGAAACCAGCATACGCCATCCGCGGGACCATTCGCGCCAGGGTTTCCGTCCAGCGCCTCTGACCTGCGGAAATCAGCCCGTATTCAGCTGCTCGGCATGGTCCGTCGTCCGCGGCCGGCGGCCCGGGGCACGGGCTCCGCGGAGCGATTGGCCAGGATGGGGCGGTACAGACGCGGCACCGGGCCCGAAGCGCCGAGTGCCCCGTGCCCGACCCAGCCGATCGCTCGCAGATGGGTGCGCCGATGCCCTACCCGTACGTCCTGCTCTCCGCCGCCGTCTCCCTCGACGGCTGTCTGGACGACACCGGCCCCGAACGCCTCCTCCTGTCCGGGCCCGCCGACTTCGATCGGGTCGACGAGGTCCGGGCGTCCGTGGACGCGATCCTCGTCGGCGCCGGCACGATCCGCGCCGACAATCCGCGGCTCCTGGTCAACTCCGCCGAGCGCCGGGCGGCCCGGGTGGCGGCCGGGAAACCGGAGTACCCGCTGAAGGTGACGGTCAGCGGGACCGGCGACCTCGATCCCGGGGCGCAGTTCTGGCACACGGGCGGCGAGAAGGTCGTCTACACGACGCCGAGGGGCGCGCAACGCCTGCGGGCGACCGGCGTCGCGGCCGAACTCGTGGCCCTCGGCGAGGATCTGGACTGGCGCTCGGTCCTGGCGGACCTGCACGACAGCCGCGGTGTGCGGCGGCTGATGGTGGAGGGCGGCGGCACCGTCCACACCCAGTTGCTGCGCCAGGGCCTGGCGGACGAACTGCAACTGGCGCTGGCCCCGTTGTTCGTGGGCGACCCGGCCGCACCGCGGCTCTTCGGCCCCGGCCCCTACCAGGACGGCCGTCTGCGCCTCGTGGAGACCCGGCCGGTCGGCGACGTCGTCCTCATGCGCTACGAACCCACCGCGCCCGGCACCGGGACGGCACCCTCGGCGGCGGACCGTCACTGGCTCGCCCTGGCCTGCGACTTGGCCCGCCGGTGCCCTCCGTCGTCGACGGCGTTCAGCGTCGGCGCGGTGGTGGTCGCCGCCGACGGCACCGAACTCGCCCGCGGCCACTCACGGGAGGGCGACGACCCGGTCGTCCACGCCGAGGAGGCGGCCCTGGCGAAGATCGACCCGGCGGACCCGCGGCTCGCCGGCGCGACGGTGTACAGCAGCCTCGAGCCCTGCACCCACCGCTCCTCCCGGCCCCGCCCCTGCGCACGCCTGATCCTGGACGCCGGAGTCCGCCGGGTCGTCACGGCGTGGCGGGAGCCGGACACCTTCGTCACGGCGGCGGACGGCACGGGAGCGCTGACCGCTCAGGGCGTCGACGTGGTCGTCCTGCCGGAGTACGAGGAGGCGGCCGAGGCCCCGAACCGGCATCTGCTGCACCGGGGGCCGTGAGGGACGGCGGACACGACAGGACCCCAGCTCGTCACTGCGTCGAGCTGGGGTCCGGCGGTAGGCCCTGTGGGACTCGAACCCACAACCAATGGATTAAAAGTCCACTGCTCTGCCAATTGAGCTAAGGGCCCAGGCGATGTTCGCCACCCCGAGCATAGCCGGATCGGGCCGTGTCGCCGATCGGGTATCGGGGACACGGCGCGGCCGAACGGCCGGGGCGGCGGAAGGAACCGCCTCCAACCGCCCCGGAGCCTATGAATCGGCGCTTTCCCGTACGGCGGCCCGCTCGCGCGCCGCGGGCCGCAGGAACCAGTGCCGCGCAGAAACGAACCACCAGGCCGCGGCGAAGCCCAGCACCACCAGCACGGCCACCGGCGCGTAGTTGAAGGTCTCCCAGGTGACCGGCGACACCTGCGGCAGCATGAACAGGACCGTGATCACCCCGACCCAGCCGACCGCCACCACGCCGACCGCCCGGGACCAGCGCCCCAGGTGCCAGGGCCCCCGTTCGAAGGCGGCGCCCTTGCGCAGCCGCAGCAGGGTCGGGATGACGTAGGCGATGTAGAGCCCGATCACGGCGATCGACGTCACCGCCGCGTACGCCGTGACATTGATCAGATACGGCAGCCCCAGCGCGAGCGCGCCGCCCGCCGCCAGCCACACCGCCGCGACGGGCGTGCGGGTGCGCGGGCTGACGGTGTGCCACACCCGGGAGAAGGGGAGGGCGCCGTCGCGGGAGAAGGCGTAGATCATGCGGCTGTTGGCGGTGACCGACGCCATGCCGCAGAACAGCTGCGCCCCGATCACCACGAGCAGCAGCAGTTTGCCCGCGGTCGCGCCGAGCGCGTCCAGCAGGATCTGGGCAGGCGGCACACCGGTCGCGGAGGTGAGGGCTCCCTCGTACGACTGGATGGCGAAGGTGAAGCCGAGCAGCAGGACGAGGCCGGCGATCCAGGAGGTCCAGATGGACCGCACGATGCCCCGCGGCCCGGCGGTCGAGGCGTCGTGGGTCTCCTCGGTCATGTGGGCGGAGGCGTCGTAGCCGGTGAAGGTGTACTGGGCCATCAGCAGGCCCAGCAGCACCACGTAGAGGCCGCTGCCCCAGCCCGTGTTGTTCACGAACTCGCCGAACACGAAGGAAGCGGACTGATGGCGGTCCGGTACGAGGGCCAGCGCGCCGACGATCACCGCCACGCCCAGCACGTGCCACCACACGCTCACGCTGTTGAGCACCGCGACGATCCGCACGCCGAAGGTGTTCAGCAGGCCGTGCAGCAGCAGGATCGCCGCGAAGAGCAGGATCGTGCGGCCCGGCGTGACCGCCCAGCCGAACTCCAGGTTCAGATACGCCCCGAGGAAGGACGCCGCCCCGAAGTCGATGCCGGCGGTCACGGCGACCTGCCCCAGCACGTTGAACCAGCCCGTGAACCACGCCCAGGCCGCCGCGCTGCGCTCCGGTGCCAGCCGGTGCGCCCAGAAGTACAGCCCCGCCGAGGTCGGATACGCCGAGCAGATCTCCGCCATCGCCAGCCCGACGAACAGCGTCATCAGCCCCACGGCCACCCAGCCCCAGGTGATCACCGCAGGGCCGCCGGTGTTCATCCCGAACAGGTACAGCGTCAGGCATCCCGACAGCACCGAGATGATCGTGAAGGAGACCGCGTAGTTGGAGAACGCGGACATCCGGCGGGCCAGTACCTGTGTGTAGCCGAGCTGGGCCAGCCGCTCTTCGTCCGACAGCCCGCTCACCTTGCCGTCATCTGTCATGCCCCCAGCAATTCCCTCGCCGAAGGCGTGACACACGTCACAACCGGAAAAGCCGAGGGCCCGTACGACCGGAGTCGTACGGGCCCTCGGAAGGTTCAGCTGTCAGTGTCAGCCGTTGCGCTTCCAGCGCGGCTTGTCGTCACGGCGGCCGAAGGAGCCACCGCTGCGGTGGTCGTCACGGCGGCCGTAGGGACGCTCGTGGCCGCCGGTGCGGAAGCCGGGACGGTCGCCCTGGCGGTCACGGTTGAAGGGGCGGTCGCTGCCACGGTGACCCGAGCGGTCGTCGCGGCGGAAGCCGGCGCGGTCGTCACGACGGTTGTCGTCGCGGCGGTCGTCGCGACGGAAGCC